>NZ_JBFBAM010000109.1:0-23415 GCF_040682195.1 Kutzneria sp. NPDC051319 | reverse complement strand
CCGTCCACAGTGGACGGCCACGCCGACGGGGATCACTTGCCGAAACCGGCCTTGCGCAACGCGTCGGCCATGGAGCCGGTGGCCGGGCGCTCCTCGCGCCGCTGGCCGCCGCCGCTGCCGCCGCGCTTGTTGCCGCCGCCGCGGTTCTGGTCCTGGCGCCGCTGGCCGCCGCCCTGCTGGGCGCCGCCGCCCTTGTTCTGGGCCGGTCCGCCGCGCTCGGGCTCGTCCTCCAGGCGCAGCGTCAGCGAGATGCGCTTGCGCGGGATGTCGATGTCCAGCACCTTCACCCGCACCACGTCACCGGACTTCACGACGTCGCGCGGGTCCTTGACGAAGGTGCGCGACAACGCCGACACGTGCACGAGACCGTCCTGGTGCACGCCGATGTCGATGAACGCGCCGAACGCGGCCACGTTGGTGACCACGCCCTCCAGGACCATGCCCGGCTTCAGGTCGCCGATCTTCTCGACGCCGTCGGCGAAGGTCGCCGTCTTGAACGCCGGGCGCGGGTCGCGGCCGGGCTTCTCCAGCTCCTTGAGGATGTCCGTGACGGTCGGCAGGCCGAACTTGTCGTCGACGAACTCGGCCGGCTTGATGGCCTTGAGCTTGGCGCTGTTGCCGATCAGCTCGGTCAGCGCCAGGTTGTTGGACGTCAGGATGCGGCGCACCACCGGATAGGCCTCGGGGTGCACGCTGGAGGAGTCCAGCGGGTCGTCGCCGCCGGGGATGCGCAGGAAGCCCGCGCACTGCTCGAACGCCTTGGGACCCAGCCGGGCCACGCCCTTGAGGGCCTCGCGGGAGCGGAACGGGCCGTTGCTCTCGCGGTGCTGCACGATGTTCTCGGCCAGCCCGGCCCCGATGCCCGACACCCGGGTCAGCAGCGGAGCCGACGCGGTGTTGAGGTCGACGCCGACGGCGTTCACGCAGTCCTCGACCACCGCGTCCAGCGACCGGGACAGCTTGGTCTCGGCCAGGTCGTGCTGGTACTGGCCGACGCCGATGGACTTCGGGTCGATCTTGACCAGCTCGGCCAGCGGGTCCTGCAGCCGCCGCGCGATGGACACCGCGCCGCGCAGCGACACGTCCATGTCCGGCAGCTCGGCCGAGGCGAACGCGGAGGCCGAGTACACCGAGGCGCCGGCCTCGGAGACGACGATCTTGGTCAGCTTCAGCTCGGGCCGCAGCTTGATCAGGTCGGCGGCCAGCTTGTCGGTCTCGCGGGACGCGGTGCCGTTGCCGATCGAGATCAGCTCCACCTTGTGCTGCTCGCACAGCTTGGCCAGGGTGGCCAGCGACTCGTCCCAGCGGTTGGCCGGCTGGTGCGGGTAGATCGCGGTGGTGGCCACGACCTTGCCGGTGGCGTCCACGACCGCGACCTTCACGCCGGTGCGGAAGCCCGGGTCGAGGCCCATGGTGGCGCGGGTGCCGGCCGGGGCGGCCAGCAGCAGGTCGCGCAGGTTGGCCGCGAACACGCGCACGGCCTCGTCCTCGGCGTCCTGCCGAAGCCGGGATCGCAGGTCCACCCCGAGGTGCACCAGGATGCGGGTGCGCCAGGCCCACCGCACGGTGTCGGTCAGCCACTTGTCGGCCGGGCGGCCCTGGTTGTCGATGCCGAACCGGGCGGCGATGCGGATCTCGTAGTCGGACGGCTGGCCCTCGACCGGCTCCTCCGGCTCCAGGCTGAGGTCGAGGACCTCCTCCTTCTCGCCCCGGAACATGGCCAGGATGCGGTGCGACGGGAGCTTGGTGAACGGCTCGGAGAACTCGAAGTAGTCGCTGAACTTGGCCCCGGCCTCCTGCTGGCCGTCGCGGACCTTGGACACCATGGCGCCGCGGGTCCACATCTGCTCGCGCAGCGCGCCGATCAGGTCGGCGTCCTCGCCGAAGCGCTCGACCAGGATGGACCGGGCGCCCTCCAGCGCGGCGGCCGCGTCGGCGACGCCCTTCTCGGCGTCCACGTACTGCCCGGCGGTGGCCTGGGGGTCGAGGGTCGGGTCGGCCAGCAGGCCGTCGGCCAGCGGCTCGAGGCCGGCCTCGCGGGCGATCTGGGCCTTGGTCCGCCGCTTGGGCTTGTACGGCAGGTAGATGTCCTCCAACCGCGCCTTGGAGTCGGCGGTCATGATCTGCTCGCGCAGCGCGTCGTCCAGCTTGCCCTGCTCGGCGACCGACTCCAGGATCGCGGCCCGCCGCTCCTCCATCTCGCGGAGGTAGCGCAGGCGCTCCTCCAGGGTGCGCAGCTGGGCGTCGTCAAGGCCGTCGGTTGCTTCCTTGCGGTAGCGGGCGACGAACGGCACCGTCGCACCGCCGTCGAGCAGACCGACGGCCGCGGCCACCTGCCCGTCCCGCACGCCGAGCTCGTCGGCGATCCTCTGCTCAATGGACATCACGGCGTCGATTCTGCCGTCTGCGCCCCGTCGCCTTCGATCCACCCTTAGGTAACGTGATGGTAACTGCTCTAGTCCATGCTACGGTCGTGGCCGTGCGAGTGGTGGTCGTCGGTGGAGGCGTGCTCGGGACGATGCACGCATGGCAGGCCGTGCAACGCGGCCACGAAGTCCTTCAGATCGAACGAGAACGGCAGGCCAGGGGCGCTTCCGTGCGCAACTTCGGCCTGGTCTGGGTCGGCGGGCGGGCGGCCGGCGAGGAGCTGGCGGTGGCCCGGCGGGCCCGCGAGCTGTGGGCGGAGATCGGCCGTCAGGTCGACGGCGTCGGCTTCCGGGCCAACTTCTCCCTCACGGCGCTGCGGACCCCGCTGGAGCTGGCCGTGGCCGAGGAGGTCGTGGCTCGTGGCGATGCCGCCGAGCGCGGCCTGAAGCTGCTGGCCCCCAATGAGGTCCGCTTGGTGAACCCGGCGCTGCGCGGCGAGATGCTGGGCGGCTTGCTGTGCGAGCGGGACGCCGCCGTGGAGCCTCGCGTGGCGCAACCGGCGCTGCGGCAACACCTCCTGGCCTCCGGTCGCTACACCTGGCTGCCGGGTCGTGAGGTTCGGGCGTTGCTGCCCCACGGCGTGCGCGATGATCACGGCGACGTGCACGGGGCGGATCTGGTCCTGCTGTGCACGGGGGCGGCGCTGGGCGGCCTGGTGCGGGAGATCGTCGGCGAGGTGCCGGTGCGGCGGGTGCGGTTGCAGATGATGCAGACCGATCCGCTGGACGAGCCGCTGACCACGTCGGTGGCCGACGGGGACAGCTTCCGCTACTACCCGGCCTATCGCGGCCCGGCGCTGGACGCCTTGAACCGCGAGCAGCCGCAGCCGCCGGTTCCCCGTGAGCACAAGATGCAACTCCTGATGGTGCAACGGCTTGATGGCTCGCTGACCATCGGCGACACCCACGAGTACGACGAGCCCTTCACCTTCGACGTCGACTCCGCCCCGTACGAGCATCTCGTTTCTGTGGCGGAATCCCTGCTGGGGCGGGCACTTCCGCCGATCCGGCGGCGGTGGGCCGGCGTGTACGCCCAGCACACCGATCCGGCCATGGTCGTGCACCGGGCCGCCGTCGCCGACAACGCCTGGCTGATCACCGGACCGGGCGGCCGGGGCATGACCTGTTCGCCGGCCATCGCCGAGCGCACCGCACTGGAGGCGGGACTCTGATGATCTCCTTGGCAGTACTGGACATGGCCGGCACCACGGTGGCCGACGACGGCCTGGTCGAGCGGGCGTTCACCGAGGCCATCGGCGCCGTAGGAGTGTCCTGCACGGACGATCGCTTCCCGGCGATGTTGGACCACGTGCGCCGCACCATGGGGCAGTCCAAGATCGTCGTGTTCCGGGCGCTGCTGCCGGAAACCGAGGCGCAGCAGGCCAATCGGGCCTTCGAAGCCGCCTACGGTCGGCTCGTCGAGGCCGGCCACTGCTCGTCGGTCCCGGGTGCCGAGCAGGCGATCAAGGACCTGCGGGCCGCCGGCGTGAAGGTCGCGCTGACCACCGGCTTCGCCCGTCCCACCCAGGACGCCATCATCGCCGCCCTCGGCTGGCACGACCTGGCCGACATCGCCCTCACGCCGGCCGACGCCGGCCGCGGGCGGCCGTTCCCGGACATGGTGCTCACGGCCGTGCTGCGCCTGGGCATCGACGACGTGCGAGAGGTCGCCGTGGTCGGCGACACCCCGTCCGACGTGGTCAGCGGCCTGCGGGCCGGCGCCTCCATCGCCGCCGGCGTCCTCACCGGGGCCTCGACCCGGGCGGAATTCGAGGCGGTGCGGGCAACTCACGTGCTGGAGTCGGTGCGGGACCTGCCGGCCCTGCTCAGCTGAGGGCCAGTTCCACGGTCTGACGCCAGTTCATGGCCCGGCCCTCGGCGAACAGGATGTCGTAGGACTGCGCGCCGAGGGAGTCTCGGGCCGTGGCCAGGGCATCGGTGAACAGTCGGGCCACGGACCGGGCGATCATGCCCGGGCTGAACTGGTCGGCGTACGTGGAGGCGGCGCCGCCCAGCCGGGCCGACCGGGTCGGGTCGTCCCGGTGCGCGGCGATGACCGCCAGGTAGATCAGCGCGAGCACCATGATCAAGGGCGCGCCGACCGGCTCCAGGATCGCCACCGCCTCCCGGGCCGCCCGCTCGGCCGGCGCCCACTCGGCCCGGTGGATCAGCACGGCGGCCCGCCAGGCCAGGATCACGCCCAGGTCCCATGGCGCACCGGCCGGCCGGCGCTCGGCCTCCAGCGCGATCAGGTCGCGTTCGGCCTGCTCGGGCCGGCCCAGCTTGAGCTCCATGCCGGCCCGAATGGCTCGCACGCCGCCGTGGGTGCTCGGCCAGTCCAGTTGGCGCAGCACGATCTCCGCCTCGGTGAGCATGGCGTGGGACAGCGCGTAGTCCCTGGTCCAGTTCCCGATGTGGGCCCGACGGCACAGCGCGGTGGCCAGCGTCTCGGGATCGCCGGTGTCCCGGGCCATGGCGATGGCCTTGTCGGCCAGCCGGCCCACCTCGGCCAGGTCCCGGCCGGTCACCGTGTACGCGTAGTGCGCGAGCACGGCGGCCTGGTCGCTGTCGGCCAGGATCTCCCGGGCCCACTGCTGGTACTCGCGGAAGCTGCCCGCGACCAGCCAGAGCGGGTGGAAGTCGAGGATCGCGGCGCAGCGGGCGAACAGGCCCCGGTCGAGCAGCCAGCGCATGGCCGCCCGCAGGTTGTCCCGCTCGTCGGTCAACCGCCGGAACCACGTGCGCTGGTCCGGGCCGTCCACGCCGTGTCGCGCCTGCCGCATGAGGCCTTCGACGTGCACGGCGTGGCGTTCCCGGAGGCCGTCGAGGTTTCCCTGGGCCCGGGCGAAGGTCCGGACGGTCTCCAGCAGGGCGAACCGCGACTCGCCCTGGCGCACGATCAGGCTGGCGTCCAGCAATCCGCTCAACAGCCTCAGGGTCGTGGTCAGGTCCAGATCGGCGACCTCGGCCGCGGCCGCCGCCGTGCAACCTCCGGCGAACACCGACATCGCCCGCAGCATGGCTTGTTCGTCGGTGGTGAGCAGGTCGTAGCTCCACGCGATGGTGGCCGACAGCGCCTGGTGCCGGGCCGGGAGGTCACGAGCCCCGTCGGTGAGCAGGTCGTGGGACCGTTCGAGCTGGTCTTGCAGGGCCTCGGGGACAGCAGCCGGGTTCGGGCGGCCGCGAGCTCGACGGCCAGCGGCAGGCGGTCCATCCGCTCGCAGATCGCCTCAACCGTGTCGCTGTCGAGGTCGCCGAGCGCCCCGGCCTGACGCGCGCGTTCGGTGAACAGCTCCATCGCCGCCGGCATGTCCAGCGACTGCACCGGGCGCAGCTGCTCACCGTTCAGCCGTAGTGGAGACCGGCTGGTGACCAGCACCGTGAGCCGGGGCGCGGCGTCGAGCAGCCAGCCGATGTCCGGCGCGGCGTCCAGCAGGTGTTTGAGATTGTCCAGCAACAGCAATGGATTCCGGTCCCGCAGGTGCCGCTGCACGGTGGTGCGCAACGAATCGCCGGCCAGGTCCTTGATGGCCAGCCCGGCGGCGATGGTCGGCAGCACCAGGTTCGGGTCGCGGATCGGGGCCAGCGGCACGACCGTGACGCCGTCGGCAAACCGCGTATCCAGCTCCCTCGCGGCGGCCAGGGCCAGCCGGGTCTTGCCGACGCCGCCGGGTCCGGTCAGCGTCACCAGCCGCGCGGCACCGACCCGTTCGACCACGTCGGCGACGTCACGGTCGCGGCCGATCAGCCTCGTTCGATGGGCTGGCAGCGCCGATTCCGGCTCGCGCGGCGGCATCAGGTCGAGGGCGGGATCGTTGCGCAGCACGGCCAGTTCGAGGCGTTGCAGCTCCGCGCCGGGATCGATGCCCAGCTCTTCGGCCAGGTGCGCCCGGGTGCGGCGGGCGATGCCCAGCGCCTTGGTCGACTGGCCGGCGCGATGCAGGGCCAGCACGAGCTGGCCGATGAGCCGTTCCCGGGTCGGGTGAGTGTCGGCGAAAGTGGTTATCTCGCCCAGGATCTCGTTGTGCTGGCCCAGGCGGAGCCGCGCGTCGATTCGGTCCTCCATCGCCACCAGGCGCGTCTCTTCGAGGCCGCCGCACAGCCTTTCGCGGATCTCCGGCGCCGCGACGTCGGCCAGCGCCGGCCCATGCCACAGGCCCAGCGCCTGGTCGAGCAGGGCGATCTTGGCCCTGTCGTTCGGCGCGAGCCGGGCCCGGGCCACGCCGTCGAGGAAGCGATGCGCGTCCACCGCCAGCGGATCGGCCCGCAGCAAATACCCCGCGCCTTCGGTGGCGATCCCCACCGCCTCGCCCACGTCGGCCAGGATCGCCCGCAGGTTCGACACCTGCACCTTGATCGCATGCGGCGCACTGCGCGGTGGGTCGCCCGGCCACACCCACTCGATCAGCCTCTGCACCGGGACCGTCCGGTTGACCTCCAGCGCCAGCAGGGCCAGCACCAGCCGCTGCTGCCGTGGCCCCAGCGCCACGACGTCATCGCCCACCCGCGCGCCGACCGGTCCCAGCAGACGAAGCTCCACCGGTCCCAAGGTGGCACAAGTCGAGCCCCCTTTCACGCCAAAGAAGGAGTAACACGTATTTCTCGGCCTCCCGGTGCATCCTGTACCCGTTCGCACGCGAAAGGGGCCGTGATGACAGGGCCGATCCCGCGGCAGCTCCCCGCGCCGGTGCCGAACTTCGTCGGACGAGGTCGCGAGATCAAAATGCTCGACCTGCTGGTCGAGGCCGACGAGCGGAACATTGCCCAGGTGCTGGGCGTGGGCGGCATCGGCAAGACGGCGTTGGTACTGCATTGGGCCAGCCAGGTTGTCGGCCGCTTCCGCGACGGCCAGATCTTCATCGACATGCGCGGTTACTCCGTGGGCGGCGTCCCAGTCGCGCCCGCCGAGGCGCTGACGTCAGTCCTGAGCGCTCTCGGCGTCGAGCCCGACCGGATTCCGGACGGCCTCGATGCCCGCTCGGCAGCGTTCCGCGCGCTGATCAGCGGCCGCCGCCTGCTGATTGTTCTCGACAACGTCGCCGCCGGTGAACAGGTCGAGCCGTTGATACCCGGCTCCGGCGACTGCCGATTGGTGATCACGAGCCGTCGGGACATGGACCTGCCGGCGACCGCCTTTGCCAGGGTGGTCAACCTCGGGCCGCTGGCCAACGCCGAATCCCGGGATCTGTTGGAGGAAGTGCTCGGTGGCGAGCGGATGGCCGCTGAACCCGAAGCATTCAGCAGGCTCATCGACGGCTGTCAAGGAGTGCCGTTGGCCCTGCGTGTGGCAGCCGGTCACGCGCTGCGAAGTCAGCAGCCCCTGTTCGAGTTGGTCGAGAGCTTCGGCGGATTCGATGACCCGGTCTCATTGAAAGCCTTACTGTCCCTGACCTATAACACGCTGTCGACCGAGGCCGATCGGCTGCTGCGGCTGTTGGGGCTGCATCCGGGTGGTCCGGTCACAATTGCGGAAGCCGCCGCGTTGGCCGACGTGCCGCCACAGGCCGCTGCCGGTTTGCTCGAGACCCTCGCGAACACGAGCATGCTCGACCGGGACGGTGCGGACTATCGGCTGTATCCGTTGATCCATGCCTACGCCCACGAACTGGTGATGCGGGAGGACACCGCTGAGGATCGGACGGCGGCCGCGAAACGGCTGAGCAGGCTCACGCGAAAGCCCCGGCAGAACGTCGAGTTCGTGGATGACGCGCCGGCGTGCAAAGACCGGTTGGACCGGGATCTGCTGGCCGAAGACCTGGCCAAACGGTTGCGGCAGGCGCAGGATCGGCGGCCGGAGGTGTCCTTCCTGCTGCACCTGGATGGACCCTGGGGCGCGGGCAAGACGAGCCTGCTCAACCTGATCGAGCACGAGCTAGCCGCATCGGCAATGGTCGTGACGTTCAATGCCTGGCGGTACGCCCGGGTGGAACCGCCGTGGTGGGCGCTGATCACCTGCCTGCGGGACCAGCTGATCCGGGCCCAGCCGCGACGGAACCGCCTGCGGTGGCACGTAAGGGAGACTTGGGCGCGGGTGCGCCGGTCGGGAGCCTCGTATCTGCTGGCGATGCTCGTGCTGGCGGTGCTTGTCGCCGCGGTGCTCATGATCTTCCGGCCGATTCCGTTGGCGCCCAAGGACTTCGGAGACTTCGCCAAGGCGATCACCGGCGGGCTGGCGGTGCTGGCGGCGTTCTGGTCGGTGGGCAAGATCGCGGCCCGGCTGCTGCTGTGGAACTCGGCCAGCGGGGCCAGGCTGCTGGAGCAGTCGCACACCAACCCGATGCGTGAAGTGACGGAGCACTTCGCCTGGCTGGTCGACCACGCGTCCAAACCGGTGGTGCTGTTCATCGACGACCTCGACCGGTGCGACGAGAAGTACGTGGTGGCGATCCTGGAAGCGGTGCAGAACCTGGTTCGCGACGCGCCGGGCGGCACGAAACAGATCCCGCGCGCGGCCAGTTTCGTGGTCGCGGCCGACGGGGCGTGGCTGCGCCGGGCCTACGAGAAGACGTACGAGAACTTCCAGGGCGCCGTGGACGAACCGGGCCGGCCGCTCGGACATCTGTTCCTGGACAAGCTGTTCCAGCTCAGCGTGCCGATGCCGGCCATGGGCGAGGAAGCGCGATCCTGCTACTTCGACACGCTGCTGGGGGTCGCCCCCGACTCTGGCCGTCAGGAGCCGACCGACGAGGTGCACGAGGCGCAGGCCCGGATGGTGAGCAGCCGCACCGAGGGCGAGGTGCTCGACGTCCTCGACAACGCCAGCCCACCGGTTCGGCGGGCGGTCATCGCCGACGCCATCGCCAAGATGTCCACGCCGGAGGTCAGCGAGGCGACCGAGCACGCGCTCCAGAAGTTCGCCCCGCTGCTGCTGGCCAACCCCCGCGGCATGAAGCGCTTCGTCAACACCTACGGCGTGGTGCGCACCCTGCGCACGCTGGAGGGCAACACCGTGGGCCCGGACGCGCTCGCGCTGTGGACGATCATCCGCCTGCGGTGGCCGCTGCTGGCCGAGCACCTCGAACAGGATGCCGACCTGATCGACCGGATCATGGCGGCCGAGGCGGACGTCGATCTTCCCGACCAGCTGAAGTGCCTGATCACGGCGCCCGAGGTGCGGCGGTTCTTCAAGGAGTCGCAGCTCACCCCGGCGATGTTCCGGTCCTGCGGCGGCGGCCAGATCGGCTGAGCCGTCAGGCCCGCAGCAGCGGGACCAGCACCTCGTCGACGATCTCGGTGATCACCTCGTCGGTGATGGGGCCGCCGTGGGTGAGGAAGTGGTCGCGCATCAGCGCGGGGCCGACGGCGGCGACGCGGGGCGTCAGCGCGCCGGGGCGGACCTGGCCACGGGCGGCGGCGCGGCGTACGAGGTCGAGCATGAGCTGGTTGCGGCGCTCGACGAAACGCTCCCGGTGCCGGCGCATGGCCGCCTGGTCGATGGTGACCTCGGCGAGCACCGCACGCACGGCCTGGCCCAGCGGGCTGTTCAACGCGTCGGCCATGGTGCGCAGGGCCGCGAGCAGGTCGCCACGAAGCTCGCCGGTGTCGGGCAGCTCTCCGACGGCGGGGAAGACGTTGAGGGTGGCGTCCATGATCAGCTCAGGCCGGCCGGCCCAGCGCCGGTACAGCGAGGCCTTGCTGGTGCGGGCCCGCTCGGCCACCCGCTCCATGGTCAGCCGCTGGTAGCCGACCTCAACCAGCTCCTCCAGGGCGGCCGCGAAGATCGCCTGGTTGAGCTCGTCGCCGCGTCGTCGCGGCCCCTTGCGGTGATCCACGCCACCCATCCATTCAGCTTAGAGTCCGTTGCGTTCTCTAACACCCGGGACTACCGTAAGGATAGAAAACGCTTCGTTCTCTATGGGGGAGTCCTCGTGCGTGTTCTCGTAGTTTCGGCCCCCGGTGTGGGCCATGTCTTCCCGATCGTCCCGCTGACCTGGGCTTTGCGCGCGGCCGGACACGACGTCCTGGTCGCCACGGCCAGCGCCGGGCTGGTGGTCGCCGACGCCGGCCTGCCGGTCGTGGACGTGCTGCCCGGATACGACATGCGGCAGCAGTTCGAGCAGATCCGCGGGCAGCATCCGCATTTCGCCGAGATGGGCGCCCGCCGCGTCCGGGACCTCAAGGAGGTCGGCGAGTTCCTGCCGTTCCTGACCAGGCCGCTGGTGCCGGGCGTGCTGGCCGCCGCCGAGCGGTTCCGCCCGGACGTCATCGTGGAAGGCTCCATGTCCGGCGCGGGCCTGATCGCCGCGGCCCGGCTGGGCGTGCCGCGGATCGGCCACGGCTTCGGCTTCGTGCGCCCGGCCGGCATGACGGAGATGTTCCGCGAGCACATGGCCGCCGAGTTCGAGCAGCACGGCGTCGGCCTGCCGGAGCGGCTGGCGCACGTCGACATCGCGCCGCCCAGCATGATCGCCGGTGAGCCCGAGGGCTGGTCGATGCGGTACGTGCCCTACAACGGCGGCGGCGTGGAACCGGACTGGCTGGGCGAGGTTCCCGACCGGCCGCGGGTCGCCGTCACGCTCGGCACCGTCGCCCCGACGATGAACGGCCTCGGCCCGGTCGAGCGGATCATCGCGGCGGCGCCGGACGTGGACGCCGAGTTCGTGCTGGCGCTGGGTGAGAAGGTCGACCTCGACAGCCTCGGCCCACTGCCCTCGAACGTCCGCGCCGCGGGCTGGATCCCGCTGAACTCGTTGCTGGCCAGCAGTTCCCTGCTCATCCACCACGGCGGCGCCGGCACCGCGATGACGCCGCTGACCATGGGCGTGCCGCAGTTGGTCGCGCCCAGCGGCGCGGACCGGTACATCAACGCCGACGCGGTGCAGGACCGTGGCATCGGCCTTCAGGTCGAGGAGTCCGAGCTCGACGCGCGGGTGATCAACCAGCTGCTCGACGAGGACAAGTTCCGCACCACCGCGGCCGAGGTCGCCGCCGAGGTCGCGGCCATGCCGTCGCCGGCCGAGGTGGCCGCCCGGGTGATTGATTTCGTTCGGGGTTGAACCGGTCCGCGTTACCGCTCGTGTCACCCACACTTGACGGCAACGGCACGGGGGTGCGCGGGACATGTGTGAGCGACCGACACCGGAGTTACCGGGGATCGTCCCGACGGTGACCGCGGGCGGGGCGAAAGTGTGGCTGGTGACCGGATATCAGGACGTGCGGGCCGGGCTTTCCGACCCGCGCCTGAGTCGGGACACCCGGGCCGCCGGGCACGTCATCGACGGCGACGACCTCGACGGCCAGGCGTTGCGGTCCCTGCCCATGGCTGTGGCGGAACCGTTGCTGTGCACCGAGTCCGCCGACCGGCTGCGCCGACTCGGGGCCTCGGTGTTCACGGCTGTGAACGTCGAGCCGCTGCGTCCGCTGGTCACCGAGCTGGTGGCCGGTCTGCTCACGCCGCTGCGTGGACGGCGGTCGGTCGATCTCGTCGCCGAGGTCGCCCGGCCGCTGCCCGTGCTGCTCACGGGCGAGCTGCTCGGGCTGCCGGTCGAGGACAGAATCCTGCCGTGGACCGAGGTTCTGCTCGCCTTTCACGAACGGGCCGGCGCCGACCTGCCGGCCCATCTCGCCGCCGTCGCCGCCAGCGACCTCGTGTCGTCGTTGGCGGCGTTGAAGGTCACGAACGACGAGATGCTCAACCTGGTGGCCATGCTCGTGGTCGGCGGGGTGGAGATCGCCGGCGGCTTCGTGGCCAACGCCATGTCCGCGCTGCTGGACAACCCCTGCCGGGTTGCCTTGGCGCGCAACGAGCCTGTGCTGATGTCCGACATGATCGCCGAGCTGGTCAGCGGCAGCGATCCCTTGCACGTCGGCACCTTCCGGTGCACCACCGAGCCGGTTCGGTTGGGCGGCACCGTGATTCCGGCCGGTGAGGTAGTCATGCTCGCCGGCGCCGACTGCCCGTCCGACCATCGGTACGCCGGCACCGTCGGCCACGGCGTGCAGCACCGCATCGGCTCCCTGCTTGGCCGGCTGCTGGCGGAGACCGTGCTTGAGCAGCTCGTCGACGAGTTTCCCTTGCTGCGCCTGGCGGTTTCGCCGACGCGGGTGCCGTGGCAGTTCACCCGCCAGAGCCGGGCCGTCGAAAGCCTGCCCGTGCTGGTCAGCTGAGGGCCTGTCCGGCCCAGTCGGCGAAGGTGTGCCAGCCGATCTCGGGATAGTCGGTCCGCAGGCGCGTGATGTCGACGTCCATGCCGACCCGCTCGAAGTAGGCGAACATCGCCGCCAGATCAGCGGAGTACCGCGCGACATCCTCGACGCCGGCCGCGTCGAACTCGACGTCACGACCGAGCACCGTGCCGAGCGTGCGGGCCATCTCCTTGCCGGTGCGCTCGTCCGAGGCGATGTCGACGCGGTGGCCGAGGAACTCCTTGCGGCGCCCCATGACCAGCGCCGCGAACGCCCCGATGTCCGCCGCCGCGATCAGCTTCAGCGGCGTCCCCGGCGACAGCGGCAGCGAGTACTTGCCCTGCCGCAGCGACCGGCTGGCCCAGCCGCCCGCCACGTTGTCCATGAACGCCGCCGGGGCGATCACCGTCCAGTTGTCCGTCGCCTGCGCCAGATGCCGCTCGATGACCCACTTGCTGTCGAAGTGCGGGATGCCCGTGCCCCGGTCGGCGTTGGTCGCCGACGTGAACACGATGTGCTTGACGTCGGCCCGCACCGCCGCGTCGATGGCCTCCACCCCGTGCCGGATCTCCGTGTCGAGGTCCGTGCCGAACGGCGTCGTCACCAGAAAGACCGCATCCGCCCCGGCGAACGCCCGATCCAGCGACCCCGGATCGTCGAAGTCCGCCCGCACCGCCTCCGCCCCGGGCAGCTCGATCGGCCGCCTGCTCACCGCCCGCACCCGATGCCCGTCGGCCACCAGCGCCCTCGCCGTCGCCCCACCCTGCGTGCCGCTCGCCCCTGTGACCGCCACCGTCAGCTGTGAATGTTCCATGCACAAAGTTTGACCGTGAAAAGATTCTCCGCGCAAGTCTTTTTTCTGACGTCAGGCCAGGGCCACTGCCTCCAGGCCGGTGAGCAGGGCTTCGACCGCGAAGTGGAACCGGGCTTCGTCATCGGTGCCCTGCCCACTGCGGGCAGCGGTGGCCAGCAAGGGGAACGCAGTGAGATCCGGGGTCGGGGAATCGGGACCGATGGCGACCTCGCTGGTGGCGTGGCCGATGGCGAAAATCGAGAGGGTGTTCAGCGCGTCCAGGGCGTGGCCGAGGGGGAAGCCGGCGTCGACGAGCATTCGGACGCCCTGCTCGACGGGGCGGAGGGTGTCGGGAGTGACGGCCGGACGCGAGGCGATCAGGGGAAGCAGTTCGGGGTGGGCCAGCAGTGTGGCGCGCAGGGAATGCGCGTAGGCGGCGAGCGTGGAGCGCCAGGCGCCGTCGAAGGCGGGCGGTTCGCAGTGTCGGAGCACGAGCTCGACCAAGCCGTCCAGCAGGGCGTCCTTGGTGGGGACGTGGTGGTAGAGGCTCATGGCCTCGACGCCCAGCTCGGCGCCGAGGCGGCGCATCGACAGGGCCTTGAGGCCGTCGCGGTCGACCAGGGCGAGCGCGGCGGACAGCACTCGCTCGCGGGAGAGGCCGGCCTTGGCGCCGGGCGTTCTTGACATTCTTACATCGTAAGGGCAGGCTGAAACTTACAATGTAAGGAAGGGGGCGGGGTGACCGACGAGAACAAGCGGGTCGTGTTGGGGTTCTTCGACGCGGTCAACGGCCGCAGATCGGCGGAGCTGCCGGCGTACATGGCGGCGGACGTGGTCGACCACAACAAGATCATCTTCGGCGAGCCGGACGAGCCGGGCGCGGCGTTCGACGGGTTTCGGCAGCAGCTCGACGCGTTCGGCGAGGGCCGGATGGAGCCGGATGGAGCCGGTGGAGCTGATCGCCGAGGGCGACCGGGTGGTGGCCAGGCTGACGGTGAGCGGCGTGCACACGGGCTTCCACCCGCGCATGCCCGTGCCGACCAACCGGCCGTTTCTGGTCGAGCAGATCTGGATCTTCACCCTGCGCGATCGCAAGATCGCTGAGATCAGGGCGGTCAGCGACCGGCTCGGCATGTTCCTCCAGCTGGGTTGGGACTGGCCGACGGCCGGTTGAGGCAACTGTTGACAGCGGAAGTGTTCTGCCGTCAACTCTTGCCATGGCGGATCCCGACCCCCTGCTGGCGTGGCTCTATCTGCAACAGGGCGTGAAGACGATCGAAGAGTCGCTCAGCGCCACCATGGAGGAGCACTGCGGCTGCACGCTGAGCGAGCATTCGACGCTCTACCGCCTCAAGACGGCCAAGGATCAGCGGCTGACCATGGCCGAGCTGTCGGAGCTGCTGTCGATCAGCCCGAGCGGCGTCACGCGGCTGGTCGACCGGCTGGTGCGGCGGGGCTGGGTGGAGCGGGTGCAGCCGCCGGACAACCGGCGGACGGTGTGCGCGGTGCCGACGGAGGAGGGCCTGCGGGTGCTCCAGGGTCAGACGATGGTCGTCTACTGGCAGTCGGTGAACCGCCACTTCGAGTCCATTTTGGACGCCGAGGATCTGGCGGCGGCGGCGCGGATCGGCCGCAAGATGTTGGAGGCGAACGGCCGTTGGGACGAGAAGAGGTTCGCCCCCGGGTCGGCGTGATCGAGGTACCGTCCGAACATGAGACGTTATGTCGCGCTGGGGGACAGTCTGACCGAGGGCATCGGCGATTTTGCCGATGACGGTCGCCCGCGTGGCTGGGCGGACCGTTTCGCGCACGGCCTGGCCGCCCGACGGGGCGAGGTCGAGTACGCCAACCTCGCCGTTCGTGGCCTGACCGCGAGCCAGGTGCTGGCCACGCAGGTGGGGCCGGCCGTCGACCTGGCCCCGGACCTGGTCAGCGTCATCGTCGGCATGAACGACCTGCTGCGACCCCGGTTCGACGTCGGCACGCTGCGCCGCGACCTGGGCGCGATCTACGGCGGCCTGGCCGCGACCGGTGCCGTGGTGTTCACGGCGACGCTGCCCGAGCCGGGCATCGGAGTGCCGCTGCCGGCCCGGATGCGGGCCAGCTTCGTGCGCCGAGGCCGCCGTCTCAACGATGCGATCCGGCAGGCCGCCGCCGAGCACGGCGTGCGCTGCCTGGACCTGGCCCGGTCGACGCCGACCGATCCGGCGATCTGGAGCTCGGACAAGCTGCATCCCAGCGCATACGGGCATCAGCTCATCGCCGACGAGTTTCTGGCTTTCCTGCACGGCCAGCCGTCGGCCGCCGACAGCCCGGAGCACGAGAAGGTGTCGGCCGTGCGGCCGGCTGACCAGGTGCGATGGGTGGCCGGTCAGGTCGGCCCGTGGCTGTGGCGGCGGCTGACCAGCCGGCCGGCGGGCGAGGGCGTCACGGCCAAGCTGCCGGCCTATCAGCTACTGCGCGCCTGACGCTTCAGGGCAACCAGTTGCCCGAGTGTTGCCCGATTCGCAGAGAAGTCTGTGAGTTTCTGTCCGGCCCGCATCGTGGCCGCTACCCTCGTTCGCATCACGAATATCCGTGCGCATCGCGAACAAGGAGGGCCCTGTGACTTCCCTCGAAGCCCCCGGCCGAGGCTGGGTGCTGCCGCTGTGCTGGTCGGCCGTCCTGTTGGACGGCTTCGACCTGGTCGTGCTGGGCACCGTGCTGCCGGTGCTGCTGCGCGGCAACGTGTGGGGCCTGACCCCCGCGACCGCCACGCTCGTGTCCACCATCGGCCTGGTCGGTATGACCATCGGCGCGCTGGTGCTGGGCACCGTCACCGAGGTCCTCGGCCGCCGCCGAGCGATGATCGTGTCGGTGACGGTGTTCTCCGTGTGCACGCTGCTGTGCGCGGTGGCGCCGTCGGCCCTCCTGTTCGGCGCGCTGCGCTTCATCGCCGGCCTCGGTCTCGGCGGCTGCCTGCCCACGGCCATCACGCTGGTCAGCGAGCACTACGCCCGCACCGGCCGGCCGAGCACGGCCACCACGACCGTGATGACCGGCTACCACGTCGGCGCGATGGCCACCGCCCTGCTGGGCATCGTCCTGATCGAGCCGCTGGGCTGGCAGGCCATGTTCGTGGTGGGCGCGCTGCCGGCGCTCGCGCTGGTGCCGCTGATGATCAAGCACCTGCCCGACTCGGCCACGCCGGTCGAGCACCGCGCCGGTTCGTCGATCAAGCAGGCGCTGGCGACCCTCTTCAAGGGCCGCATGGTCGCCGTGACGATCGCGTTCTGGATCACCTCCTTCATGGGCCTGATCCTGGTGTACGGCCTGAACACCTGGCTGCCGGAGATCATGCGGCAGGCCGGCTACCCCCTCGGCGCGGCGCTGGGCCTGTTGCTGACGCTGAACTTCGGCGGCGTCGTCGGATTGTTGGTGGCCGGCATGGTCGCCGACCGCATCGGCATGAAGCCGGCGACGCTGGGCTGGTTCGTCGTGGCCGCCGTGCTGCTGGCCGTGCTGAGCATCAAGATGCCCGGATTCGCCTTGTACATCGCGGTTTTCCTGTCCGGGGCGTTCGTCTTCAGCGCCCAGGTCCTGGTGTACGCCTACACGACCCGTGCCTATCCGCCGGAGGCGCGGGCCACCGGGCTCGGCTGGACCGCAGGCATCGGACGTATCGGCGCAATCTGCGGCCCGCTGCTCGGCGGCGTCCTGCTCACCGCCGGCATCGTGTACCCGTGGGGCTTCTACGCATTCGCCGTGGTCGCGGCCCTGGCGGCGGTCGGCGTGGGCGCGCTCAACGCGGCCAGCCAGCTGCCCGTCGACGGCGTTAGCCCAACAGGCGCAAAGGCGGACACCTCCAACCACTAGGTGACTGCCATCACGTTGCTCCCCCCGGGCCCGCCTGCGATGTTGCCCGGATGACCGCCGCCACGGTCATTCGGGCATCCAGGCCCTGGAAAGGAGCACAATGCTGCGCGGTCTGGTCCTGGTCACGGCGGCGGCTTCGGCTATCGCCCTGACTACAGCCGGTCCAACGGCAGCCGCCCCGGCGGCCCCGTTATCCCCAACTCCCACAGGCACTTCCGCTCTGGGCGACCTGGTCGGAAGACCAACGGCGCCGGTGAGCAGGCAACCCGACGCCGTCATCGTCGTCACCGACGGAACGGCGAAGTTCGGCGCCGACGCCACGGCCGTGGACGGCGTGCCCAACACGACGGTGGTGCACGTCGACGGCGACGCCGAGAAGGCGGCGCAGGAGCTGCGCAAGCAGCCCGGAGTGCGCTTCGCCGAACCGAACCGGGCCGTCAGCAGCATGAGCTCGGGCCAGATGCCGCTGCCCGACTGGGCCGCGACCCTGCCGGTCACCGGGCCCGACAACTACGGCGTCACCTCGTCCCTGCAAAGCTTTCTCAACGCCGGTGGCGTCAACGCGCTCGGCGCCTACGACACCCTCGGCTCCCGCTACGGCCAGCTCCCCGGCACGGGCGAGATCATCACCAGCGTCAGCTCCGGCGACCTGACCGACCAGACCACGGTGGTCAAGGACGGCCAGCGCTACCTGGACATCCCGTCCATGCCGCTGATCCCGACCTACGTGGCCAACGGCAGCGCGCTCGACCCGGTCGGCACCACTGCCGGCCAGGACGCGCAGCTGGCCGAGGTGCTGCTGGACTTCGCCGTGATGGCCCCGCTGCCGCACGACAAGCAGCGGCCCGAGGCCCTCGGCAGCCGTTCGACCGACCTGCTCGGCATCGCCCCCGGCGCGCAGTACCGCCTGGTGGTGCCTACGGAGGTCAGCGACGGCGGTATCGCGCAGGCCCTGCTGGCCGCCGCCCGGCAGAACCCGCGCCCCGACGTGATCACCGCCAGCCTCGGCTTCGGCGTCGACCAGTACGGCTTTCCCGGCCGCTACCTGGAGGACGACGCGATCCTCCAGTCGGTGATCTCCACCATCGTCCGCGACTACCACATCGTCGTCACCATCTCCTCCAACGACGGCACCCGCCTGTACACGCCCGCCGCGGTCGGCCCGGACGGCGGCAGCACGCCGACCGACCTGGCGCGCAAGGCATCCGAGACCACGGACATCAACGACGACAGCTTCTCCACGACCCCGAGCGAGGTCCTCGACAGCGGGGCCATCGCCGTCGGCGGCACCACCCTGGACGACATCCTGTCGCAGCCGGGATCGGCCAACGGGACCTATGCGACCACCCGAGCCAACGGCGGGATGAACTACTCCTCCGGCTTCGGCGACCGCATCGACGTCTCCGCGCCCGGTGACGGCATTCCCGCCTTCATCCACACGGCCGGCGGCAGCCCGCAGGCCGTGACGGCGGTGTTCAACGGCGGCACCTCGGCCTCCGCGCCGGAGGTGGCGGCCGCCGCCGCGGTCGTGTTGCAGGCGGGTCGTCTGGCCGGCAAGCACCTCGACCCGACCGACGTCCGCAAGCTGCTGCAGAAGACCGGCCGTCCGGTGGCGACGCCGCCGCAGATCGACCGGAAGCTCAACGTGGGCAACCAGATCGACGTCACCGCGGCGGTGACCTCGTTGCTGCCCAAGACGTCCAGGACCGAGATCCAGCGGATCTCCGTCGCCCACCGGGTCGTCTTCGGCAACCTCGGCGGCAACTTCACCGAGGCCTCCGACCCCAACCGCATCGACCTCCAGTCCGGCGGAAGCGGCGAGGGTCTGGTCGGCCCGGTGACCATCGGCGCGGACGTCACCGGCGCGCCCGACCGCAAGCTCGACTACGTGGTCACGGTGAACGGCAAGCAGTTCCACGCCGACCACCCGGCGGTCCGACTCACGCCGACGCAGCTGTTGCAGGCCGCGGGTCTGCCGGTCGTCGACACGAACGACCGGAACGTGGACCTGACGTTCGAGGTGCGCGACGGCCACAAGGTGTTGGCGTCGGCCAAGAAGACGCTGACCGTCGGCCCGACCGACGGCACCTACGCCGAGGCGATCGCCCCGAGCGCCCCGGCCACGGTCAGGGCGGGCGCCCCGGTCACCGTGCACTACGACCTGACCGGTGTCCGCAGCGCCAAGTCGCCGCAGCTGGTGGTGTCCTCGATCGGCCACTGGAACCCTTTGACCGCCCCGATCTTCTCGGCGGCGTACCAGGCGCCGCTGACCGCCACGTCGGGTGACGTCACGATTCCGGCCAGCGCCTTCAACGGCGGTGGCGGCCTCTACGGCATCGGCGTGGTGCAGGATTCGACCGGCCTTCGCCCGATCTACGGGGAATTCGCGTCGATCCGTGTCGACGGGGGGACGGCCGACCACCGCGCCGCCGCCCCGACCTTCAACGACAACGCGCACAACCTGACCCTCAACCGGACCGCGACCACTTTCTCCGTCAACTACGACGTGCGGGGCATTCCCGGCGCGACCGGGGCCGAGCTGGAGTTCTCCGCGCCCGCGCCGACCCTGTTCAACTCCTACAACACCGTCACCAACGCCAACGGCACCCGGCCGGACGACGACGGCATCGACGGCTCGTCCGCGTCGGTCCAGAGACTGCCCGGCCGCAACGGTTCCGTGAAGTTCGACTCCACCAAGCTCGGCCTCGGGTTCTCCGACTCGTACAACGTGCGGGTGATCGCGCTGGGCCGGGACGGCAAGCCGGTGGGGCAGGCCGGCCCGAGCTCGTTCCTCGAACTGGACGACGGTTTCGCCCCGGACAACAACGCGGTCGTGGACTTCGCCGCCCAGGGCAAGGATTCCGTTGTCGTGACCGATGACGGCAACGGCCACCAGGCCGTTCGCCGGTACGACCCGAGCACCGGCGCCTACGGCACGGTTCTGACCACCGGCGGCGGCTTCCGGCTCGTCGGCGTCGACCCGTCGTCGCACCGGGCGGTCGTCCTGCACGGCACGGGCGTCGAGATCTACGACGTGCAAGCGGCGAAACTCGTCGGCACCGCGACACTCGGGGACTACCTGACGATCGGCGGCCGGGTCGACACCACCCGACACCGCGCGGCGGTCCTGTTGCGCCACAACGGGGACAACGCCGACGCCGTGGTGTCGGTCGACCTCGCCACCGCGACGGCCGGTCAGCCGATCGCCGCGGACCAGGGTGTCGCGCCGGGAACGTACTTCCTGATCGACATCAACCAGAAGACCGGGCAGGTGTTCATCTCCAAGGCCGGCGGCGGGCTGATCTGCTTCGCCGGCGGCAATGCCCTGGTCGCCCGCATCGATCTGGACGCGGCGACCGTCACGCCCGCCGGGCAGTCCGACGGCTGCGCCGGCGCGCTGGCCGTGGACGACGGCACCAACACCGCGTATCAGCTGTCGTACCGGTCGTTCAGCGTCAACATCACCGGCACGACCAACCTGATCCCGGTCGCCGGCGACACCTTGGTGCCGGGCAACGCCGTCGCCGTGCGGAAGCAGTCGTCGCTGACCCTGGCCGTGGACGGCGTGCACCACCTGGCGCTGGTCGCGTTCCAGACGCCGCCGGTGGTGTCGCAGTTCGGCGCGGTCGGCGGATTGCTGTTCGACAACAACGCCACCAGCCAGCTCGCGGTCGTGGATCTGGCCACCGGCAAGGCAGTCGGCACTGTGCGGGGCATGAACTACTCGACCGGCCTCGTCGGCGCGGGCCCCGGCCAGGGCGTGCAGCTCGACCCGGCCACCCGCACCGGCTGGACGTTCTCCGGCGATGCCCGCCAGGTGCAGCAGTTCTCGTACTGAGACAACAGAAAGGGCCCGGCCGTGGTGGCCGGGCCCTTTCCTCTTACTCCCCTACCTCAGCAAGCACCGTTGTCGGTCCACACATTCTGGCTGTTGGCCCCGGGGGTGTCGCCCTGGGTCCACCACTTCGCCGTCCACTTGTGGCCGCCGTAGGAGACCACCGCGCCACCGTTGTACGGAACCGTTGCGCTCCACGCGGTCGGGCAGTTGCCGCCGCCGGGCGGAGTCGTGCCGCCGCCACAGGGACCGTTGTCCGCCCACACACCCTGGCTGTTGGAGCCGGGGGTGTCGCCCTGGGTCCACCACTTCGCGGTCCACTGGCGACCGCCGTAGGACACGACCGCGCCGCCGTTGTACGGGGTGGAGGCGTTCCACGCCGCCGCCGAGCAGCTACCGGGCGGGCTGGTGGTCGTCGTGGTGGTGGTCGTGGTCGTCGTAGTGGTCGTGGTGGTGGTCGTCGTGGTGGGCGGGCCCGCGCAGCCCGGCGTGCTGGCCGAGAGGCCGTTCACCACGGCGTTGAACAGCGTCGAAGCCGGGTCGAGGTCGTAGAGCGAGAACATCATCGCGCCGGCCAGGCCGTTGCAGTGGATGTAGTCGGTTCGCGCCTTGATCGACTGCGGCGAGGAGCCGCCGTAGAAGTTCGTGCCGTCGTAGAACCAGGCCGACTGCGTGGTCGGGTCGAAGAAGGTGTCGGCCGGGTTGTTGACGACCCCGGTCAGCTCCTTGTACATCGCCACACCCGGCACGTCGCCGCTGAGCGTGTGACCCGGGGACGGGCCGGTCGCGCTCTGGTACAGGCCGTGGTTGTTGCCGGCCGGCACACCCGTCCAGCCGCGGTAGTAGAACGGGATGCCCAGCGTCAGCTTGTTGGACGGGAAGCCGCCGGGTATGCCGTAGGCGCTGGAACCCTTGGTGTAGGCCTTGAGCACCGAGTCGATGGTGTACTTCTCGGCGCCCGGCGGGATGGTCCCGGACGGGTCGCTCGGCGAGGAGTACAGCGGGTCCTGGAAGTTCGTCGGACCGGTGGCGTCCCACGCGCCGTGCATGTCGTAGGTCATCGCGTCGGCGAAGTCCATGTACTGACCGATCTTGTCGGTCTGGATCTTCGCGATCTTGTCCTGGCCGCCGGGCAGCGCCGCGGACAGCGAGTAGTGCTTGCCGCCCAACGCGTCCAGCTGTGACCGGAACTCGGCCAGCAGCGCGGTGAAGTTCGCCGTGTCGTTCGGGCTGGTGTGGTTGCCCAGGTGCCCGCCGGCCGCCGCCGGGTACTCCCAGTCGATGTCGAAGCCGTCGAAGATGCCGGCCGCGGTGCCCGGGCCGCCGTAGCCGCCCTGCGAGGGCAGGTTGCCCTTGATGAACATGTCGATGCAGGAGCTGACGAGCTTCTTGCGGGAGGCGTCGGTGGCCGCCGCGTCCGAGAAGTACTTCGAGTACGACCAGCCGCCCAGCGACAGCACGACCTTCAGGTTCGGGTGCCGGGCCTTCAGCTCCTGGAGCTGGTGGAAGTTGCCCACGATCGGCATGCCGAAGGCGTCCGCGGTGCCGTCGACGCTGATGTCCGAGCCGAACGACTTCTGGTAGTCGGCGAACGCGTCGCCCGCGCCGTCGCCGGCGTTCGGGTCGTTCTCCCCGCCCGGGTCCGGCGTGCTGGCCTTGGTCGCCTCGAAGCAGGACAGGCTGGACGGGTCGATGTTCTCGAAGTCGTAGATCAGGTAGTCGAGGTTGTTGGCCAGCGAGTCGACGTTCTTGGGGTAGTACGCGTTCTGGTAGATCGACCACTGGTCGTAGTAGGCGATGCGCAGGCCGCCGCTGGACGCCGCGGCGGTCGCCGCCGCCGGGGTCACCGCCAGGGACTGGGGCTGCTGCGTGGTGTTGGCGCCGACAGCGGTGATGCTGCCGACGACCACGGTCGCGGCCGCCGCCGCGATCAGGGCCGTTCTCACGGATGACTTCATCTGCAGGGGGCCTTCCGAGGAGGGGGGATTACGGAAGTGTGGTGTTCGCCGGCGGGTCGGGATCGGGGGCACCGACCCGCCGGCGAAAGCGCTGACTCAGCAGGAGCCGTTGTCGGTCCAGACGTTCTGGCTGTTGGCGCCGGGCGTGTCGCCCTGCGTCCACCACTTCGCGGTCCACTTGTGGTTGCCGTAGGAGACGACCGCGCCGCCGTTGTACGGCGTGGTGGCGCTCCAGGCCGCCGGGCAGGTGCCGCCGCCCGGCGGGTTGGTCGTGGTGCCACCACCGGTGCAGGCGCCGTTGTCGGTCCACACGTTCTGCGAGCCGCCCGGGGTGTCGCCCTGCGTCCACCACTTGGCCGTCCACTGGTGGCCGCCGTAGGAGACGATCGCCCCGCCGTTGTACGGGGTGGTGGCGTTCCACGC
>NZ_JBFBAM010000108.1:0-23655 GCF_040682195.1 Kutzneria sp. NPDC051319 | reverse complement strand
CCGTCGAGTACGAGGCGCTCCACGCGATGACCCGCCCGGTCGCCGCAACCCTGGAAACCAGTTAACTCAGTCTCCATCAAACCCGGGGCTTGACAAACCCGGGGCTTGACAACTACCTGCACATGGTGAAGGCGAGGCTGGGCGAGTCGGCGGCTGTAGGGTCTTACCGGCGATGACATAGGGATCTGGGTTTGACCTGGACCTTCGCGGTTGTCTCATTGTCTTGTCGTCAAGATCAGTCTCATGCTCGTGACATTTACTCCGCTGCGACCGCCTGATCACGCGGGCTAGTCTGCGCCTGATGTGGCGGGGTCGTCAGACCTCTTGAGTTGATGAAGGCACTTCTCTCTCGTGTGCGGCGAGAGAAAAGTCTCCTCCCCGGCGACCCGAACCGCCGAAGGCCCGGCGTACACAACCGGAAGGTCGAAGAGGCAGCGGCGCCAGCGGGGTATGCGACCTGCTGGTCGATCGTGAATACCTCTGCCGGGTCGGCGGCTGCTTATACTGGGTCTCGTGAAGCGCGGACGGCTTCCGCGCGGCGGGAGGCCAGCCGTCGCCCTGGAGGAGATCGAGGCTGGTATCGAGGCCGCGTGGCTGGCGTTCCTGGCAGCCTTTGAAGTCGTGGCCGGCAGCCCGGACGAGACATCACTGGCCGAGACAGTGCTGCAAGATCCATCGGAGTTCGAGTGGCGTGTCGTGGATGGCGCCTTGAACCGTCTCGCCTGCCAGGAGTGTCGCAGCACGCTCGGCGCCGGCCGGCTGGGATGTCATCGATGTGACCAAGCGAACGGATACCGGTTCGCCGCCAGGGAGATCGACCGTCCGCACGTTCCCCCCGGCAATGAGCACGCGCTCCGGGTCGCATCCGCCGTGGCGCGAACCAGGCACCGATACAGCCCTCGGGCACGATGCGGCTATGAACTGGGCCTCCCCAGCCTGCTTTCCGGGGACCTGCCGACGACCGCCGAGGCTCAGGCACTAAAGGCCGCGATCAACGAACTCAGTGACGCCGAACTGGACTCGGTCACCTCACCCGCCGACGTGGTAACTCGGAGCCCGCGGCAGAATTGATCTGAGGAAGGACGCCTTCAGGTAGTGATGTTTCGGCTGTGAGGAGGCGGTTGAGTACGCCTTCCCGCAATTAGGCGAAGGTATCGACGGAATCTTGCTGCTTCCAGTCATCGACGAGCTGCGAACTGACGCGCCGCACCTCCACGAGCCGTTCACCGCACTCCGCGACCGGGACGGCCGCAACCTTCGGGTCGGTCATCAAGATGATCTCGCTCACGGGGGCGGTCATCTCGTGGCCTGGGTCCCTCATCGACGCGACCAGCCCCCGTGCCTGCTCGCTCAGCGGATGCGCCGTCATCAAGCTATCGATCACCGACGTGATCGTGGCACGAGCCGACTGGCCCGCTTACTTCGCCCGCCGCAAGGCCGAGTTCGAATCCGAAGCCTCTCCGTCGGCTTGACAAGTCTCATAGGGACACCCCGGCAGTACCGCTCGCCCGCCGACTTGCGATTTTAGGATGGACGGGGTCGTCATCCGCACCGATCGGGTGGCCGTGCCCGGCCCGAACGGCGCTGGTCCTTGGTTGTCGGGCAAGCATCCAGCACCACGGCGGCAACGTCCAGGTCATCTCCACCCCCGACGGGTGGCCGCTGTGGTCTGTGATGTGCGGCCAGGCCGCGAGCACGACATGACCTGCGCCCGACGGCGCGACGCCTACGGCCGCTGGCGGATCGGCGGCGTCGAACTCGAGTTCTTCCTCGATTTCGACTTCGGCACCGAGAACCTCCGCGCCCTCGCCAGCAAACTCCGCGGCTACGGGAACCTCGCCACCACGACCGCGATCGCCACCCCCGTGCTGCTCCGCTTCGCCAGTCCAGGCCGGGAAGCCACCGCTCGCCGCGCGCTCGAAGACGCCCTCGCCCAACTCGACCGCCCCCACCTGCTGCCCATCGCTACCAGCACCACCGACTCCCGTGGGCACGGCCACGCCTGAGGCTCATGCCGTGGCAGCACTGGTTCGAAACTGGTACTTGCCACGCCGCGACCTCCGGGCTAAGAATGATAGCGGTTTCAGGAGTGGTCGAGGTCACATGCCGCCCCGTTGAAGCTCAGGCCTCCCGTGAGATGACATTTCGCCCCGAGAAGGACTTCGACCGTGCTTGAAAGCGCTATCATAGATCCCCGTCTTTCGGTGCCCGCCGACGTGACGGCAGCGACGGCCGCTCGCGTGGAGCGCGTCGACTGGGCGGTGCCGGGTCTGCGCATGAGCTTCGGTTATTCCGCGGATATCCCGCTGCACCTGCAGGGCGTCGAGACCGGCACCTGCTCGGTCACGGCGGCTTCCAGGCTGCCTCTGGTCGAGATCCTGGCCGCCGGCCGGGGCCACACTCTCGCGAACAGCCGGCTGGTCCAGACGTCGATCGGGGCCGAGCTGCGCTACGTCTCGCACGAAGTGGCCGAAAACTCCATCCGCTTCGTGCTGGCGTCGCCGGACGGGATCCGCGCGGAGCTGCTGATCACCGGCCAGCACGGCGCCTTCCGCACCAGCACCTCCGTCGTGAACGCCGGCGAGCGCGATGTCCTGCTGATCTCGGTGACGAGCTGGGTGTCTCCCTTCGGCGGCGCGGCCGGCTCACGATTCGACGACCCGGCCGGCGGGTGGGTCCTCGTGGAGGGCTCCAGCGACTGGCTCGGCGAGGGCCGCTGGACCGAAAGCACGCTGCGCCAAGGCGCACTCCTGCCGACGCTCCGCGAGGACTTGACGGGCCACACTCCCCGCCAGGCCGTGATCCGGACTGCCAACGGCACGTGGTCCACCGGAGGGCACCTTCCCGTGGCCGGCGTGCGATCAGAAGTCCATCACGTGGCGTGGCTGTGGGAAGTGGTCCACAACGGCCCCTGGCGGTGGGAGGTGGGGGAGCATCGGGGCGATTGCTACTTCGCCCTGTCCGGCCCGACCGACGGGGACCACCAGTGGTCACAGCGGCTTGCCCCGGGTGAGTCCTTCACTACGGTGCCGGCCGTCGTCGCGGTGGGCACGGACCTCACGGCGGCGGCCGCCGCCCTGACCGGCGCCCGCCGTCGTCACCGCCGCCCCCACGTCGACAACACGTGCCCGAGCATTGTCTTCAACGACTACATGAACACGCTCAACGGCGACCCCTCGACCGAGAAGCTGCTTCCTCTGGTCGAGGCGGCTTCCACCACGGGCGTGGAGACGTTCTGCATCGACGCGGGCTGGTACTCGAATTCCTCGGACTGGTGGGACAGCGTGGGGGAGTGGGCGCCGTCGACCACCCGCTTTCCCAACGGTTTGACGGAAGTCGTCGCGGCCATCCGCGCGCACGGCATGGCACCCGGACTCTGGCTTGAACCCGAGGTGGTCGGCGTCAACAGCCCCATCGCCGAGAGCCTGCCCGCCGAGGCGTTCCTGCAGCGCGGCGGTTTCCGCGTCGAAGAGCAGGGCCGCTATCACCTCGACCTACGGCACCCGGCCGCCCGCGCCCATCTCGACGGCGTCATCGATCGCCTGGTGGCCGAGTTCGGCATCGGCTTCTTCAAGTTCGACTACAACATCAACGCGGGTCCGGGCACCGACCGCGACGCCCCCAGCGTCGGCGCGGGACTGCTCGCGCACAATCGGGCGCAGCTGGCGTGGATCGACGGGATCCTGGACCGGCACCCGAGTCTGGTCCTGGAGAACTGCTCTTCGGGAGGCATGCGCGCCGACGCCGCCCTGCTGTCCCGAATGCAGCTCCAGTCCACTTCGGACCAGCAGGATCCCGTTCGCTACCCCCCGATCGCGGCGGCCGCCCCGCTGTCGATGCTCCCCGAGACGGCGGCCAGCTGGGCCTACCCCCAGCCGGAGATGAGCCCCGAAGAGAGCGCGTTCACGCTCGTGACGGGACTCGCCGGGCGCTTCTACCTCTCCGGATACCTCAACCGGATGGACACCGCCCAGCTGGCCCTGGTGCGAGAAGCCGTCGACGCGGCGCGCCGCCTGCGTCCCGGCCTCGTCGAGTCCGCGCCCTCGTGGCCCCTCGGCCTTCCCGACTGGGACGACCGGTGGATCGCCGCGGCCTTGCACACACCCGAGCACGTCGTCGTGTCGGTGTGGGACCGCGGGCAGGCGCCGGACCAGACACACCTGAACTTCCCTGCCCTGCGGGGAAAAGACGTTTCCGTCGCTACCGTCTTCCCTCGGTCCCTGCCCGCGTGGGAGACCCGGTGGAACGCCGGAACCGGCACCCTGACCGTCCGGTCGACGGTGCATCCCCCGACCGCTCGCACGCTCATCCTCACACCGTCGGTTCTGCCGGCGTGAGACCCGATCAGCACCAACCCGCCCCATCCGACCTCCGCCGAAGGAACAACGGTCATGAAGCACGCATGGAAAGGCGCCATCGCCGTCGCCGCCGTGAGCGCCGCGCTCCTCACCGGATGCAGCAACCCCGCCGCACCGGGCGCGGCCTCCGGACCAGTGGACTGGCCGTCCCAGTCGACGAAGCTCGACGGTGTCGCGCTCACCGTCTGGGCCGCCCAGAACTCCAACAAAATTCCGCAGTCGGTCATCGATGGCTTCCAACGGACCACCGGCGCCAAGGTCAACCTCGTCACCATTCCCGACCCGTACGAGCAGGGCGTGCAGACCAAGGTCGCCACCGGCGACAAGCCGGACCTCGCCTTCTGGCAGCCGACGGCCTCCGAGCTGACCTCGCTGAACGCGACGCAGAACCTCCAGTCGCTCGACGGAGCCCCGTGGGTCGCCAAGTACGCGGCGAACCTCGGCGACATCACCGGAAAGCTGAACGGGACCCGCTACGCCGCGCTCATCAGCACTCCCGCGGTCGAGGGCGTCTACTACAACAAGGACGTCTTCGCCAAGGCAGGCATCTCCGGCACGCCGAAGAACTGGGACGAGTTCCTGACCGACGCCCGCCAGATCAAGAGCAAGGGCGTCACGCCGTTCTACGACTTCGGCGGTGGCGGAAGCCCTTGGGCCACCCAGTGGTGGGTCCAGGTCCAGCTGGCCGACGCGGCCAAGGGCGGCCTGTGGGACCGGATCAACAGCGCCAAGGAGAAGTTCACCGATCCGACCGTCCAGAAGGCTGTCGACACCTACCACGGCCTCATCTCCGAAGGGCTGTTCAACAGCGACCTCAAGACCGCGACGTTCGAGGACCAGGGCAAGGCCCTGCTCTCCGGCGATGCCGCGATGGCCGTCCAGGTGAACTCGTTCTTCGGTGAGCTCCAGGCGATGTCGGACACCGGCACGCTCAACCAGAAGATCGGCTTCTTCCCGATCTCCCCGACCGGCAACGTCGGCACGTTCATCCCGGACCAGACCAACGCGCTCGTGGCGTTCAGGTCCGGTGACGCCAAGCGTGAGGCCGCGGCCCGCCAGTTCCTCGAGTACTGGATGGGCGACGGCTACGCCGACTTCGTCAAGGCCCAGTCGACGGTCTCCATCGAACAGGGCGTGGACACCCCTTCGACCGTCCCGGACGCGCTCAGGGCGTCCGCGGCCGCGGTGCAGAGTTCCGTCGGATCGATGCAGGCGCAGGCGATCGCCAATGCCGACCTGTTCCTGAACCTCGGCGACATGATTCAGGGCACCAAGACCCCGCAGCAGGTGACCCAGGCAACGCAGCAGCAGTTCGCCAGCCTGGCCAAGGCGCAGGGCGCGAAGGGCTTCTAGCTCATGACCGCGCAACTCTCCGCCCCACGTCCGCGCACCGCCGCGTCGGCCGAAGCCCGGCCCAGGCCTCGACGCCGCCAGGACCATCCCGCGTGGTTCCTGTACCCCGCCCTCGCGGTGCTCGTCGTGTTCTTCTTCCTCCCGACGCTGTTCAACTTCGTGTACGCGTTCACCGACTGGTCGAGCTTCAAGACCCGGATCGACTTCGCGGGCCTGGACAACATCACCTCGCTGCTGCAGAACGGCAGCCTCCTGGCGGACCTGCGGATCACGCTGGTCTACGCCGTCCTGGTCGCGCTGTTCCAGAACCTGTTCGGGCTTGTCCTCGCCCTCGTCCTTGAGGACGACACCCGGATCAACCGTGCCGCCCGGGTGGCGTTCTTCGTCCCGGTCATCATGTCCGCCCTCGCCGTCGGCTACATCTTCCAGGCCTTTCTCAAGCCCGACGGCGCCCTCAACGCGATCCTGGGCTTCGTCACCGGACAGCACGTCGGCATCGCCTGGCTGGGCAGCACCACCTGGACCGTCGTCGTCGTCGCCCTCGTGCACGCCTGGAAGTGGATGGGGCTGTCCATGCTCATCTACCTCGCCGGCCTCAAGACCATCTCGGCGGACGTGCTGGAAGCCGTCCGCATCGACGGGGCAGGCTGGTGGAAGACCTTCCGCGCCATCCGCTTCCCGCTGCTCGCCCCGGCCGTCACGTTCAACGTCGCCACCGCGCTGCTCGGCTCGATGAACGGATTCGACATCGTCCAGGCCACCACCGGCGGCGGCCCCGGCGGCAGCACCGAACTGCTCAACATCTTCGTCTTCCGCACCTTCGGCCAGGGCCTGTTCGCCCAGGCCACCACGATGAGCCTGATGTTGTTCCTGATGGTCGCGGTGCTGGCCTTTCCCGTCATCACCTTGCTGCGCAAGCGAGAGGACGTGCTCTCATGACCGTCGTGACCGCGTCACCGCCCGCCGCCGGGACGAGCCCGGCGCGGCGCGGCCGGGGGAGAAGCCGCCCAACGCGGCTCATCCAGCCCGTGGTGGCCATCGCGCTCGTGGTGCTGCTCCTGGGCGTCCCGTTCTGGCTCGTCATCGCGACCGCCGGCAAGGACCAGGCCGAGGCCCTCAACCCGAACCTCGCGCCGCCCACCCACTGGCAGCTGTTCGGGAACTTCGCGGCGGTGTTCGACCAGGGGCGCATGATCCCGGCCTTCCTCGGGAGCATCCTCATCATGGCCGTGTCCGTCGCCGGCGTGCTGATCCTCGGGTCCATGGCCGCCTGGGTCCTCGGCCGCCGCCGTGGCCGGGGAATCGCCTTCGTCTACGCGCTGGGCATCAGCGGCATCGTCATCCCGCCGGCCGTGGTGACCCTGGTGCTGCTGCTGCGCCAGCTCGGACTGGCCGGCACGGCGGTCGGGATGATCGGGGTGTACATGGGCATGTACATGTCCACCGTGATCTTCTTCACCACCGGCTTCGTCCGGACCATTCCGGTCGAGCTCGAGGAAGCCGCGCAGGTCGACGGGGCGGGGCCGGCCCGCGTCTTCTTCCGCATCATCCTGCCCCTGCTCGGCCCGACCATCGCGACGGCGACGATCCTGATCTGCCTCTACGTCTGGAACGACGTGTTCTACGCCCTGTTCGTCATCGGCGGGCGCATCGACACCCTCCCGCTGAACCTCTACCAGGTCGCCAGCAGCGGACTGTATCTGCAGAACTGGCACCTGATCTTCGCGTACATCATCCTCATGAGCCTGCCGCTGCTGATCACCTTCGTGGTCATGCAACGCAAGATCATCTCTGGGATCACCAGCGGAGCGGTCAAATGAGCCGGCCCGAAGCGGGATCCCATAATGGGCCCATGGTCTTCCCGCCGCCCGTCGACCGGCCCGCCACCATCGCCGACGTCGCGCGGGTCGCGGGCGTTTCCGTGCCGACCGTCTCCCGGGTGCTCACCGGCGCGGCCCGAGTCAGCCAGGAGCGTCGCCGGCGCGTGGAGACGGCGATCGCCGACCTGGGGTACCGGCCCAGCGCCGCGGCCCAGGTGCTGGCCTCGCGCCGCTCCAACACCATCGCGATCGTCGCCGCCAACACCTCCAGATACGGCTACGCCGAAGCCATCCGGGGGGTCGAGGAATCCGCCCGCGCGGCCGGCTTCGCGGTCATCATCGTGGTCGTCGAGAGCGAGCGCGGCGACGACGTCCAGGCCGCCGCCGATGCCGTGCTGCGGCAGTCGGTCGCCGGCGTCGTTGTGCTCAAGTTCGACCCACCCGGGGTCGCCGCGCTCAAGGCCCTGCAGTCGGCTGTCCCGGCCGTGGCGCTCTCGGGCATGCCCGAACCCGGCGTCCCACAGGCGGTGCTCGACGAGTCCGAGGCGGCGGCCGCCCTGACCGAACACCTGCTCGCCCTCGGTCACCGCACCGTCCACCACGTGCGGATCCCGCCCTCGGGCAAGGAAGACGGCCGGACCACCGGATGGCGGATCGCGCTCCAGCGCCACGGCAGCCCGATCCCGCCCGTCGAAGACGTCTCCTGGGAGATCACGACCGCCTACGAGATCGGCGTGCGCCTGGCCCGGGATCCCGCCGTCACCGCGATCTTCTGCGGCAACGACGAGACGGCGATGGGCGTCATCCGCGGGATCCACGACACCGGGCTGAGGGTGCCGGCGGACATCAGCGTCGTCGGCTTCGACGACCATCCGCTCGCCTCCATGTTCATCCCCGCGCTCACCACCGCGCGCCAGGACTTCGCCGAGCTCGGCCGGCACGGCACCGCGCAGCTGCTGGCACTGCTCAACGGCGAGTCGCCTCTCGCGTTGGAGACCGTGAAGCCGCCCATCGCCATCAGGGAGAGCACGGCTCCGCCGTCAGCGCACCGCCGGTGACCGCGCAGTCCTCCGTTCGACCTCCTCGCCTTTCGCTGAAAGCAGGTACCCCCCTTGACTGTCCGAACACGCCCGCGCGCCCAAATCCGAGCTACTCTCGGCTTAACCGTCGCCCTGGCCCTCGCCATCGCCGGCCTCGCGGGCGCCGCGACCGTGGCAGCGCCCTCGACCGATGCCCTCAACGTGGACCTTTCCCGGACGACAGGGACCTTCCGCGGCGGCGCCAGCGGAACGCTCTACGGACTCGGCGACGACGGCGTGCCGAGCCAGGCCGTACTCGACGGCGCACACGTCACCAACACGTCCCAGAAGCCGCCGGCCGGATTGCAGCACCCGAGCGGGGACGCCCTGAACGTGGAGAAGTCGTTCTTCGCCGGGAGCGGCAAGGACCTACACGTCTACGTTCAGGACGCGTATCCGGACTGGCCCTACAACGGTGGTCGGCGTCCCGGTGACGCCGACAACGACGGGGTGTGGGACTACCTGCCCGTCCTCAAGGCGGCCGTGGAGAAGGTCGCCACCCAGTCCGCACATCCGAGGGACTACATCTTCATCCCCTTCAACGAGCCCGACGGCGGCAACTGGTACCCGAACTGGTCCGCCCAGAAGGACCAGTTCCTGGCCGACTGGAGCGCGGCCTACGACACCATCCAGGCGGTGTACGCCGAACACGGGCTCGGCCACGCCAAGATCGGCGGCCCCGGCGACTCGGTGTGGCACGCCGACCGCAGCACCGACCTCCTCACCTACGCCAAGGCCCACAAGCAGCTTCCCGACGTCTTCATCTGGCACGAGCTCGGGACGAGCAACCTCGCGACCTTCCGCGGCCACGTCACTCAGTACCGGCAGCTGCTGGCCACCCTCGGCATCCCGGACATTCCCGTGAACATCACCGAGTACGGGATGCTCCGCGACATGGGCGTGCCCGGACAGCTCGTGCAGTGGCTGTCCATGTTCGAGGACGAGAAGGTCGATGCCCAGACCGCCTTCTGGAACTATGCCGGCAACCTGTCGGACAACTCGTCCCGCAACAACGGCGCCAACGGCGGCTGGTGGATGTTCAAGTGGTACGGCGACCTCACCGGTGCACGGACCGTCAAGGTCACCCCGCCCCAGCTGAACGTCCCGGACACCCTGCAGGCCATCGGCGCGGTCGACACCGCGCAGAAGAAGGCCACCGTCCTGCTCGGCGGCGGCTCCACCAACGTCGCCGTGAACATCAGCGGCATCGACCGCAAGGTGTTCGGCTCCACGGTCCACGTCCAGGTTCGGGCGGATCGGCTCAACGGCGCCGAAGGCGCCTCGCTCCAGCCGCCTGTCGTCGTCTCGGCGACTGCCGCCGTCGTGGCCGGGAAGGTCACGGTCACCATTCCCAACCAGGACCGGTACTCCGGCTACCAGGTCGAACTCACCCCCGCGACCACTGCCCTCCAGCCGGTCGCGACCGATCTGGTGAACACCACCGAAGCCGAGAACGCGACGCTCACGGACGCCACGGTCTACCCACAGGACCCGTCTCGTGAATGGTCGTTCATGGCATCGGGCAGCCGCGACGTCGGCTCGTTCAACAAGGCGGACTCCGCTGCGTCATGGCCCGTCACCGTCCCACGCACCGGCGCTTACCGGCTAAGCGTTCTCGCGGGCGCCAACCAGAACCCCGGCCAGCACGCCCTGTTCGTCGACGGCGCCTACAACCAGCTCATCAAGTACTCCGCCGACCTGGGTTGGACCTACCGTGGGACCACGGATGTGATGGTGAACCTCACCGCGGGCGCCCACACCTTGTCCGTCCGGGCGAGCAGGGACGGCAGCACCGTGCTGCCGGGCGCGGACATCACCCTCGACCGGTTCGACCTCTACGACGTGTCCAAGGGCGAGCAGGCCACCTACCCAGCCATCGACGCCCGCCTCGCCGGGGGCGCCACCCTCGCCTGTGACCGGGACGCCACGGCCGGCGACGTCTCGCTGTCCGGCTCCGGCAGCGCCACCTTCTTCGCCGTGACCGCCGAGACCGGGTACTACGACATCACCGCCCAGCTCCGCACCGCCGGCGCCACCGCCGTGTCCCTGTCGGTCAACGGCCGCGCCGTCAAGCTCCCGGGCATCACCCGCCCGGGACCGTGGAACGCCGCTGTCCGTGTCTTCCTGCCCCAGGGCGTGAACGAAATCAAGGTCACCGCTCCCGGCGGCGCCACCCTCGCCGGCATCACGACCTTGCGTGCTGCCGCGCAGAAGGCCGCGGATGCGGACCCGGCGAACGTCTTCCGCTCGGACGCCGAGGCGCTTCCCCTGTCCGGCGCCGCTCGCGTCCAGACCGACGCCGCGGGCTCGAACGGGTTCGCCGACGCGTCCGGCACGGTCCACGACGTCGGCTACATCGGCAACGGGGCGGGAAACACCGTCGGCATCCCGCGCCCCTCGGGCTTCGGCGCCGGTGACTACCAGCTGGTGCTCGGCGCGTCGAACGCGGACAAGGCCGGGGCCATCAACTACAACCCCCAGGTGATCAGCCGGTTCCTCGACATCACCGAGACCGGAGGGCCGGTCGTCCGGGCGGCGTTCCGCAACGACTACGCGTGGAACAGCTACTGGGACAAGACGATCCCGCTCCACCTCACCACCGCGAACGGAACGCTCGTCCTCGGCAACTCCACGGCCTACGGACCGAACCTCGACACCGCCACCCTCGCGAAGTTCGTCGCGGGCGTCCCCACCATCACGCGATCCGCCGGCAACGGCAGCTGAGGCGCCGCGAGTCGACGGCGGGTCTCGCTCCGGATCCGGAGCGAGACCTGCCGTTGTTCCGACGGCGACAACAGCGCGGGGAGCAGCAACTGGAGAACTTCGGCCGAGGCGAGGCCGGGGAGATTTGACGCCGAGCCGGGGGATGGGGCCGGCGTGATCGGGAAGCCTGGCCGCCATCACGGCCTCCTGTCCGATCGGGATCAGGTTGGGTCGCCGGCGGCGCCGCTCGGCACCGAGCGCCTCGGGTCTGGGTGGCGATGGTGGAAGGCATAAGGGAAATCGACTTCTGAGTGGGGCGATCGCAAGGTGCGGTCTCCCTGGGGCACGGCAGAGCTTCGGCGCGACTGCCGCAGCGAAATCGAGTAGCTCCGAGCCGGCCTCATGGTCCCTCGGGTGGGGACTTCCACCCCGCATGTCGCGCCGACCCGAAGCGCTTGGGCGGTATGTCAACGGATTCTGGCAGATTCGGAACCGATAAACGGTACGTCGTGCGCGAAGTTGTCCAGTCCAAAAAGGAGGGTTGGACCTGCGTCTTCGACTCGTTCGATGGAACGGAATCGACATGGGGGGTGCGTGAACCATTTCGGAACAAGGTGTCCGGTCTTGTGTGGACCACTCAAGCGCGTCTAACGTCGGGCAACCCCACCCGCACAAGGAGCACTATCGATGGCAGAGCACGTGTCCCGTCGAGCAGTGCTCGCATGTATCGCCGGAGGCATTGTGATGCTCCCCGCCGTGCCGGTCGCCGCCGGCGCCGCGGCGGCCTCCACCTTCGGCTTCACCAACGCCCGCCAGCACTACGTGGTCGACACCGCCGCGGGGCTCGTGTTCGGGGTCCGCAAGTCTGATGGGGCGATGTCCTGGGTGACCTACCGTGGCCGAGCGTTGTCGAACCGGGCCACTCCAGCCACATTCGGATCAGGATTCGCCGACGGGGCCTTGGTGACGGCGAGAAGTACCGGAGACCATGTCATCGTCCGCGCCTGCTCGACCGATGCGAACGACGTCGCGACGTACCGCTATCTGGTCGCGCGCAAGGCTGACCCCGCCATCTATCTGGCGGTCCACACTGACGGCGACCAACCGCTCGACGGGCCCTGTGTCTTGGTGGTCAGGCACGGCGCTGCGCCGGTCGCGGCCAACCCGAGTTTCATGCACGGCCTCGGGTTGCTCGGCCTGACCCCGAGTCCATCACCGTCTGGTGCGGCAGGCGGCCAGCCTGGAACCGCTCACACATCACCTGATGATCAACGGTGCGGACCGCCTGCAACATAAGCAAGTGACGGCGCAGCGGTGGACCAGTGGGCCGGCAACAACGGGAAGGGCCCTCGAAGTCGCCGGCGGTTCCCACGCGAAGGGAGCCGATCTGGTCCAGCGGACCCACAACGGCGGCAACAACAAGCTCTGGTACTTCGAACCGGCGGGTCGCGCATACGTCATCCGCGACTTCGAGACCGAGCCCCGACCTTGTGTCGATGTGGTGCGGCACAAGGTCGGGGCCCTCCTGGGGAGCACATCTGCCAGGTCTGTGCTACGTTGACAGCATGTTTATTCGGCTGAATCAAAATTGGTCCAGGCGAATCAGCCTGGCTGCCGTCGTCTTCGCTGGTCTGTTGAGCACGGGTTTGCCGTCCTCGGCGTCCACGGCGGGTGGTACCGCCACCGCGAGCGTGGCGCGAACCGAGACCGGGGTGGTCCGGGGCAGTGTGTCCGGTGCGGTGCGCGTCTTCGACGGCATCCCGTACGCTGCGCCTCCGGACGGCGCGCTGCGATGGCAGGCGCCTGAGCCGGCCGCGTCCTGGCCTGGGGTGCGGGACGCGACGCGGCCTGGCAATCGCTGCGCACAGAGCCCGAACCCGGTCGCAGGGACCGCTGGTTCCAGGAGCGAGGACTGCCTCTACCTGAACGTCACGACGCCGGTGAGCACGCGGCGCGCATTGCCCGTCCTCGTTTACGTGCACGGCGGTGGCTTGAGCAGTGGCGCGGGCAGCGACCTCGAACCACGCAGGCTCGCCGCCCGCGAGCAGGTCGTGGTGGTCACCGTGAACTATCGGCTGGGGGTGTTCGGGTTCTTCGGCGCGCCCGGTTTGGCCGGGTCCGGCACATTCGCGTTGCAGGACCAGCAGGCGGCCCTGGCATGGGTGCGGCGCAACATCGCCGGGTTCGGCGGCAACCCGCACAACACCACGCTGTTCGGCGAATCCGGCGGCGGTGACAGTGTGTGCGCGCACCTGGCGTCCCCGACCGCATGGCCGCTGATCGACCGGGCGGTGGTGCAAAGCGGCACCTGCAGCGACGCCAACCCGGTCGACGCCTTGTTCCCCGGAGCGGGCGCCACAGTCGCCAGTTGGCAGCCGCTGTCCACGGTGGAACACAACGGGAGCGCAGTTGCGGCGGAACTCGGCTGCCCGGCGGTCGACCTCGGTTGCCTACGCGCGGTGCCGGTCTCCCGGTTGCTGACCGACAAGGCGGTCGCTGCCGTCTACTGGAGCCCGGCCTACGGCACGCCGTTGTTGCCACTGCGCCCCGCGGCCGCGATCGCGACCGGCCGGTTCGCCCACGTGCCACTGATGATCGGCACGACCAGAGACGAGGGGACGCTGCTGACCGCTCTCAGCGGCCAGGCCAAGGACGCGGTCGCGTACCGCGATCTGCTCTCGCGCGCGTTCGGTGATCGCGCCGATACCGTGGCGGCTGCCTACCCGGCGGGCACCCAGCCCGCGCGGGCGTGGGCCGCCATCGTCGGCGACCGAGGATACGTGTGCCCGAACCAGGGCTCCGCGCACGTGCTCGCCCGCCAGACCCGCACCTACGCCTACGAGTTCGCCGACCCGGCCCCACCGCTGATCTTCCACCTCGACCCGCCGTTCCCGCTGGGCGCCTACCACGCCTCAGATGTGCCGTATCTGTGGGACACCCAGCTCCAGCTGACCCCGGCGCAGCAGCGGTTGTCGGACCGGATACTCGACTACCTCGGCCGGTTCGCCGCCTCCGGCAACCCGAACGGCGCGGGCACCCCGCTCTGGCCGGCCGTTCACCCAGGCGACCCGGCGCCGGTAGTGCAGCGCCTCGCCCCCGACGCCGTCGGACCTACGACCACCGCTGCCGCACACCACTGCCCGCTATGGACAAACGGAGCCACGTCATGAACGCCGAACGCACGATCACCAACGATGCCCGGCGCGCACAGATCGTCAAGGCCGCCATCGAAGTACTGGCCGAGGCCGGCTACCAGGGCGCGACATTCACCCGCATCACCAAGCACGCCGGACTACGCAGCCCGCGAATGATCTCCTACCACTTCGCCGACAAGGCCGACCTGATCCAGCAGGTCGCCGTCGACGTGATCAGCGCGGGCGCCCGAGCGATCCTCGCCCGCATCGAGCACGAAACCGATGCGGTACAACGCCTTCGCGGCTACCTCGAGGCGAACCTGCGCTTCCTGTGGGAGCACCCGCGGGAGATCGCCGCGCTGCGCGCCGTCGGCCCGCACCTGCGCACACCCGACGGCACGCACTACACGTCGCAGTCCGCGCGCGAGTTCAGCGTCCTCAACCTCGAAGCGATGCTCGCCGACGGCCAGCGCACCGGCGAATTCCGCCCCTTCGACCTGCGCGCGCTCGCGGTCATGATCCGCGGCGCCGTCGACGCCGCCGCCGACCAGTTCCACGGCGACCCACCACTGGACCTCGACGCCTACACCCGGGCGGTGCTCGACACCTTCACCCGCGCCGTGACCCTAGAGGAGTCAACGTGACCACCACCGCACCCACAAAAGCCATCAACCCGAAGCTGGTCCTGCACGTCATCGCGCCGCTGGTCGCCTTCTACGGCCTGCGTGCCCTCGGTGTCCCAGCGTTCGCCGCGCTGCTCGTCGGTGCCGGCGTGTCTGCTGCCGCCGCCCTGTACAGCGTCGCCACCCGGCGCCGCGTCGGCGGCGTGCAGGTCTTCGTGCTGGCCATCATGGCACTCACGGTGCTGTTCGCCCTCGTCTCCGGCGACGCCCGCCTGATGCTCGTACGCAACGGATGGGGCACCGCCGCCCTCGGCGTGTGGGCGCTGCTCACCTTGATCGGCAACCGGCCGTTCCTGCTCAGCACCGGCACCATCGCCTTCCCCGAGGACAAGGCCGCCATCTGGGAGCAGAACTGGAAGCAACACCCAGTGTTCCGCACCCTCCTGCGCAGATGCACCGCGATCTGGGGAACACTGTTCCTCCTCGACGCCGCCCTCCGCGTCGGCTTGGCGCTCACCCTGCCGATCGACCTCGTCCCTGCCCTGGACGACGTCCTGCTTGCCGTCACCATAACCGTGATCCTGCTCATCCAACGCTTCTACGGCCGATTCTTCCTACGCCGACACAACCTGCGCCTACACGGAGCGGAGATCGTCCCTACCACCCACTCCGCTGGATAACACGGAAAGGGCAACCACAACCCGGCCAACACCGCGTACTCACCCTCCGGCATAACTTGGGCCTGCCCTCTTCCGGGCCAGCTACTTTGCGGTGCGTGCCCTGTGGAAGAAGCCCGCGGTGGCGGCGCTCATGGCTCTCCTGGCGACGGTCGCGATTGTCGGCGTGCAGTTGTTCGTCTGGGTCGGGCAGGGCGCCCGCGATCTCCGGGAGACGGGCCTCGCGCCCACCAGGTTGAGCCTCGTCGGCGTACCGGTCGATTATGCCACCGTTCGCTGGATCGACCCTGGTCGCAAGCCTTCGTCGATAGTGGATGCGCCGATGTCCGGCCAGACTTCTCCGCCCCGCTTGCTGATCATCTTGAATCAGACCGCAACCACCTATGCGCTCTACGACTGCCGCACGGGCGAGCCACATATTGTCAATGCGGCCGATGTGGTGGTGGATCGAATCCAGCCTCCGAGGGGAACCAACAAGCCGTTGTGGATCGCGATCGGTACGGGCTGTGCGGATCGTCGCTGGGCCGGGCGGATGTGGCGCGATGGTTCGGTGCGCCGGTCCTGTGAGGACAACCCGAGGACATGGATGCGCCGCTGCCCCTGCGGCGATGGAGATCGCCGCAGGGACAGCAGGAAGGCGTCGCCACCTCGACATCACTGCGTTCGCCGGATGTCTCCCGCTGTGTCATTGCCCGGACACTTCCCTTGCTGTGCAAGGGAAGCGAACAGCCCGTCCTTTCCAGGACAGGTGCGGGACAAACCCGGCCGATGATCGCCGGAAGGCGCTATATGCCCCGGTCAGGGCCTAAGGTGCGGGCGTTGCGCATCTGCTCGTTCATGATCAGGAAAGCCCCGAGGCCGTGCGGGTCGTTGGTGGCCCGTGGCCGTGCGAGGTAGAAGGCGGTGTCGCCGACGTTGGTGCCGATGCAGATGTCGGCGATGTTGGTCAGACCGTCGCTGCCCACGGAGACCTTGGCCAGCACGCCCTTGTAGCCCCGGTCGGCAACGGCCTGGTAGCTGTGGTCGAGGTAGCCCTTCTGCACGCCCTTGGACAGCATGTAGGTGAACATGGCCGAGCAGGAGGTCTCGGTCCAGTTGCCGGCCAGCGTGGGCTTCTCCGGCACCTGGAACCAGCGGCCGGTCGCCGGGTCCTGGTACTTGCGGACCGCCTTGGCCAGGTTCTGCACGTTCTTGACGATCTTGGCCCGGTTCGGGTCGGACCGCGGCGTGTAGTCCAGGACGTCGACGCTGGCCATGGCGTACCAGCCGATGGAGCGGCACCAGAACTCGGGCGAGTGCTTGGTGGTCGGGTCGGCCCAGGTCTGCGTGCCGGACTCGTCGTAGGCGTGGAAGAAGAAGCCGGACGGGTCGGCGAGGTGGCTGCCGTAGGTCACGAGCTGCTTGGCCGCCTCGGCGTTGGCGTACTTGGCGTCGTTGAAGGTGGCGCCGTAGCGCTCCAGGAACGGCAGCACCATGTAGGTGCCGTCCAGCCAGAGCTGGTGCTCACGGCTGGTGGCGTGCCAGAAGCCGCCGTCCTCGGTGCGCGGGTAGGTGTTCAGACGGGTCCGGATCTGCGCGGCCGCCTTCTGGTACCGCGGGTCCTTGGTCTCCTGGTACAGCAGCACCAGCAGGTTGCCGGACTGCATGGAGTCCAGGCTGCTGAAGCTGTTGCTGACCTTGCCGTCGGCGTCGACGAAGCGGTCCACCCAGGCCTTGATGTAGTCCAGGTAGGCCTTGTCGTGCGTGCGCTTGTAGACCAGGTACTGGCCGTAGAGGTACAGGCCGGTCTGGTAGCCCCAGCTGCCGAGCGTGGCCGGCGTGAAGCGCTTCATGGTCGAGTCGACGACGGCCTTGGACCAGTCGGTCGCTGACGGCTGGGCGGGGGCGGCGGTGGCCGTGACCGGCAGGATCGGGGCGAGGCTGGCGACCAGGACCAGCCCGATCCGACGAATCCAGCGGCCCCGCGTGCGCGGGCTGGGCATCGTGCTCCTCTCGATGGAGCCCGCGGCGGGAGGCTCGTTGCTGTCCCTGAACGACTACTCCGGTCACGCCCGCGACGTCAAGGCTGGACATCCGATCTATAGCCGGAGGTTTCGCCTAGAATACGGTTACATCTGTTTAGTCATCGGATGTGTTGCCGGCTGCGGTGTTCGGCTGCACCGAACGCGCCATCCGGGAGGCCGATCGGTTGAACCGCGCCGCTCCCACCTGCGTAAACCCACTAGTGTGCGCAATGCGATCGACCACGGAGCGAACGCGAGTGCAGCCCGGCAACGGCGGTGAGCCCCGATCCAAGGGGTTCTGGGACGCGGAGATCGGCGGCCTGCCGCTGCGGACCGCCGTCCCGGTGGCGCTCGCGCTGGTGACCAGCGTCGGCATCGCCTTCGCCACGCTGATGCCCGCGTCGAGCCCCGACGCCGCCGCGCCACCCGTCGTCGTGCCCACCGGCCCGTCGCAGATCACGTTGCCGCCGGCCGGATCGCCGCCGCCCGCCGCCTCGACCTCGCCCACCGGCGGCCCCACCTCCACCGGCGGCGCCACCACGACCACCACGCCCAAGCCCCCGGCCGGCCCGACCCTGCCCGCCCAGGTCGTGGCCATGCTCGACGACATCACGTCGGTGTTCGAGCAGAGCAAGACCACGCCCCAGTACGCCAGCATCGTCAACGACCACGACGGCTGCGGCTTCAAGGCCGGCTGGGCCAGCTTCTGCACCTCGCGGGGCGACCTGTTCACCGTGGTCGTCCAGTACACCGACGCCGTGCCCGACAACCCGTTGCGGCGCTACCTGCCCACGCTGCAGAAGCTGGGGGAGACCCACAGCGAGGACACCGTCTCCCTCGGCGACTCCTTCGTCAACGACTGGCGCACCGCGGCCGCCGACCGCCGCTTCGACGAGGCCCAGCTCCGGGTGGCCCACCAGCTCTTCCTCACGCCCGCGCTGGCCATCGCCAACCAGCTCAACATCCGCAGCAACCTCGGCATCGAGGACCTCTTCGACACCGCGCTGATGATGGGGGCCAGCAGCAGCGACTGCGACGGGCTGCCCAAGCTCATCACCGAGTCCATCATCGAGGCCTCCGGCACACCGGCCTCGGGCATCACCGAACAGGTGTTCCTGGCCTATTTCAACCAGGTCCGCCTCAAGCACATGCGCAACCCCTGCACCACCGGCCGGCAGAAGGTGTGGAGCGACGCGGTGGACCGGGTGCAGGCGCTGCAGCAGTTGGCGGACAAGAACTGCTGGAACCTGACCGCGCCGCTGGAGATCGGGGCCGACTTCAAGGTGACGATCAGGACGCCCACCGACTAGGAACGCCGCGGTTTTGGCAGTGGGTCAGCCCGTCTGGCGCTGGCGGTGGTCGGCGACGTAGACCCGGGTCGCGCAGCGGGTGGAGCAGAAGCGGCGGCGGCCGTTGCGTGAGGTGTCGACAAAAACCGTGTCGCAGCCGAGGCGGTCGCAGCTGCCGGCGCGGGCCGGGTCCTCGCACACGAGATGGGCGAGACCGCCGGCGGTGTAGGCGCGCACACGGTCCACAATGGACCCGCCGGAGACGTGGTAGTGCAGGTGGGGTGGCCGGCCGTCGTGGCGGGAGATGTAGGGGGCGCTGGCGGAGTCGGCCAGCAGGCGGTTGAGCAGCTCGACCCGGGTGTCCACGTCGGACGTGGCGAACACCTCGCGCAGCCGTAGCCGCCAAGCGGCGATCGCCGAGGCGTCGGACGGGCTCACGGCGGTGACGGCCATGCCGTGGTCGCGGAGCGTGGCCAGCACGACCCCGGGCGGCAGATCGGCCAGGTTCACGAGTGCAGCGGCAGCTTGGGCGCCGGGTCCGCCGTAAGGGTTGAAGTGCACTGAAGCATTACAGCACGCTGGGGCCATGACCGACGAGACCTGTCCGCGCTGCTCATGGCCGGTGGCGGAGCTGCCGCCGCAGGCCCGACACCCGGGCCGGCAGGGCGTGGAGTACCTGCGCTGTCTCTGCGGCAGCTGGCTGGCCCGGGTGGACGGAGTGGTCGTCGGGGCGACCAGAGCGAGCTGATCACTGCGCGAAACTGCTCGATTTACCTACTTTAGGAGCATGGACGAGCAGTAGTGCGCACCCGTAGTGTCCGTTCCCGACGACGACGTCGGCGGGAAGGCGCAGCCATGGAGATGGGCCGGCGATGGTTCCTGGCCATGAGCGGACTGGCCCCGCTCGCCGCGGTGGCCCCCGGTCCGCCGGCCCGCGAACAGGGGCGGTGCGGCCATCGCTTCGCGTTCGCCCCGGACGGCAGCGGGTTCCTGCTCGACTGCCAGCGGTTCCAGATCCGCAGCGGCGAGATGCACCCGGCGCGCATCCCGGTCGAGCACTGGCGCCACCGCATCCTCATGGCCAAGGCGATGGGCCTCAACACGATCTCGATCTACGTGATGTGGAACTACGTGGAGCCCCGCCCGGGCGTCTTCGACTTCCGCAGCGAGCAGCGCGACATCGAGGCGTTCATCCGGCTCTGCCAGGCGGCCGGCATGTGGGTGCTGCTGCGTCCGGGGCCGTACGTCTGCGGCGAGTGGGATCTCGGCGGCATTCCGCCCTATCTGTTGGCCAACAAGGACATCAAGCTGCGCGTGCACGAGGACGAGCGTTACCTGGCGGCGGTCCGCCGCTACATCGCGCAGCTCGCGCCCCGGATCCGCCCGCTGATGATCGGCAACGGCGGCCCGGTCCTGATGGTGCAGATCGAGAACGAGTACGGCTCCTACGGCAGCGACCCCGCCTACCTGGAGCAGCTCCGCCAGCTGTGGCTGGAGCAGGGCATCGACGGGCCCTTCTACACCGAGGACGGCCTGGGACAGCTGGAACACAACCACAGCAACGTCACCGGCGGGGCGATCGCGCTCAGCGGCGGGGACGCGGCCTCGATCGCCGCCGCCCGCCAAGCCTGTCCGGCCGTGCCGGCGATGGCCGGCGAGGTGTACCCGGGCTGGCTGACGCACTGGGGCGACAAGACCTTCGCCGGCCCCACCGACATCTCCCCGGACCTCAAGTCCTTTATGGATGGCGGCCTGTCGTTCAACCTGTACATGGTGCACGGCGGCACCAGCTTCGGCTTCTACGCCGGTGCCAACGCCAACGACCTCTCCGGCGCCTATCAGCCCGACGTCACCAGCTACGACTACGCCGCCCCGATCACCGAACAGGGCGTGGCCACCCCGGAGTTCCACAAGTACCGCAGCCTGATCGGCAGTTACGGCTTGCCGCTGCCGACGATTCCCGATCCGAAGCCGACGATCGCGCCCGCTCCGGTGACGCCGACCGTCTACGCCTCGCTGTGGGACAACCTGCCCGATGCCGTGGCCAGCACCGACCCGCAGCCGTTCGAGATGCTCGGCCAGAGCTACGGTTTCGCCTTGTACCGCACGGCCATCCCCGACACCGGCGCCCTCGACATCCGCTGGGTGCACGACTACGCCACCGTCTTCGTCGACGGGCGCTACCAGGGCGGCCTGTCCCGCACGCTCATCCCCGACGCCGAGTCGAAGAAGCTCAACGTCACCAACAACAACGCGCCGCTGACCCTGACCACCTCCGGCGCCACGCTGGACGTCCTGGTCGAGGGCATGGGGCGCACCAACTACGGTCAGGCCATCGTCGACCGCAAGGGCATCCTGGAATCGGTGTCGCTCAACGGGAGGCGGCTCACCGGCTGGCAGATCTTCCCGCTGCCGCTGGACAACACCGCCGCCCTCAAGCCGATCGTCAAGGACGCCCAGCGACCCGGCCTGTTCTTCAAGGCCGCCCTCCAGCTCGACCGGACCGGCGACACCTACCTGGATCTTTCCCGCTGGACCAAGGGCGTGGTCTGGGTGAACGGCCACAATCTGGGCCGGTACTGGGAGATCGGCCCGCAGCACCGCCTGTTCTGCCCCGCGCCGTGGCTTCGGCCGGGGCGCAACGAGATCCTCGTGTTCGACCTGCACCAGACCACCCCGCAACCGATCAGCTTCGCGCGAACCTTGAGCTGAAGGGCATCCGCCGTGCGATCCATTCTCCTGCTCGCGGCGGTCACGGCCGCCTCCCTGCTGCCCCCCGTGACCGCCGCTGCCGCCCCGACCCTGGCCGACACGCCGCCGATGGGCTGGAACGACTGGGCGCACTACCAGTGCGACTTCACCGAGCAGACCATCCTGTCCAACGCCGACGCCCTGGTCTCCACCGGCCTCGCGGCCAAGGGCTACAACACCGTCACCATCGACGACTGCTGGATGTCGAAGTCCCGTGACGGCAAGGGAAGCCTCGTCGCCGATCCGGCGAGATTCCCGGACGGCATGGCCTATGTGGGCAAGTACCTGCACAACAAGGGCCTCCGCTTCGGCATCTACGAGGACGCCGGCACGCTCACCTGCGGCGGCTATCCGGGCAGCTGGAACCACTTCCAGCAGGACGCCGACCTGTTCGCGAGCTGGGGCGTGGACTACCTCAAGCTGGACGGCTGCAACCTGCCCAGTGTCGCCGGCCAGACCGAGGAGCAGACCTACCGCGGCGCCTACGCCGACCAGGCGGCGGCGCTGGCCAGGACCGGTCGCAAGATCGTGTTCTCCGAGTCGGCCCCGGCCTACTTCCAGGGAACCCCGGACTGGTACACGGTTCTGGGCTGGGTCAAGCAGTACGGGCAGCTCTGGCGTGAGGGCTACGACGTCGCCACGTACGACGCGAACAAGCCCAACGCCAGCCGTTGGGGCAGCGTGCTGGGCAACTACGGCTACAACAACCCGCTCGGCCGCTACGCCGCCCCGGGCAACTGGAACGACCCGGACTTCCTCATCGCCGGCGACGGCGGCATGACCGCCGACGAGTCCCGCAGCCAGGTTGCGCTGTGGGCGATGATGGCCGCGCCGATGATCCTCAGCTCGGACGTGACCAAGCTGTCGGCGGACTCGGTGAAGACCTTGGGCAACAAGGACATCATCGCCGTGGACCAGGACCGGCTGGGCAAGCAGGGCACGGTGTACGCCCAGAACGGCACCACCGACGTCCTGTACCGGCCGCTGGCCAACGGCGACCGCGCGGTGGCGATCCTCAACCGCAGCGCCGCCGCGGTCACCACCAGCACCACCGCCGGCCTGCCCAGTTGTTCCTTCACGGCCAAGGACCTGTGGACCGGCAAGACCTCGAACGCCCTCGGTGCAACGATTCCGGCCCACGGCACCGCCATTTTCCGTGTGACGCCGGGCAGTGACTGCGGCCAGCCGGCGCCGATCGGCCAGATCTCCGGCACCAGCGGCAAGTGCGTGGACGACAGCAACAGCGGCACCGCCGACGGCAACCCGGTGATCCTGTGGCCCTGCACCGGAAACGCCAACCAGCGCTGGCAGGTCGCCGGCGGAACCGTGCAGTCGCTCGGCAAGTGCCTGACCAGCAGCGGGAACAAGGCGGTGCTGTCCACCTGCGACGGCAGCGCGGGCCAGCAGTGGTCGTACAAGCTGAACGGCAACCTGGTCAACCAGAACCAGTGCCTGGACGTCACGGGCGGCGGCAGCGACAACGGGACGGCGCTGGGCCTGTACGCCTGCGGCAACAACCAGCTCAACCAGATCTGGGCCCTGCCGGCCTGAGGCCGGCGCGAGCGGCCTGCCGGCGGTCCCCCGATCGGCCGCCGGCAGCGCCTCGGATCGGGCCGGCGGCCGGTGGTCGCCGGCCCGGTCTAGTTGAGTCCCAACGCGTCCAGCGTCCGGTCCAGTGCCGCCTCCTGGAGCGCGGCGCTGTACGTCTCGGGATCGGCCGAGGCCAGGGCCGCGGCGCCCTCGGCCATGCTCATCAACACCAGAGCGGCGGCGGACACCTCCTCCGCCGTCCACAAGGGGGAAGTGGCGGCAACGGGTCTCAGGAGTCGTTGCCGCCCCGCCCTGGGGTTCACCCCGGGCAGCTC
>NZ_JBFBAM010000107.1:0-23855 GCF_040682195.1 Kutzneria sp. NPDC051319 | reverse complement strand
GGTCCAGATCCCGAGGGAGTCCTGGGGCATGCCGTCGTAGCGGGTGAACTCCACACCACGCGAAGCGAAGTCGGCGATGGTGGCGCGGATGTCGGCCGAAGATCGCCCTCAGTCCCTGGGTGGGCCATTCAACAAGCTCCGGCCAGCCATCAGAGGCCCACCGGGATCTATGTCGCCAGCCCCTTCGACCTGAAGTCGAAGGGTTCTCTCATGTGCTCGACCGCGAGGCGACCGAGCGAGGCGCTGTCGCGGGGATGGCACTGTCGACGAGGACGGCAGCGATGGCGGCAGCGGTGGGAAAGGTTTCGGCATTGAGGGCCCGATTGCGGGCCGAGGCGCCATCGAGCAGCAGCGCCAGTTGTTCGCCGAGCTGTTCGGGGTTGGTGGCGCCGGCTTCGCGGGCGGTCTCGGCCAGCCGTGCGGCAACGGCTTTCTTGTAGTCGTGAGCGCGTTGGCGTGCGGGGTGGTCGGGGTCCTGGATCTCGACGGCCGCTCCGATGAAGGGGCACAGGGGCGTGACGTCGTCCTCTGTCGCGTTCGCGGGCGCCTCGAAGACAGCGAGAAGCCGTTCGCGGGGCGTGAGGTCGGTGCGGTCGAACACACCGGACATGACGTCGGGATCGAACCGGCGCAGGTACTCGGCGACGAGTTCGTCCTTGCCGCTGAAGTGCTGGTAGGCCGTGCGCTTCGACACCCCGGCGACCGCGCAGAGCTGGTCCATACCGGTCTGGTTGATGCCTTGCTCGCGAAACAGCTGTTGTGACGCGCTGAGGATGCGCTCGCGCGCGCCCCTGCCGCGGCGCCGGCCCTGGGGGCCCTTCTCCTGCTCCGTCATGCCTCCAGTGTAGCCGAGGTGGATAACGACCGGTGTACATAGCTTGCACGTGAACCGGTCGCCTGATACGTTAAGCACACAGATCGGTTTACATAGCCGTTTTCGAACACCCCCGAGGCAATGGAGTGACAGTGGGAAAGCTCGACGGCAAGGTGGCAGTGATCACGGGCGGGACAAGTGGCTTGGCACTGGCCGGCGCCAAGCTGTTCGTCGACGAAGGAGCGCACGTTTTCATCTCGGGCCGGCGGCAGGAAGCGCTGGACGACGCCGTCAGGAAGATCGGCCGGAACGTGACCGGCGTGCCGGGCGACGCGGCCGATCTGGACGACTTGGACCGCTTGTTCGACACGGTCAGGCGGGAGAAGGGCTCGATCGACGTGTTGTGGGCCAGCGCCGGCACGGGCGAGCAGCGCAAGCTCGGCGAGATCACCGAGGAGCACTTCGATGCCACCTTCGGGCTCAACGCGCGCGGCACGCTGTTCACGGTGCAGAAGGCGCTGCCGCTGTTCAACGACGGCGGCTCGATCTTCATGACCGGGTCGAACGCTTCACTCAAGGGCTATCCCGAGTGGAGTGTGTATTCGGCGAGCAAGGCCGTGCAACAGGCCTACGCCCGGGTGTGGCTGACCGAGCTGAAGGACAGGCGGATCCGGGTGAACGTGCTGACCCCCGGCCAGGTCGCCACGCCGAAGCAGGAGGAGTTGTTCGACGAGGCGACGAAACGGCAGTTCGAGTCCCTGATCCCGCGGGGAGAGATGGGCCGCCCCGAAGAGATCGCGACGGTCGCGTTGTTCCTCGCCTCGGACGACTCCAGCTATGTGAACGGGATGGAGCTGACCGTCGACGGCGGCACTGCGGCGATCTGAGCCGCAGCAAACAACCTTTTCGACCCTCGGTCAGGATGGGACGACTTATGAGCAGCATCAGCATCATCGGCACCGGGAACATGGCCCGCACCATCGGCGCGCTGGCGGTCGCGGGCGGCAACACCGTCGAGGTCATGGGCCGCGACCAGGCCAAGGCCGCCGACCTGGCCAGGGCGCTCGGCGGCAGCGCCACCACGGGAGAATGGGGCGCCGTCCCGGCCGGGGACATCGTCATCGTGGCCCTGTTGTCCGCCGGCGTCGTTCCGGCCGTCACCCACTACGGAGACGCCCTCGCGGGCAAGGTCATCGTCGACATCAGCAACCCGTTCAATTCCGCGGCCGACGGTCTGGTCCACGGCGAGGGCACCTCGATCGCGCAGGAAGCCGCCAAGGCGGCACCGGCCGGCGCCAGCGTCGTGAAGGCGTTCAACACGATCTTCCGGCATGTCCTGGAGAAGGGCCGCCCCGCCGTCTTCATCGCCGGCGACGACGCGCACGCCAAGGCGGGTGTGGAGGCGTTCGTCAAGAGCCTCGGATTGCGTCCGCTGGACGTCGGCGACCTGAAGATGGCGTACTGGCTGGAAGGTGCGGGCGTGCTCACGATGGGCCTGGCCCGCCACGGCGTGGGGAACTGGGACTTCGCCCTCGACGTCGCCTGAGCGCGTTCGGCCACGGACTCGAAGACCTTGGCCACCACACGCTGTGGGTCGGCGACCGGCTGGTCACGCCTGTTGAAACGCAGGCCCAGCGACTGATCGACCTGGAGATCGACAACGCCGTCGGCTCACTCACTGCTGCCACCTTCGCCCGCCCGCCATGCCCGCTCATGCCGCTGGTCGTGTGTCTCGGCGGCTCGCGCCCGGCCCCGCGGCCGGTGTCACTGGTCGGTCGGCGGTTGGAGCGAGTTCCAGGTGAGTTCGGGCAAGGTGCCGCTGGCGATGCCGAGGTCGGCCCGGGCACACGCGTAGAAGTCGTTACGGAGCTGCATGGTGTTCTTGTACGCCTCGACGAACGTGCCCTCCTCGGGCCGGTCCTCGCGCAGCAGGCGTTCGAGCTGCCATACCTGTTCGTGCCAGGCTCGAGCGGCGGTGATCGTGGCGGGATCACCAAGCAACAGAACCGTTTCCCAGTTCAGAGCGCGTTCCGTCTCGGCATCGGCCAACTCGGCGAACGCGGCGTCGAGGTCGATGGGTCGGCCGCTGCCGAGCAGGTTCCTGGTCTCGGCGATGCGCCGGCACAACCGAACCATGCGCTTTACGCCGTTCGCGTACTCCGTGTAGGCCGCCAGACGCTTGTCGTCCCATCGCGTGGACTGCGTGCGCCGCCAGCGCAATCGCTCGGTAGCGGTGGTGACGACGAACGTCGCGGCGGAACCCAGCAGGACACCGGCGATGGTCAGGATCTGTGTGACGACAGGGTTCACAGCCCGAAGCTTGCCACGGCCGTCGAGAACTCCGACGATCAATTCGATGACAGCGTCGCGGACGTCCGCTACTACCGATGGGCGTGTGCCCGTATCATTGCTTCGTTGCTTAGGGAAGGAGGCCGTTGGATCTCACGGATCGCCTGGCAGCAGTCACGATGGTTTTCGAGGCCCACACCAAGGCTCCGTTCCCGGCCCGATGGCGAGGTGCCGATGTGGCCGGCTTCGACATGGTGATGCTTGATGCGGACCCAGCCGGTTGCGTCTCCGTCTGGCTGAAGCAGCAAGGTCTCCTGGACGACTGGAGATGGAACGTCCTCGCCGAGTGCGAACAGCGGCTCGTTCGGGTTATCCCCGAGTTGGATGCCTACAGTCGCGAGTACTACCAAAGGCTTCTGGACATGACGGTACTGATACTGGAGGCGGACTGCCTGTAGCGGCAGCGCTGCCTGTCGGCCCAGGTTAGACAAACGCACTCTCATGCCGCAGATCGTGTGGCGGACGTCCGCCGGGGCGGCCCGATCAATGGCGTTGATCACGAGCAGGGCCCCAAGCGTCACGTTGGCCAGGCGGACGCGGTTGTTGTGCCGGGTGCGTCGAGCAAGCTCGTCAACAGCTGAAGTCGTTCGTGGTCCGGGCCGCCCGGCTCCGCGGTGTAGACGATGAGCACGGGACCGGGAGCACCCGGCATCGGGTAGGCGTCCCAGTCGAGGTTCAGCTCGCCGACCAGCGGGTGGTTGACGCGCATCCGACCGCGTGTCGTGTCCTCGACGTCGTGGCGGGCCCACAGCATCGCGAACTCGGTACTGCGTACCGCCAGTTCACCGACCAGTTCGACCGCGCGGGGGTGCCCCGGCTGGGCGGCGACCTGGGCCCGCAACATTGCGGTCAGTTCGGCGACGGTGGCCGCACGCTCCGGGCACGTCTGGTCGGCCTCCGGGTGCAGTAACAGCGCCAGCAGGTTCCGCTCGGCCTGGGGCAACTCGGTGAACGCGCCGAGCAGAGCGCCGGCCAGCGGGTTCCAGGCCAGCATGTCCAGGAAGCGCCCGACGACCAGGGCGGGCGACGTCGTCGCGTGCAGCAACCGCACCGTGGTCGCCGGCACCTCCTCCGGTGGGTACACGCGTACGGGGCGGGCGGGGGTGCGCGCGGCGGCGGCGAGGCTGTGCAGGTGCCGGGTCTCCTCGGCGGAGAAGTTCAGCGCGTGGGCGATGGCGTCGAGGACCTGGTCGGAGGGCCGCACGTCACGGCCCTGCTCCATGCGCTGGTAGTAGTCCGAGCTCACGCCGGCCAGCAGGGCCAGTTCCTCGCGGCGAAGCCCGGCGACGCGCCGTCGCGGACCCGGCTCCAGGCCGACATCCTGCGGCCGTACCCGGGTTCGCCGCGTCCGTAGGAAGTCGGCGAGCGCGCGGCGGGGATCGTCGGTCATCGACCCAGTATGCCGGTGGTGTGACGGACGAGGGTGGGTCCGGCGGTCCCAGGAAAACCCGAACGACCGACCTGACGCAAGCATGGCCGAGGATCGGTGTCGCACCAGCCGATCACGGAAGGAACCGCGACATGAAGGCCGCACAGATCATGAGCTTCGGGACGCCGGACGTCCTTCGGGTCACCGAAACCGAGACCCCCTCGCCCGGCGCCGGTGAGGTCCTGGTGGCGGTCGACGCATCCAGCGTGAACGGACACGACACGATCGTCCGCACCGGCAAAGTAAAGATGGTGTCGGGCCGTAGGTTCCCGATCGGCGCCGGTCTGGACTTCGCCGGCGTGGTCGTCACGATCGGCGCCGGCGTCGAGGGCTACCGCGCCGGGGACCGGGTGTGGGGCATGGTGCACCCGCGGCAGCGACACACCACGGCCGCGGCGGCCGAATACGTCGTGGTCACCGCCGACCGCATCGGACTCGCTCCCGCGGGTGTCTCGGCGATCGAGGCAGCGTCCCTGGTCGTCACGGGCAGCACCGCGTTGATCGCATTGCGCGACAGTGTCGGGCTGGGCGATGGCCAACGGGTCCTGGTCCGTGGCGCGGCGGGTGGCGTCGGGACCGCAGCCGTGCAACTGGCTCACGCGATGGGCGGCCATGTCACCGCGCTGGCCCGCGACCGCCACGCCACGGCCCTGCGTGACCTGGGAGCCGACGAAGTCCTCGACTACGGTGCCACCACCTCGGACGAGATCGGTCCGTTCGACGTCATTCTCGACACGGTCGGCTCCGAGTTGAACTGCTACCGCAGCAGGCTGTCCAAGGGCGGCCGGATGGTCACCGTCGGATTGTCGGCTCCCGCACTGGCCGCGATCGCGGCGTCGACCATCCACGGCGCTCGGCGTATTCGCACGTTCAGCGCCAATCCCGATTCCGCCGTGTTGGACGACCTGGCCGGCCACGTCACCTCCGGCGCATTGCGACCGACCGTGCACAGCGTGTACCCGCTGACCGACATCGCCGTTGCGCACCAGGCATTCGAACACGGCGGCGTCATGGGAAAACACGTGCTCGCCATCTCCCACTGACGCATCGAACGCGCCACCCGGCCCCGGCCTCGTCGACGGGATTCGTGCACTGGCTCCTACCGGCGTCGTCGACGCCGCCGTGGACATCGCCGGGTCCGGGATCATCCCCCGAACTCGTTGCCCTGACCGGCGGTCCGGGCCGGGCCGGGTCGTGTCCATCGCCGACTTCAGCGCCCCCGAGTAAACACGCCCAAGAACGAACGTCCTGTCATACCGCAGGTCGCGCGACGTGGAACGTGGAGGTCGGACGATGGGCGGCATCCGACCATGATCATGACCGGCCGGTGGATGATCATGATGTTGCTGTCCTGGTCCCGCACCTCGCCCGCCAGCCGCGTGGTGCAGGTGATCAGCCCCGGGTCCCGTTGCCGTCAGCCGCTGGCGTGAGCGGTGTTGTCGAGCCAGTGCTGGGCGAGGTCGGTGTCGCCGGCGACGCTGATCTCGCGGTCGGTGAGCGGGAGTCGTCGGGTCAAGGTCAGCAGCAGCGATCGTGCCGGGCCGGTGATCGTCACGTCGGCCTGCTGGGTTCCGGGCCGACGGGTTGCCCCGTCAGGCCTCCGTTCGACGAACCAGGCGCCCGTGTCGTCCGCGGTGTCGGTGGCCAGCCACCGCAGGGTCTGTCCGGTGCCCCGAATGGCCTGGGCGGACTCGGGCCGCTGCATCTCCCACGTGGGGGAGGTGAGCATCGCGAGGTGGTTGCTGATGAGCACGGCTGCGACGTCGGCGTCGATGTCGGCCGGTCGGCCCGCGGCGTTGGCGGCGTCAAAGCCATGGACGACCGCCTCGTTGAGCATGCTGGCCATCCAGAATCGCGTCCCGGACCGCTCGTCCCCGGCGGCGTTGAACACCGGCGCGTCGAGCGCGTCATCGGAGCATGCGCTCGCGACCCGCTGTGCGGACGCCGACAGCCAGGCCTGCCACTCGCGAGGATCGGTGGGAAGCACGGCCAGCTCGGTCGGCAGCTGGGTGGGGTCGGTGATGCGCCGCTCGATGATCTCCGCGACCCAGTGCTGGGTCTGGCCCACGTGCTCGACCAGGTCGGCGATGGTCCACTTCGGTGCCGTCGGCACGGCGACGTCGGGCCCGGCAGCGGCGGCTGATTCCGCCAGGTGTCGGGTGTGTTCGACGATCGCTCGCCGGGTGTGGTCCGCGTTCAGCTCGGTCATGGAACTGTCCTCAATGTCTCGCTAGGTCGTTCACTGAGCGCCCGGTGGGCCCCGTCGACTACGCGTCGAACGACGGTAGCCGGGATCGACAGACCCCGGCAGAATTTTTCGCATGGGAGGCCCGATGCCGTTCGTCTCCCTATCCGGCCTCAGCGCACTGGCTGGGTAGAGTTGGGCAGTGCCGGAGCTTGAGCAGCTACATGCGGGCCATGCCCCAGCGGTCCTGGCCTTCGAGCTGGTGAACCGCGCCTACTTCGCCGCTTCGGTCTCCGACCGCGGCGACGAGTTCTTCGACCAGTTCTCCGACCGGCACAGCGATTTGTTGGCTGAGCAGGAGGCCGGCATCTGTGCCTTCTACGTGCTCGTCGCTGATGACGGCTCGGTTCTGGGCCGGTTCAACCTGTACGACCTCGAGGACGGCACTGCCAAACTCGGCTATCGGGTCGCACAGCAGGCCGCAGGCCGCGGCGTGGCGACCGCGGCCGTCCGGGAGCTGTGTCGGATCGCGGCAACGCGGCACGGGCTGCGCGCACTGCGGGCGGCCACCTCCCACGGCAACACCGCGTCCCAGAAGGTGTTGACCAAGGCCGGGTTCGTTTCGGCCGGCCCGGCCGCCCCGGCCGATCTCGGCGGTAAGTCAGGCAGCTGGTACGTGCGCGACCTTCAACCCTAGAGAGCCCGCGCCGGCCAGGTTGCGCACGGTCGTGCCCGACGACGCCACGGCCGTGCGCATCACCAGTGTTCGACGCGGTGGACTATCGAAGCCGCACCGTGATCGAATGCGGCTTCGCGGTGATCAAGCAGTGGCGGGGTATCGCCACCCGGTATGACAACCTGCCGTGGTCTACCGGGCGGCGATCGTCCTCCATGCGGTGGTCACCTGACCACCGCTTGTCGGCCACGCCCTAGCCGATCACCACGATCTTCTGGAGCAGACCGCCCGGCTCTTTGACCATCTCGCCCGGGTTGCGACTGTGCGGCTTGTCCCCCGCATAGTAGACGGTGATCCGGTAGCCGCCGGCCCAGACCTCGTCGTAGTAGTCGTTCGAGTACAGCGTCTCACCGCCGCCGTTCGGGAACTGGAAGCACTGGTCGTCCCAGCCGTAGTGCACGATCTTCACCGGCCATTTGACGTACGGCCCGTAGCAGCTGACCCTGGTGAAATTCGGTGAAACCGTGGTGGGCGTAGTCGTCGAGGCCGAGGCCGAAGCCGTCGACGCCGCGCCAAGGCCCGCGATGGAGACAGCCACGGCGAGCGCGGCGAACTTCTTGTGCACGTTGCCTCCTGAGGTTCAGGCGAAACAGATGTCGGTCCCGTCGTCCCGCTGCTTCTCGCTGTTGTAGAAGATCTGGAGCGTCGCGTGTTCACAGGTGGACAGCACACCGGCGGCGGGCCCGTAGAACTCCTGCTGCGAGGTGTTCGTCCACACGTACGGGCGGGCGCAGCCCTCCGCCACCGCACCATTGCCGTCCGATATCGGGTAGACCGGGTAACCGGGCGGCCGAAGCCTGGAGGGACACGTGGTCAGGCCGACGGTCCAGCCGGAGTGGCTCGCGGTGAACCAGCTCCACATCCAGAGATACGAACAGCCGCCGCTGGTCAGCTTGAGCGAGGCGACCTGCTGCGAGTAACCGCTGAAGTAGATGGGCGTGTTGGCCACTTCGCTGCCGCACGAGGCCATCGGCCGCGCGGCCGCCTGCGCCTGCCCGGCCACGGCCAGCGGTGCGATCGTCAACGCCAGCGCAAGCGCCGTTTGCGCCGCACGTTTCATGACTGTTCTCAAGACATTCCCCTCCTGATGACGCCAGTCGGATTCCCCGAGAAGACGCGCCGGTCAGGCCACCCAGAGCTGGTCGATCTCGGTGTTGTCCCACTGGAGGTGGTCGAACGCGCACGAGAACTGGGAATACCGGTGGCTGCTGACGGCCGAGTTGCCGAGGTAATAGCACTGCGGCTGGGTGTACAGGCCGAGCATCGTGCCACCGCCGCCGCCAGGAGGACCCGCGACGGCGTTCGCGGAACCAGCGGACAGAACGGCCGCGCACACGGCGAACGCTCCCACAGCGACTAGGCGAACAATGCGGGATTTCGACGTCAAGACGCTCCCCCTTTGTTATGGCCCGCGCGGTTTTGCGAATTCCCTTTCGCGCACGGGCCGGTCGACGCCAGTCAGCTTGTCCGGGCTCGGTACCCGTCCGGTACCCGCCTGGTTCCCTCGGCCTCACGCCGCCGGTTCGGCCAGTCGGGCGCGCAGGACGTCGGCGTCGGCGTGGTGCAGGTCGTCGAGGATGGGCAGGGCCTGCCGCCAGGCGTCGTGCGCGGCGCGGCGGTCGCCCGCCGCCCGATGGGTGTCGCCGAGGCGGATGAGCGTGTCGGCCTGGGGATGCCGGGCGCCCAACTTCTCGTACAGGACAAGGGCGTTGTGGTAGCTGCTGACTGCCAGCCGGTGCTCGCCGAGGTTGTGGTGGGCGCAGCCGATACTGTCCCAGGTGTCCGCCTCGCCGTGCCGGCTGCCGACCACCCGGTGCAGGGCGAGAGCCTCGTCGCAGTACCGCAGTGCCTCCCGGTGCCGGCCCAGCTGGGTCTGCATCCAGCCGATCGCGTTCAGCGCGTCTGCCTGCCCGGCGACGTGTCCGGCCGCGTGGAACAGCGCGTAGGCGGACTCGCCGTGCTCCAGGGCTTCCTGATAGTCGTCCTGCGCGTAGGCCACGATGCCGAGGGTGTTGTAGCCGCGGGCTTGGCCGACCAGGTCGCCGCGCCGCTCGTCCAGGGCGATCGCACCGCGCAGGCTGTCCCGTGCGTCCGCGTGACGGCCGAGGCGGATGTACGCACGCGCCAGTTCGCGCAGGCACCACGCCTGCCCTTGCGGCTCACCGGCGCGTTCGGCCGCGGCGATCGCAACCAGCTGGGTGGCGACCAGCTGTCTCCAGTGCCCGGCACGGATGCTGAAACTGCTTACACACCAGGCAAGTTGCCAGGCGTGGGTGGCGAATCCGGCGCCGGCGGCGCGCTCGACGGCAGCCGCGAACACCAGCCACTCCGTGGTGAACCACTGCCACGCCTGCTCATCGTCGGCGAGTTCGTCGACGACGACCCCGGGCCGGGGCCGCCCGAGGAACAGCCGGTCGTTGGGCGGGTTGAGCAGCAACACGCCCGCGTGCGCAGTGTGCAGGTAGTGGTTGAGCATGCGGTGCATGGCGTCCTGGCGCGCCTGCTCGTCCTCGTCCTCGCACGCCTTGCCGGCCGAATACGCCCGCAGCAGGTCGTGATAGGCGAACCGGCCGGTGCCGGGTTCGGTGAGCAGCTGCGCCCTGGTCAGCTCGACCAGGGCCACCCGGGTCCGGACGCGGTCGGTGCCGGTGAGGCTGGCGGCGGCCGACACCGAGATGACCGGGCCCGGATGCAGGGCCAGCAGCCGGAACATCCGGGCCGCCGCGGCGCTCAGCGTCCGGTAGGACCAGGAGAACACCGCGCTGACGTCGACCCCCGTGTCCCCGATGTCCAAGGCGTGCAAGCGATCCCGGACATCGCGCAGCTGCCCGGCCAGCTCGGCCAGCGACAGCATCGACGTGAGGGTTGCTCGCGCGGCCGCCACACTGAGCGCCAGCGGCAGGTGCACGCACAACTCGATCAGGTCGCTGACCGCCTGCGGTTCGGCGTCCAGCCGCTCCTGGCCCAGCCGGCTGGCCAGCAGGTCGTGGGCTTCGGCGGTGCTCATCAGGTCCACCGGGACGGCGCGTGCCCCCTCGCTGGCGATGAGGCCGCCGAGCGCGTCCCGACTCGTGACGACGGTCAGGCACTGGGCCGAGCCCGGCAGCAGCGGCCGGACCTGACTGGCGTCGCGGGCGTTGTCCAGCACCACGAGGATCCGGCGGTCGGCCAACTGGGACCGATACAGCGCCGCCTGCTCGGCCAAGCCGGTCGGAATCCGCGGCGCTGGCACGCCAAGCGCGTCAAGGAAACCCCGGATCGCCTCCGCCGGCTGCACCGGCTCGCCGCTGGGGTCGTAGCCGCGCAGGTTGACGTAGAGCTGCCCGTCGGGAAAGCGGTCGGCGATCTGGTGCGCCCAGTGCACGGCCAACGCCGTCTTCCCGACACCAGCGGTGCCGTTGATCGCCGAGATCACCACGGTCTCGTCCCGGTCCAGCAACGCCGTGAGCTCCTTGAGCTGCGACGCCCGACCGGTGAAACCCGCTACCGCGCAGGGCAGTTGCCGCGGCACCGTGCGTGACGGAGGTGCCGGTGCGGTCGGGACGGCGTCGTCGCGCAGGATCGTCACGTGCAGCTGTTGCAGCTCCGCGCCGGGCGTCAGCGCGAGATCCTCGGCGAGCCGCTCGTGGGTGCGGCGATAGACCCCCAACGCCTCGGTCGTGCGCCCCGACCGGTGCAGGGCCACCATCAGCTGACCAACCAGCCGTTCCCGCAACGGATGGTCGGCGACCAGCACAGTCAGCTCGGCCACCACCGCCGCGTGGCCGCCGGTGGCCAGCTCCCAGTCGATGGCGTCTGCCAGCGCCGTGAGACGGCTCTCCTCCAACCGCGTGGCCTGCACTGCGAGACCCGGCGTGACTCCGCTCAGCGCCGGGCCTCGCCACAGGCTCAGCGCCTTCCGCACGACATCGGCCGCACCCGCCGGATCGGTGACCGCGAGCTGCCGGGCCTCGGCCACCGCCTCCTCGAAAACACCGACGTCAACCTGGCTCGGCTCGGCATTCAGGACGTAGTCGCCCGATCTGGTGGTGATCGCGTCGCCCAGAGTGGCCCGGAGCCGAGACACCAGCTTGATCACCTGTCTGCGCGCCGACGCCGGCGGATTCTCTTCCCACACCGCGTCGACCAGCGCGCTGACCGACACCGCGCGCCCCGGGCTCAGCGCCAGCGCCGCCAGCACGGAGCGCTGGTGCCGACTGGACACCGGCAGCCGCTCCGCGCCGCGCCAGCTCTCCACCGGTCCCAGCAGTCGAAACTCCACTCGATCGACGGCGCCCAACGGTCCCCCTCGTTGCGCATACCCAACTCCCCCGACGCCGGTCCCCAACCGGCGCTCACCACGAGCACACGATAAGCACCTGGACACCCTCCACACGGGGGAATCGCCACGATTGAGGTCCGCGTCAACCAACCAGTGGATGGCGGTGTCCCCGCCTGGTGGCGCTCGACTTGAGTGCGGTGCGCGAGGCGGCGGTCGGGCAGGCTAGTTTGCCCGGGTGAGTCTCCTCGATGATGTGGCCGAGCGCGACGGCTGGCGGTGCTGGGTGTGCGACGAACCGGTCGACCCCGACATGTCCGTGAACGATCCGCGGGGGCCCAGCGTCGACAGCCGGACCGCCGACCGGAAGGCCAAGGTCGCCGAGCGACTCGCGCACCGCGGGTGCAACACCCGCAAGGGCGCGGTCAAAGTGGTCATCGCCTGGCCGGACCGCCTGCACGTGGTCGAACCCGCGCCGCTGATCACCGTCGCCGGGAGGCTGGAGCGCAAAGGGGGCCGCGAGATGGTGGCCCGTTGCCCGACCGAACGCGACGCCCAGGAGGCGGCGGATTGGCTGGTGGACAGGTTCTCCCGGCTGGTGCCAGGGCTGCCCGTGACCGCCGCCATCGAGGCGGGCGGCGGCCAGTTCCTCGTCATCCTGGCCACCGGCCGCCGCTGACCGGGGATCACCGGGCAGGCACTCGCGTCGAGCTGAACTGTTGGCCTACACCGATCTCACCGCACCACTGGCCGGGAGGAGGCCGGTGCCCGCTGAAACCGTTGTCAAGCCTCAATGGGTGAACAGGGTGTACGGCAGGGCGTTGGCGAGGGCCAGGTATCCGGCCGGGTCGAGGTGCAGGTGGTCACCGGTGTCGTAGGCCGGCCGGATGCGGTGGGGGTCGGCCGGGTCTTGGACGACCTGGTCGAAGTCGGCCACCGCGTCGAACTGGTCGCTGGTGCGGATCCACGAGTTGACCGCCTGGCGGGCGGCCTCGTGGGCGCCGGCCGGGTCGTCGTAGCTGTTGCCGCCGAATGGTGTGATCGTCGCGCCGTACACCTTGATGCCGGCCGCGTGGGCTTTGGTGATGAATTGCCGGTACGCCGCGGTCAGGGCGGCAGCGGTCTCGGGTGAGCCGTTGGCGCCGAGGTCGTTGACGCCTTCGAAGACGATCAACCACTTGACGCCGCTCTGGCCGAGGACGTCGCGGTCGAAGCGGGACACCGCGGTGGGGCCGAGTCCACCGCTGAGCACCGCGTTGCCGCCGGCGGCCTCGTTCGCGACGGCGACGTCCGCGGTGGCGCCGTGCTTGTGGAGCCGGGCGAACAGGTCGTCGGGCCAGCGGTCGTTGCCGTTGGTGGTGGAGCCGCGGCCATCGGTCAGCGAGTCGCCGAGCAGCACCACCGCACCGGTGTGCGGCGGTCCCCACACATCCAGGCCGCTGAGGAAGTACCAGTGGTCGACCGGCGTCGTGTCGGTCAGGGCGGTGTCGGTGAGGTGGTTGCCCTTGGTCAGGTAGGAGGTGGTGCGGGAGCCGGGGTGTGACGTGATGTGGCTCGATGCCTGCCCCTGGGCGAGGTAGAGCGTCACGGTGAGGTTGGCGCCGCTGGGCACGCTGACGTCCAGCGGGTCGGAGCTCGTCTCCTTGCCGACCGGGACGGTCACCGATCGTCGGCCGCCGAAGGTGACGGTCTTGGCCGTGCCGGCCCGGATCCCGCTCACGCCGGCGGCGCCGCCGGTCGGCGCCGCCACGGACGCGGCGGTGATCGGCAGTGGCGCGCCCCCGAAGACGTTGTTCAGGTGCAGCCGGAACCGGGAGCCACCGACCGAGACGTGAATGGTCTGGCGCAGTGTGGTGTCCACCATGACCTGGTCGCCCTGTGTGTACGGGGCGGGCGGCATGTTGGACGGCTCGGTCAGCTGCGGCATCGACGTCCAGGTCGCCACCCAGCGGTCGCCCTCGGAACCGTTCGGCGAGGCAGTGGCGACGCCACCGGTCGTGCCGATCGCGAGGATGGTTATCGCCGCGAGCCAGAACCGACTGCGAGCGAGCTTCATGGCTCCTCCGATGGGGCGAGGTTTCACGGGTGGCGGGAAGTGCGGTCGGCTGCGCTGCGGGGCAGGTCAGGTGCCGCAACGACGCCGTCCTTCGACGCTCAGGGGATCAGGTAGGTGACAAGGGACCGGGCGGGAACGGTCGCGGTGAACGCGCCGGCACTGAGCCCGACGGCGGCCTGGGCGGCGGTGCTGTTGGTGGCGTTGGTCAGGAACGGGGTGGCGGCGCCGCCCGACTTGCCGCTCACGGTGTAGGCGGCGGACACGTTGCTGGATCCGGTGTTCAGCACGACGATCACGGTGGATCCGTTGCTGTTGCGGTACGCCGAGACGGTCAGGTTGCTGTCGCCGCTGGTGGCGCCGATCCGGGTCGCCCCGGGGCGGATGAACCGGCTGAAGTTGGACAGCGCGTAGTACCGCTTGGACGCCTTCAGGGTCGAGCCGAACAGGCCGATCAGGGCGCTGTCGTGGCCGGTCGAGCTGATTCCCCACCAGTACAGGAAAGCGTTGAGGTCGGCTCGGGTCATGCCGGTCTGGATGCGTTGCGCCCAGGTGAACCCGGCGCTGGTGCTGCCGTCGTCCCACGAGGTGTTCCTGGTGCTTCCGTTCACCCCCCACTCGGACTCCCAGACGCTGTGGCCGCCGGAGCTGACGGTGGCGGCCGGGGCACTGGAGTAACCGTGGCTGGTCCACAGTCCGGCGTTGGCGTTGCCCACGGCGCTGATGTAGCCGGGCAGCAGGTTGAAGCCGAGGGTGTCGCAGCACGCGGCCTTGGTCGAAAGGCCCGATGCCGTCAAGGCGGCGGAGAAGGTCGGCATGAAGCTGGCGGCCTGAGACGCGCTCACGAGCATGCTGGCGTAGCTGGTCTTCAGGGAGGGCTCGTTCACGAAACCCAGTGCCGACGGGGTGAGCCCGGCCGACGCCCAGTACTTCGCGTGTTGCACCAGATAGTTGGCGTAGGCCTTCCGCCAGTCACCGGATGAGCACGACGCACCCGTGGTGCCGCACAACGAGCCGCCGTTCGAGTCGCTGCCGTTGGTTTTCATGAAGCCGGGAGCGCTCCACGCATCGTTGTAGAAGGTGGTCACCCCGTAGCCCTTGGCCTGTCGGGCCAACCACAGTTGTCCTTGGTCGGTGGCTTCGTCGTTGCCGTTCCAGACGTAGGTGGGCGTGGCCGACGGGCTGCCCGGCGACTTCGGCTCGATGGAGTCGCTGCCCGAGGGGATGAGGCTGCGCAGGATGCTGAACCCGGCGCCGTCGGCCGTGCCGAACAACATGTCCAACGCCTGCTGACGGGTCGCGCCGGCCGCGTTGCGGATGGCGTTGGCCTGACCGAACGCTTCGGAGACACCGAATCCGTCGATGCGCTGGAACGTCGTGCCGGGGTTGATCACCACCGTCGTCGCGGCACTGGCGGTCAGTTGACTCGTCCCGAGACAGACGAGCGTGGCGGCCATGACGGCGACCACTCGGATGCGTCTGGTTCGAGACATACAAGCCCTCCGAGCCTGTCGTCGACGAGTCTCTCCGAGCGATCGCGGACGGGCTCACGCCCTGGTAGACGTCGATCGCGGCCAGCCTGGCAACCGGTAGTGACGATCTCAAGCGCCGGCCGTGCCGTCAGGATGCTCCCGCAGGTCATGCGCACCTGCGGACGACGACACCTGGTGAAAGTTTCAGAAGCGCGCGTGGCGGGATCCATTGGCCGTGCTTTCGTGGCACAGAGCGTGGGGAATTTCGTTTGTCCCGGTTCGCCACCACCGACAACGCTCTTACCGCATTCTCACCGTGGACACATCGAGCGCTCACCCGGCTACGCGATGGTGATCACCGACGATTCCGGTCGATCACGAAGGAAGTCATGAGCACCATCGACGGTCTGCCCGCCCATATCCTGCTCGTGCACGCGATCGTCGTGTTGCTGCCGTTGAACGCCCTGCTGTTGGCGGTGAGCGCCATCTGGCGGCAGGCGCGGCGCCGGCTCGCCGGGGCGAACGCGCTGCTGGCCGTGGTCGTGGTGACCCTCGTGCCGATCACCACCGACGCCGGCGAGTGGCTGGAACGACGCGTCCCTCGCACGGATCTGCTGCGGGCGCACACCGAGCTGGGAGACACGGCCCTGTTCGTCGCGCTCCCGGTGGCGGTCCTCGCGCTCGTCGTCTGGTGGCGCCAGCGCGAGAACGCCATCGCCACACAGCCGGCCGAGTCCGACGTGGACGGACCGACGGCCGGCGGCACCGCGACGATGGCCAGGACGGCCGTGCGCCGCAGGACCTTCCTGGCTCCCGCGTCCAAGACGGTCACGACGGTGATCGCGGTCCTCGCCGTGCTGGCCGCCGGCGCCGCGTGCTACCAGGTCTACCGCATCGGCGACTCCGGCGCGCAGGCCAGCTGGCAGGGCAAGTTCAGCTCCGAGCCCGCGCCCCGCGGCGGCCACTGACCGCAGTGTCCGAAGCAGACACCGCCCGAGCCGGCTGGTCACTGTGGCGGCATCATGGACCGGTGCCGTACCGAGTGCTCGTCGCCGACGACGACCGGGCGATCCGCGAGTCGCTGGTCCGTGCCCTGGAGCTGGAGGGCTACGAGGTCGTCGAGGTCAGCGACGGGGTCGACGCGCTGGCCACCGCCCGGCGGGAGCGGTTCGACGTGCTGATCCTTGACGTGATGATGCCGTCGGTGGACGGGCTGGGCGTGTGCCGGGTGCTGCGGGCCGACGGCGACGGCACGCCGATCCTGATGCTCACCGCCCGGGTGGAGACCTCGGACCGGGTGGCCGGGCTCGACGCCGGGGCCGACGACTACCTGGCCAAGCCGTTCGAGCTGGACGAACTGCTGGCCCGGTTGCGGGCGCTGCTTCGGCGCGCGGCCCCGGACGCCGCGGGCGGGCCGGCCCAGCGGCTGCGGCTGGACCGGCTGACCGTCGATCCCGGGGCCCGCCGGGTGTGGTGGCTGGACACCGAGATCGTCCTGTCCAAGACCGAGTTCGACCTGCTGGAGCTGCTCGTCCGCAACGCCGGGATCGTGCTGGACCGGGCCACCATCTACCGGCGCATCTGGGGCTACGAGTTCGGCCCGGAGTCGAAGAACCTCGCCGTCTACATCGGCTACCTGCGGCGCAAGCTCGACGACGCGGGCGCGACCGAGCTGATCCACACGGTGCGCGGCGTCGGCTACTCGGTGCGGTCGGCGTGAGCCTCGCGGCCCGGCTCGCGCTCGCCTTCGCCGCCGTCGGCGCGGTCATCACGGTGCTGGTCGGCGTGTTCAGCTACCAGACGGCGTCGGACCGCATCCACGACGAGCTCGACCGCACGCTGTTGACCACGGCCGCGGAGATCTCCGCCGGAGCGACCGCGGTGCTCACGCCGAACCCGGCGATCACCGGCCCGGACGATGATCACGACGAGGCACAGCCGATGGTCGCCCAGCGGATCGCCGCCGACGGGAGCGTCCAGCGCGTCGGCGGCCGCCCGGTCGCCCTGCCGACCACTCCGGACGAACGGTCGCTGGCCGCGCGGGGACATCCCGGCGAGCACCTCTACCACGACGTCACGAACGGGCCGGACGACTACCGCGTCGTCACCGTCGCGCTGAGCTCCGGCCACGACGCGCTGCAGCTGGCCATCGACGTCGACGAGACACGGCACGTCCTGTCCTCGCTGGCCACCATGATCGCCCTGCTCAGCGGGCTGGTGCTGGTGGCGGCGGCGGCCGCCGGCTGGTTCATCGCCCGCCGCGTCACCCGGCGGCTGGTGCGGCTGACCGGGCTGGCCGAGCAGGTCAGCTCCAGCGGCCTTCTCGACGTGGAGGTGCCCGTGGACGGCCGCGACGAGGTGGGCCGGCTCGCGAAGTCGTTCGACGCGATGCTCAGCCGGCTCGCCACCTCGCGCGAGGACCAGGAGCGGCTGGTGCAGGACGCCGCGCACGAGCTGCGGACGCCCCTGACCAGCCTGCGGACCAACGCCCGGGTCCTGCGCCGCTTCGACGAGCTCAACCCGGACGCGCGGGAGCGCCTGCTCGAGGACGTCGACGGCGAGACCCGCGAGCTGACGCACCTGGTGGACGAGCTGGTCGAACTGGCCACTCGTGGCTCCGAGGAGGAACCGCCGGAGCCGGTGGACCTGGGTGAGGTCGTGACCCGCGCCGCGGAGCGGGTCCGGCGCCGGTCCGGCCGGGAGATTCGCGTCGACACCGAACCCGTTCGAGTGCTCGGGCGGGCCCGGGCGCTCGACCGCGCGGTGACCAACCTGCTGGAGAACGCGGTGAAGTTCGACCACACCGGACCGGTCGACGTGGTGCTGCGCGGCGGCCGTGTCGAGGTGCGCGACCGCGGACCAGGCATCGCCGAGGCCGACCGGGCGCGCGTGTTCGACCGGTTCTACCGCGCCGACACCGCCCGCGCCCAGCCGGGATCGGGGCTGGGCCTGGCGATCGTGCGGCAGGTCGCGCTGACGCACGGCGGCGACGTGGTCGTGGCGGCCCGCGCCGGCGGTGGCGCCGTGGTGGGCTTCACGGTGGGCGACGACCGGCTCTCACCGGACTCTTAACCTGGCCACGCTCGCTCCTCACCCGGCGAGGGCAAGGTGGCGGGAAACCGATCGCTGGAGCCTTCGTTGACCACCACCTTCCGCGCCGCGCGCCCGCTCGTGCAGACGCTGCCGCGTCCCGTTCAGGCGTGGTGGCGTGACGCCTGCGGCCTGACGGCCTGGGCGAGCATGTTGTTCGTGGTGGCGCTGTGGGTGGCCGGTCGCGGCGTGCAGAACCTCGCGACCGATCCGTTGACCACTCTGGGCCGGCTGACCGGTCTTGTCGCCGCCGACCTGCTGCTGCTCCAGGTGCTGCTCATGGCCCGGATCCCGTGGGCGGAGCGCAGTTACGGCCAGGACGGGCTGGCCCGTCGGCACCGGCTGGTGGGATTCGGCTCGGTCACCCTGATGCTGGCCCACGTCGCGCTGACCAGCCTGGGCTACGCGATCACCGGCCACAGTGGACTGCTGGCCGAGGTGTGGGACCTGGTGACCACCTATCCCGGCATGCTGCTGGCCACGGCCGGGACGGCCGCGCTGGTTCTCGTGGCGGCGACCTCGATCCGGGCCGCTCGGCGGAAGCTGCGGTACGAGTCCTGGCACCTGCTGCACCTCTACGCGTACGTCGGCGTCGGTCTGGCTCTGCCGCACCAGTTGTGGACGGGCGCGGACTTCACCGCCTCGCCGGTCGCGACCGTGTTCTGGTGGACGGCTTACGCGGTGGCCGCCGGCGCGTTGCTGGTCTGGCGGATCGCTGTGCCGGTCGGGCGCAACCTTCGGCACCGGCTGGTGGTCGACCGTGTGGTCCGCGAAGGTCCCGGCGTGGTGTCGGTGTACCTTCGCGGCCGGGACCTCGGCCGGCTTCCCGTCGCGTCCGGGCAGTTCTTCGTCTGGCGGTTCCTCGACGGGCCGGGCTTCACCCGCGGCCACCCGTTCTCGCTGTCGGCCGCGCCCAACGGCGTCCACCTGCGGATCACCGCGAAGGATCTGGGCGACGGCAGCGCCCGCCTCGCGCGGCTGCGCCCGGGCGTCCGGGCGCTGTTCGAAGGCCCGTACGGCCGGCTCGGCTCGGTGCGCGGCGGCCGGAAGGTCACGCTGATCGCGGCCGGAGTCGGCATCACGCCGTTGCGGGGACTGCTGGAGACGCTGCCCTATCGCCCCGGCGAGGCCGTGCTCCTCTATCGCGCCGGGAATCCGGGCGATGTCGTGTTCCGCCACGAGCTCGACGCGATCGCCGCCCGGCGCGGCGTCAGGTTGGCGTACCTGCTCGGGCGCCGCCGTCTTGGATCCTGGCTGCCGGACCGCTACCAGGGCGCCGCGGACGCCTCTGTCCTGCGTCACCTGGTGCCGGACATCGCCGAACACGACGTCTACGTGTGCGGGCCCGAGGCGTGGACCGCCCTCGTGGTCGCCACCGCGTCGGCGGCCGGCGTCGCCCGCGGCCGCGTCCATACCGAGAGCTTCGCCTGGTAGGAGGAAACACATGACCAGGATCGCGGTGGCCTTCGCCGCCACGGTGTCGGTGATCGTGCTGCTGTTCAGCTACCGCACGAGCACCCACCCCAGCGCACTCGGCGTCACCGGTCCGACGACCCGCCTGCCCGCCGGCTCGGCCGTGCCGGGTAGTCCGACGACGCCGAGCGACCCCTCGTCGGCCACGCCGAGCGGCAGCCCGTCGGCCACCACCGGCGCCGGCGCGAACGGCACTTACGACGGCAGCGCGGCCGACACACCGTACGGCCCGGTGCAGGTGCGGATCACGCTGTCCGGCGGGCGGATCACCGCCGCGCAGACCGTGCAGGTGCCGAACGAGAGCCGACGCGACGTCGAGATCAACGACGCTGCGGTGCCCGAGCTGGTGCAGGAGACGCTGCAAGCCCAGACGGCACAGATCGACACCGTCAGCGGCGCCACCTACACCTCGGAGGGCTACATCCAGTCGCTGCAGTCCGCGATCGACGCGGCCCACCGGTGACCGCGGTCAGGCCGGCTCAGCCAAACCGAAGCCCTGGGCCTGTGTAAGTTTCACCCGGTGTGGCCCGTCCGGAGCTGCCGGTGAGTCAGGCACGCGAGCGGCGAACAACGCACAAAACTCCTTGCCACGCATGGCTTCGGCGGACATGGGCGGGGCCTCCGGATCCCCTCAGTCACGGCGAATGGGGTGCAGCGCCATGAGCAGCACCGTGACAGGGAGTCAATGTTAGCGCTAACGTCCGCCGCGCTCTGCCTGCGTGGTCGCTGAAAGGGGCTCTCGTGTCGTCCTTCAATCGTCGGCGGCTGCTACAAGCCGCGGGGGTCAGCGTTTTCACCTCCGCCGCCGCGTCCCTCGTCGGGCAGACGCCCGCTGCCGCGGCGCCCGCCTCAGCCCGATCGGAGACCGGGGCGTCGGCGTTCCCGTTCGATCTCGGCCAGGTGCGGCTGACCGCGAGCCGGTGGCTGGACAACCAGAACCGGACGCAGAACTACCTGCGGTTCGTCGATGTCGACCGACTGCTGTACAACTTCCGTGCCAACCACCGGCTGTCCACCAACGGCGCCGCCACCAACGGCGGCTGGGACGCGCCGAACTTCCCGTTCCGCAGTCACGTCCAGGGGCATTTCCTGACGGCCTGGGCGCAGCTGTGGGCCGTCACCGGCGACACCACCTGCCGGGACAAGGCCACCGCCATGGTGGCCGAGCTGGCCAAGTGCCAGGCCAACAACGCCGCCGCCGGGTTCACCGCCGGCTACCTGTCCGGGTTTCCCGAGTCCGAGTTCGACAACCTCGAAGCCGGGCGCCTGTCCAGCGGCAACGTGCCGTACTACTGCGTGCACAAGACGATGGCCGGCCTGCTCGACGTGGCGCGCTACGTCGGCAGCACCCAGGCCCGTGACGTGTTGCTGAACCTGGCCGGGTGGGTCGACCGGCGCACCGGCCGACTCAGCTACGCCCAGATGCAGGCGCTGATGAACACCGAGTTCGGCGGCATGAACGCGGTGCTGACCGACATCTACCAACTCACCGGCGACTCGCGGTGGCTGACCGTCGCCCAACGATTCGACCACGCCGCCGTGTTCGACCCGCTGGCCGCCGGCCAGGACCAGCTCAACGGCCTGCACGCCAACACCCAGATCCCCAAGTGGATCGGCGCCGCGCGCGAGTACAAGTCCACCGGCGCCACCCGCTACCGCGACATCGCCACCAATGCCTGGAACATCACGGTGGGCACGCGCACGTACGCCATCGGCGGCAACAGCCAGGCCGAGCACTTCCGCGCGCCCAACGCCATCGCCGGCTACCTCAACCAGGACACCTGCGAAAGCTGCAACACCTACAACATGCTCAAGCTGACCAGGGAACTGTTCACGCTGTATCCGGACCGCGTCGACCTGGTCGACTACTACGAGCGGGCGCTGCTCAACCAGATGATCGGCCAGCAGAACCCGGCCGACAACCACGGGCACGTCACGTACTTCAGCTCGCTCAACCCGGGGGGACGTCGTGGCCTCGGCCCGGCATGGGGCGGCGGCACGTGGAGCACCGACTACGACTCGTTCTGGTGCTGCCAGGGCACCGGCCTGGAAACCCAGACGAAACTGGCGGACTCGATCTACTTCTCCAACGGCACCACGTTGCTCGTGAACCTGTTCCTGCCCTCGGTTCTCAGCTGGAGCCAGCGGGGCATCACCGTCACCCAGACCACGTCCTATCCGGTCAGTGACACCACCACGCTGACGGTCACCGGCAACGTGAGCGGGACGTGGGACATGCGTGTGCGCATTCCGGCTTGGACCAGCGGGGCGACCGTCAGCGTCAACGGCGCCACGCAGAACGTGACCGCCACCCCCGGCAGTTACGCCACCCTGACCCGATCCTGGGTCTCCGGTGACACGGTCACCGTGCGCCTGCCCATGACGGTTGCCCTGCGGGCGGCCAACGACAACGCGAACGTCGCGGCGGTCACCTACGGTCCGGTGGTACTGGCCGGCAACTACGGCAACAGTTCCCTCAACGGGCTGCCGAGTCTGCAACCGTCCTCGATCACGCGAACCAGCGCCGGCGCGCTCGCCTTCACCGCCACGGCCAACGGCGCCACGGTCAACCTGGCGCCCTTCTACGATGCGCAGGGCTTCAACTACACGGTCTACTGGAGCGCCAACGGCCAGGGCGGGACGACCTACCGACTGGTCAACGCGGGCAGCGGGCTGCTGCTGGGCATCCAGGACATGTCCACCGCCGACGGCGGCCGCGCGTTGCAGTGGTCGGACAACGGCACCTCGGACCACAACTGGGAAATGATCACCGACGGGGACGCCGTCCGGTTCCGCAACGTCAACAGCGGCAAGGTGCTCGGTGTCCAGAGCATGTCGACCGCGGACAACGCGACCGTGCTTCAGTGGTCGGACAACGGAACCGCCGACCACCGCTGGACGCTCGTCGACCTCGGCGACGGGACGTGCAAGATCCGCAACGTCAACAGCGGCAAGCTGCTGGCCATCCAGAACAACTCGACCGGCGCCGGCACGTTCGCCGTCCAGGGCCCCGACAACGGCGCGGCGACCAACCGGTGGCGGGTGGTGCGCAACGGCTGACCCGGGTACTCGCCCGAGCCGGTCACCAAGTATCTGAGTTACGCTCAGTTGTTCACGGCTTGTGCTGTAGCCGTCGAGGCACAGTCTCGCCGAACGCCCCCTGTGTCCGGTTCGCCGGGCACAGGGGGCGTTCGGCCGTCCTCGAACTGGAGGACGGCTTCGATCACTGGCCGGCCACTCGCAGCATGACCGTGCCGTGGGCCGGGATGCTGGCGCTGATGGCGCCGGTGGTGGTCGAGGTCGCGCCGGTCCACAGGTCGGTCAGCGTGTACCGGCTCGCGCCGGTCTTGCCGACGGCGCCGGTCGTCGTGGCGATGGTCGCGGTGGAGCCGGTCTCGTTGAACAGCACCACCGCCACGTCGCCGTTGGCCAGCGGCTTCGTCATGACGTCATGACCGCCGGCGGACGACACCAGCCGGCCCTGCTTGCCGAGCGAGTCCTGGTCGACGGCGATGACCGCCTTGTTGGACAGGATGCTCAGCGTGGTCGAACTCGCCCTGGCGATGTTGGTGCCGGCCACGAGCGGCGCCGCCATCTCGGCCCACAGGCTGAACTCGGTGCGGTCCTCGGTGGCCGACATGCCGTTGCCGATCTCCAGCATGTCCGGGTCGTTCCAGCCACCGGGCCCGGCGTAGCCGGCCAGGGCGGCGTTGGCGTGGAAGATCGACAGCATGCTGCCGAAGGAGGCGTTGATGTCGCCGGTGGTGCGCCAGCTGTTGCCCACGCCCGCACCCCAGGTCCACACGTTCTCCTGGCCCCAGTCGCACAGGCTGTACAGGATCGGGCGGCCGGTGGCGGCCAGGGCGTCGCGCATCGCGGTGTACCGGCCCTGGGCGCCGACGCCCTGGTTGTTGCAGTTGTCGTACATCTGCACAGCGCATGAGCCTCACCTGGGGAAACATATGATTCGATCTTGGTTTCAGGCCCCCAGGCCGG
>NZ_JBFBAM010000106.1:0-23871 GCF_040682195.1 Kutzneria sp. NPDC051319 | reverse complement strand
GGGTCATGCCCTCGGGGATCCGGTCACGGTGTCGTCTGGTCATCGTTGCGTCTCCTGATCACTCAGGTGTTGCAACGACCCCTAGAAACCACCATGGGTGGGGGCTGTTCGTGTGGCGACAACACCACGAGCACCCGCGGCACGCCCAGTGCTCCTCCCACCCGCCCCTTGCCGGTGGTGGTCCTGAGGACTCATCTCACCCGCACTCCCGATCGGACCGATGCTGCATTGCCGACCGGATGATCGACCCAGAGCCCGGTCTCCGTCGGGGGAGGAACCACCTGCGATGCGCCCGTCAAGATCAACCCGATCGGTGCAAGGGATCAACAGTGATAAAGAGTTGTCAACAGCCATAAAGAATGGGCCCCGGCGCGCAGCCGAGGCCCATTCACAACGAATGGGGTCACGCGATGAGGCCGCCGCGGTAGGCGACGAGGGCGGCCTGGACGCGGTTGACGGCGCCGATCTTGCCGAGGACGGAGGAGACGTAGCCCTTCACAGTGGCCTCGGACAGGTGCAGCGCGCCGCCGATCTCGGCGTTGGACATGCCCTGGCCGATGAGCTGGAGGACCTCGCGCTCACGCTCGGACAGGGAGGTGAGCAGGCGGCGGGCGGGCTCGGCGGCGCGTTCGCCGTCGGCGACGGCGGCCAGCACGCGGGCGGCGACGCCGGGATCGAGCACGGCGCCACCGCGGGCGAGGTCGCGGACGGCCTTGACGAGCTGCTCGGGCTCGGTGTCCTTGAGCAGGAAGCCGGAGGCGCCGAGGCGCAGGGCCTCGGAGACGTACTCGTCGACGTCGAACGTGGTGAGCATGGCGACCCGGGGCGGGTCGGGCAGGGTGCGCAGCCGGCGCAGGGCGACGAGCCCGTCGGCCGAGCGCATGCGCACGTCGAGCAGCACGACGTGCGGCCGGTGCTGCCGCGCGAGATCGGCGACGAGCAGGCCGTCGTCGCACTCGGCGACCACCTCGATGTCGCCGGCGCTGCAGAGAATCATCCTGAGGCCGGATCGGACGAGATCCTCGTCGTCAGCCAGCATCACTTTGATCAACGGACGCCTCCCCGATTCGGCGCTGCGTGCTCGCATTAGCCAAGCATCACTCATCTTGACGCAACCACGGGTTACCGCGGTGTTATCTCATCATGTGGTCCCGGTTTTGCCTAGAAGTTCCCGCGACTTGACGCCCGGACCGAAATATCAACGGTTTCCAAACCTGTGAATCGACTTGCACGATCAGGGCAGGCTGTGCCGTCCGGCGGTACGCAGGCTGCGCGCGGCGACGAGGGCCAAGCCGCCGAACAGCCATCCGCCTACGGTCCACACCACCGCGCCGGCCAGTCCGGCCCCGTGCAGCATCGCGGCAAGACCGGCGGCCCCGCCGCTGGCCCGCATGCGCCATCGCCCCTGGTCACGGGCGAGTTCCTCGTCGATCCACCGCACCACGGATCCGGCCACCCCGCTCACCCTTCAGAGTGAATGTCTAACGTGAAGCTCTTTCGCGTTGAACTACTCACAAGTAACGTGCGTCACGTTCCCTCCAGGAGAGGACCCTGCGCATGTCGCGAAGCTCTCGCCTCGCACTCGCCGCGACCCTGATCGTGGCGACGTCGACCACCCTGCTGTCCGCGGCGCCGGCCATCGCCGCCCCGGCCAACAATGACTACTGCCTCGGGCAGTGCAACGACATCCTGCCGCCGGGTGAGAACGGCAACGCCACGCTGGCGCAGATCCTCGCCAACAAGGTTGCCGGCAGCCGCCCGGCGCACACCGACGACCAGCTCGGCAAGTACGCCAACCTGGTCAACGGCTACACCGGGCTGAGCAACGGCCAGCTGTCCACCTTCTTCAACGACTCCTCCTTCGGCGTGCCCGCCAACCAGGTGGAGTCGACGATCAAGCCTCGCGCGGACGTCACGATCGTGCGTGACAAGGCGACCGGGGTGCCGCACGTCACCGGCACCACGCGCTCGGGCACGGAGTTCGGCGCGGGCTACGCGGCGGCCCAGGACCGGCTGTGGCTGATGGACGTGTTCCGCCACGTCGGCCGGGGCGAGCTGACCTCGTTCGCCGGCGGCGCGGTCGGCAACCGCGGGCTGGAGCAGTCGTTCTGGCAGGCCGCCCCGTACACCGAGCAGGACCTCCAGGACCAGCTGACCTCGGCCGCGGCCACGCACGGCGCCCGCGGCGCGCAGGCCCTGCAGGACGCCACCGACTACGTGGCCGGCATCAACTCCTACATCACGCAGGCGTACAACGGCCGCACCTTCCCCGGCGAGTACGACCTGACCGGGCACATCGACCCGATCACCAACGCCGGCGGCATCGACCCGTTCAAGCTCACCGACATGGTGGCGATCGGCAGCGTGGTCGGCGCCCTGTTCGGCTCGGGCGGCGGCGGCGAGGTGCAGTCGGCGCTGGTGAAGCTGGCCGCCGACGCCAAGTACGGCGTCACCGACGGCGACAAGGTGTGGAACGCGTTCCGGGAGCAGAACGACCCGGAGGCGGTCACCACCGTCCACGACGCCAGCTTCCCGTACGGCCAGGACCCGGCCAACCCGCAGGGCGTCGCGATGCCCGACCCGGGCTCGGTGACGCCGCAGCAGCTGATCTTCAACCCGACCGGCTCGGCCGCGACGGCGACGGAGGTGAAGGCGGCCAACCAGCCGGCCGCCAAGACCGCGGACGAGGAGAAGGCCCGCGGCATCTTCGACAACGGCGTGCTGCCGGCCGACCTGATCACGGCCAAGCACGGCATGTCCAACGCGCTGCTGGTGTCCGGCAAGTACACCGACACCGGCAACCCGGTGGCGGTGTTCGGCCCGCAGACCGGCTACTTCGCGCCGCAGCTGCTGATGCTGGAGGAACTGCAGGGCCCGGGCATCAGCGCCCGCGGCGCCGCGTTCGCCGGCGTCAGCCTGTACGTGGAGCTCGGCCGAGGCCAGGACTACTCGTGGAGCGCCACGTCGGCCGAGCAGGACATCACCGACACGTACGCGCTGCGGCTGTGCGAGCCGAACGGCCAGCCGGCGACCAAGAACTCCGCTTCCTACCTGTACCACGGCGTCTGCACGCCGATGGAGCTGCTGCAGCGGGACAACTCGTGGAAGCCGACGATCGCCGACGGCACGGCCGCGGGCTCGTACTCGCTGATCTCGTTCCGCACCAAGTACGGCATAGTGCAGTCGCGGGCCACGGTCGGCGGCGTCCCGGTGGCCTACGCCAGCCTGCGGTCCAGCTATCGGCACGAGGTGGACTCGATCATCGGGTTCCAGGAGTTCAACGACCCGTCCGCGGTGCACGACGCGGCCAGTTTCCAGAAGGCCGCCCAGGACGTGAACTACACGTTCAACTGGTTCTACGCCGACTCCAAGGACATCGCGTACTACAACTCGGGCAACAACCCGGTGCGGGCCGCGAACACCAACCCGAACCTGCCGATCTGGGCCGACCAGCAGTACGAGTGGCAGGGCTGGAACCCGACGAGCAACGTCGCCAGCTACACGACGCCGTCGCAGCACCCGAACTCGATCGACCAGGACTACTACGTCAGCTGGAACAACAAGCAGGCCAAGGACTTCAACGAGGCGGCCTACGGTGACGGCTCGGTGCACCGGGTCAACCTGTTGGACAGCCGGGTGAAGAAGCTGATCTCCAGCGGACAGAAGGTGACGCGGGCGTCGCTGGCCTCGGCGATGGCGGACGCGGCCAACGTGGACCTGCGGGCCGAGGACGTGCTGCCGGACGCGCTGCGTGTGCTCAACAGCCAGCCGATCACCGACCCGACACTGGCCAACGCGGTGAAGCAGCTGACCACGTGGCAGCAGGCCGGCTCGCACCGCCTGGAGACCACGCCGGGCAGCCACGCCTACGCCAACGCCGACGCGATCCGGGTCATGGACGCCTGGTGGTCGCTGCTGGTGCAGGGCGAGTTCCAGCCGTCCATGGGCAACGACCTGTTCACCACCATGACCGGCGCGATCCAGATCAACGAGTCTCCGTCCGGCGGCCAGAACATCGGCTCCACCGACGGCGGCGCGAACAACTCCCAGCCGCACAAGGGCTCCTCGTTCCAGTACGGCTGGTGGTCCTATGCGGACAAGGACCTGCGCGCGGTGCTCGGCGACTCGGTGCAGGGCGGCCTGTCGCGGCCGTTCTGCGGCAACGGCAACCTGGCCGCGTGCCGGCAGTCGCTGCTGACCAGCCTCCAGCAGGCGGTCGGCCAGACGGCGGCGCAGGTGTACCCGGGTGACGCGGACTGCGCGGCCGGCGACCAGTGGTGCGCCGACTCGATCATCCAGCGGCCGCTGGGCGGCGTCACCGACGACAAGATCAGCTGGCAGAACCGCCCGACCTACCAGCAGGTCGTGCAGTACCCGGCGCACCGCGGCGACAACGTGGCCAACCTGGCCGTGGGCAAGACCGTCACCTCGACCAGCCACGAGACCGGCGCCTACGACTCGCCGCCGAGTCTCGCGGTGGATGGCAAGGCGGACACCCGGTGGGCCAGCGACTGGAGCGACAACCAGTCGATCACCGTGGACCTCGGCTCCGTGCAGACCGTCGGACGGGCCGTCCTGTCCTGGGAGTCGGCCTACGCCAAGGGATACAGCATCGACGTCTCCACGGACGGCGCGAACTGGCGCACGGTGTGGTCGACGGCCGCCGGTGACGGCGGCTCCGACAACGACGCGTTCGCCGCGACCGACGCACGCTACGTGCGGATGAACGGGGTGCAGCGCGGCACCAAGTACGGCTACTCGCTCTACGAATTCCAGATCTACTCGCTGTGAGCCGGGCGGGGGCGGTCCCGGCCGCCCCCGTCCAGCTGCGGCAGCTCGTTGGCCAGATCCGGGCTGCCGTAGTGGGAGAAGACGTCCGCCAGGTTGCTGAGCAGCCGCCAGCGGGCCCCGTCCGGCAGGCGATCGACGAAACGGTCCACAAGGGACGCCACGGTGTCCGTTGTGGACCGTTCGTCGCTCTCGGTCATGATCTTGGCCAGCTTGCGCAGCTTGGCCGACATCTCGACGGCCTGGTCGACCTGGTTGTCGTTGTTCTGCAGCCACCACACGGTGGCCATCGCCGGATCGCTGAGGATGTCGTCCTTGAGGTGGCGCAGCTCGTCCAGCTTGAGGTCGCGGTCCCAGCCGCGCACCAGCCGTCGCCGTTGCAGCTCCTCGAACAGCTCCGTCGCCGCCTTGGCCTCGTCGGCGCAGGTCAGCTCGATCTCCACCAGCTGCACGGCGATCCGGGCGTCCTCCAGCTTGGTCACGTATCCGAGCTCGGCCTCCAGCTTGTGCTGGAACTGCTCGCACTGGGTCACCCGGCCGCCAGTCAGGATGGCGGCGGCACGGCGCTCGATGTCGCTGCGGGCAATGGATTCCGGCTTGGAGTGGGTGGTCTCGCCGATGGCCTCCCACGCCACGGTGCAGGTCGCGGTGAACTCCGCGTGCGGCACGGCGCTGGGCAGCACGGCCGTGAACACCACGGTCGGCCGCTTGGGCGCGGGCGGCGGCTGCCGCAGCTGGACCGCGGCGCCCGGCTCCTTGCCGTAGATCCAGTCGTGTTCGGCCTGTTGGCGGCGTCGCAGGAAGCGCGACCACCAGCCGCCCATCTTGCCGCGCACCGTCGGCTTGACCTCCGACCACGGATCCGTTGGCATCGTTCCCCTTGTTTCAGCTCGAAATCGCGGACCGCAGCAGCGGATCCACCCCGTTCAGCTTGGTCTGCAACTGGTCGTGCACGTCGCGGGAGCCGCCGTCGCGACGCCACTCGAAGGCCGCCAGGTCGAGGGCGCCCAGCTCGCTCGGCCGACCGCCGGCCGCCTGCACCAGCAGGTTGAGCAGGGTTTCCCGGTGCTGCGGCTGGGCCGCCGCCTCGTCCAGCAGCGCCCGCACCGCCAGCGCCCGTCTCGCCTCGTCGGTTTCCCTGAGCCAGCGGGCCAATCTCGTGACCACTTGGGCGAACTGGCTCTCACCGGCCATTGTGGACAGTGCCGAGGCCACCTGGTCCGTCAGCTCCGGGCGTGTGACGAAGCTGCCCAGCCGGGTCAGCGCGATGTGCGGGAACCGGCTGCCGAGTTCGCCGCCGCAGACCGCGATCGCCACCTCGCTCAGCGCCCTGGGTAAGTCGCGCCGCCGGGACCAGTCCTTGATCACCCTGCGCATGTCCGGGCCGATCCCCGGGTCCAGCGCGGCCGCCGCGAGCAGTCCGCGGGACAGCGGGACAGCGGTTTCCGCCCATGCCGTGACGACTTTGACCACCGCCGGCGCCCCGAGTCCGATCACCTTGGCCGCAAGCCGGGCGCAGTCCTCGCTCGGGAGGTTGGCCGGTAACCCGATCAGCCAGTCGACCAAGGGCTCTCGCAGCGTCGGGAACTCCGACCAGACGTAGTCGATCACCGCGTCGGCGTAGCCCGGCGTGGAGAACGTGACCGTGTCGGCGAATGCGCCGATGCCGGCCAGCCTCGCGGCAAGGCCCGGGCCGGCCAGCGGATGCGGTTTCGGCCCCTCGTAACGGGTTTCCGCCAACAACGCCTCCGCCGCGGCGTCCACCACGTCCTGGTGCGCGCCCTCCAGGAAGGCCGCCGCCAGCAGCAGCGCCCGCCAGGGCACCTCCTCGTGCTGGTCGAACTGCTTGCGCAGCTGACCTTTCCACCGGTTGTAGGCCGCCGCCACGAGCCGTGGATCTTCGACGCTCAGCAGCAGCTCCGCCAGCCGCACCGCTTCGGCCGCAGTGGTCGGGGGCTGGCCAGGAACCGCATCGACCTCCGCGCCTCCGGGGTGCGCCTTGAGCACCTCTCCCGGCTCCGGCGCGGGCAGGTTGATCGCCTCGAAGGCCGCCGCCCGATCGTCGTCGACGATCACCACCAGCGAGCTGTCCTCCTCGTCCAGCGTCGCCGTGAACTCCGCCAGGGCCGCCTTGACCTGGTCCACCGTCGCGTCATCGGCCGAGGTCAGGTCCAGCAGGTAGCCCTCTTTCGCCGCCACCGGGTGCCGGGCCAGCGTCGCCTCGTCGTCCACCTCGATCTCGACCAGGTGCAGGCCGCCCAGCCGGTCCAGCAGCACCGTCGCCGCCGTGCGCCGTCCCGAGCCCTCCGGCCCGGCCAGCACCACCGCCCGGCCACTCAGCAGCTTCGCCAGCGCGTCCAGGAACCCCTCCGGCTCCACGAACCGCTCCGCCACCCGCCCGGCGTCCAGCCGGGTGCGCTCCAGCAGCCGCGTCGCGTCGGTGGTCACCAGCCGCTCCTCCCATCGTCGTGCCCCTGCGACTATGCGGGACGATGGGCCCGGCCGGGGGAAAGTTCAACTGTTCGTCGGCCTACCGGCCGCCCCCACCCGCACCGCGAGTGACTGTTACTACTCCACCCGGCGTACCCACCCGTCCCCGCGCGGCCCGACGTGCTACCGGTATGCTGATCCCGCTACGCAGCGCCTTGGTAGCTCAGGGGATAGAGCATCGGTTTCCTAAACCGTGTGTCGTAGGTTCGAATCCTACCCAGGGCACTCGAGAGCGGGAGGGTTGTGCCGGCGGACCGCCGGCCAAGCTCTCTCGCGGTGTTTTCTGGGGCTCCGCCCCAGACCCAGGCACCTTTCACCGGGTGAACGTAAGGCCCGCCACCCAGTGGCGGGCCTTACGTGTTTCCGGGCCAGGTCAGTCGAAGACGCTGAAGATCGCCTCGGCGCGGTCGCGCTTGGTGTGCAGGTCCCAGGCGGCGTCGGCGATGTGGTCGGGGTTGAGGGTGCCGAAGGGGGCGGGGCGGCCGGAGGTCTGGCGGGTGTGGATGTCGCTGCGCTCGATGAGGCCGCCGATGGTGAGGGTGCCGACGTAGACGCCGGTGTCGGCGAGGGTGGCGTTGAGGGTGACGGCGTAGTTGCGCAGGGCGGCGGAGAGCACGGCGATGGGGCCGAGCATGGGCATGGGGCGCACGGCGCCGAGGCCGCCGGCGATCAAGAAGGTGCCGTGGCCGCGGTCGAGCATGCCAGGCAGCACGTGGTGCACGACGTCGACGGCGGGGTAGAGGCCGGTCATGGCGGCGCGGACGTCGTCGGCGGAGACGGTGTCGAGGCGGGGAATGGCGCCGCCGAGGTCGGCCGGGCCGTAATAGGCGACCTCGATGGGGCCGAGGTGGTCGGCGGCGGCGTCGAGGGCGGCGCGCAGAGCGGCGGCGTCCCGGACGTCGGCGGTGAACGACTCGGCCCGGACGCCGGCGGCGGACAGCTCGGCCAGGTAGCCGGAGTGCCGGGCGGCGCTGCGGGAGATCAGCGCGACGGGGTGCCCCTCCCGGCCGAAACGATGGGCGATCGACAGGCCCAGACCCGGTCCGACGCCGATGACCACGGCCGTCATGATTCCTCCCAGAGAAGTTGAGGGTGCTCTCGACTTTCAACCTAGCACGAAGTTGAGGGCACCCTCGGATTCACTACACTGGGACCATGACCAGGCCACTGCGGGCGGACGCGAGCCGTAACCGGGACAAGCTGCTGTCGGCGGCCGGCCACGAGTTCGCGACGCAGGGCCTGGACGCCCCGCTGGAGCACATCGCCAAGCGCGCGGGCGTGAGCATCGGGACGCTGTACAACCACTTCCCCACCCGGGACGACTTCCTCAACGCGCTGCTGCCCGAGCGGGTCGGCCCGGCGCTGGAGGAGCTCACCGTCGCCGCGCTCGCGGACGACGACCCATGGCGGGCTTTCGAGAACTACCTGACCGGCATGTGCGCCTTGCAGGCCACCGACCAGGCCCTCAATGACACGATCGCCCAACGGATCCCGCTGACACCCGAGGTGCGCGCGGTGTGCAGCCGAGGACAGGACGGCGCGTTGCGGATCATCGCCCGGGCCAGGGCCGCGGGGCGGCTGCGCCCGGACTTCGAGCCGGCCGACCTGGTCACGCTGTATCAGGCGATGGCCGAGGTGATCCGGTGCCGCCCCGACGGCTGGCGCCGGTTCCTCGCCGTGCATCTGGACGGGCTGCGGGCCGGCCACGGCTGACCCGCAGGCCCGCCCGGCTCACACCTGCAGGTCGGACTCGATACGCTTGAGGTGGTGGCGGGCCAGCGCGAGGTTGGCCGACTCCCGCTCCAGCACCAGGTACAGGAACAGCGAGCTGCGGCTCTTCATGGAGTTCATCAGCCGGATCAGGTGGTACTGGCGGTGCAGCGTGATCAGGATGTCCTCGATGCTGTCGTTGAGCGCGAGGGTGGACATGACCCGGAGCTTGGACCGCACCACCTCGGTGTTGCCGGCGGCGGCGAGCTCCAGGTTCAGCCAGTCGCCGCCGCCGCTGGTGCCCAGCGACATGCCGCTCTCGTAGTCGACCAGCGCGACGCCGACGGCGCCGGCGATGGACATGGCTTCCTTCAGTGCGGTATCGATGTTCATCGGACACACTTCCTTGGCTGGGAACGGCTACGGGGTGAGAATCGAACTGATCCGGTCGGTCACGGGCCGCGATTCGTAGAGCAGGCGGCCGAGATTCAGGCCGCCGTCGCCGAGCACGACCAGCAGCGCGACGCGGCCGATGGCGTACACGGCCATATAGCCATCGCTGTTGAACACCACGGTCTGATGCAGGGCGCCCTGGCCGGTCACCTCGGCGGCCTGGCGGGCGATACCGAGATTGGCGGCGGCCAGCGCGGAGATGTTCAACGGATCGACGCTTTCGGCAACGTCGGAGATTATCGGAATTCCGTCGACCGCCGCGATCACCGTGTCCGTCACGCCGGCCACGGTTTCCCTGAGCTTGCGCAACTCGACGGCGAGCGCGCCATAGTCCACGTTTTTCCTTTTCCCTTTCAGAAAGGCCGGCCGACGCCAGGCGAGGCGACCCACCGCTACGGCCCCGGGCCCGCTCGCCCAGGACGCCGCACGGGCAGCGGCCCCGCCGCTTCGACGCCGGCCGGCCGCGACAGCCGGGGGCGCAGCGTGGCGGCGGGGTGGTGCACGCGGCCGGTGAACGTGTCGGCGGGCGTTATGGCCAGCACGTCCTCGCCCAGCAGCCGGGCGACGTCCACGGTGACCGAGTGGACGCCCCGCCCGATCGCGAACGCGATGTCCCGGGCCGTGCGCCGGCCGGTGGCATGCGTGACGATTTCCCGCAGCTCAGCGGCCGGTTCCGCGCGACCGGTCGGCACCGGCCGCTCCCGGTAGGGCGACACCGGGCAGGGCGACGCGGCGAGCACGGCCAGCCGGACCGCGACCTGCCCCAACAGCCGGCTCGGGGAGATCCCGGCCGAGGTGGGCGACAGCACGTCGGCGGTGTCGTCGACGAGATAGTGCGAGATGCCGCCGACGGCGATCGCGAAGGCCGCGTCCGCCATGGCCGCCCCGACCCGGTCCGGCGGGCCCGCGTTCAGCATCGCTACGCCGGGCGCGCCGGGACTGTGCACCGCGATCACCGTGCCGTCCCGGAAGTTGACCACGCCGCCCGGATCGCCGACCAGAACAAGGGCGGCATTGATTCGATCGGCGTTGCACTGGGTCACGGCGTGCGCCAGCACGTCGAATGTTGTTCGATAAGCGCGTCTCAGTGCTCGCTCCGCGTGAACTCGGGGCCGAAAACGGCGGTCGGCGGCGCACCGATCGGCCGATCGGGTTCCTTCTCCGATCTCGGGGAGCCACCACTGCCGTACGTTCTACCCGCCGACGCCACGATTTCACATCAACTGTCACACGATCGAGTGAAGGCATTTCACGGGCGGTAACAGTGCCGAGTGATCGCCATTTCTCGGCCGGCGGTTTACGCCGAATGTCGCCGTTCGGCGATAAACCGCCCGACCGAAAAGTGAAAGAAAGCCCCGGTCAGCCGCAGGTGATCTTGGGGGCGGGGTCGTAGACCTTCTTGCGGGTGTGGCGGGAGACCTCGCGGCCGGTGAGGTCCTTGATCACGCGGGTGTCGGTGGCGGTGAAGCCGGGGCCGCCGGCGGAGGCGTGGCAGTTGGCGGCGGGGCCGGGGCGGGGCTGGGGGTCGACGAAGTTGGTGCGCTCGCCGGGGACGGATTCGACCTGGTAGCGCTTGGTGCCCCAGAGCCGCACGGTGATGTTCTGCGGCGTCCAGATGGTCTGGATGGCGATGCCGGTGGGCCCGTCGTTGGAGAACTTCAGGTCGATGACGCTGCTGCCGTCGGGGTTCTGGAAGACGGTGGCCTCACGGGCGGCGGGATAGCGGCTGATGTAGTAGCTGTGTTCGGTGTGCCCGGCGTCGGCCATGCCGGCGAAGTAGGAGGCGTTGTACAGCGTGGTGGCGAACTGCGAGATGCCGCCGCCGACGGCCTTGCCGGGGGCGCCGTTCTCGATGATGCCGGCCTCGACGTAGCCCTGCCGAGCGGTACGCGGACCGGTGTAGCCGTTGAGGGAGAAGGTCTCTCCCGGCTTCACCACGGCGCCGTCGACCTTCTCGGCCACCACCCGGATGTTGACGCCGGAGTCGGCGACGAAGCCGCCGGTGGTGAACTCGCCGACGACCTCCTTGATGCCGAGCTGGTTGGCCTGCTCGGTGGTGAGCTTGGCCGGCTGCTTGGCGTACTGCGCGGTGACGACGCGATTGTCCTTGTGCGGCAACAGATCCGCCAGGCCGGCCAGGCTCTTGTCCCAGTCGACGCCGCGGCCGTCGACCGACGGCTTCACGACGGGCCGGTCGCCCTCGATCACGACCTCGGCGTCCTTGCCGGCCTGTTCGGTGCTGGCCAGCTGCGGCTTGAGCGCCTCGACGACCTTGCCGCGGTCGAGCTTCGGGGCCAGCTTGCCGTCGTCACCGGGCGCGAAGCCCAGCGCGGCGGCGATGGCGGCGGGCTGGAGGGTGGCCTCCTTGCCCTCGCCCTTCACGGTGACGGGCCCGGCCACCGCCGGCTTGGCATAGTTCTCCACGGCCGCGCGCACGGCGTCGGCGCTGACCTTGGCCGGGGTGCTGGACACCGGCAGCGCCACCGCCGCGCCGCCGATCCAGTTGTCCACAATGGACTTGTTGGCCGCGGCGGCGTCCAGCTTCCGGCCGGACTGCGGGTTGACGGCCGTGGGCGTGGCGCCCTCGAAGCGAATAGTGCCCTCGACCGGGTCCCGATCGATCTTGGGCCGCAGGCCGTCCAGCGCCTTGCCGAGCGCGGCCTCGTCCACAGTGGACACAAACGGCGATTCGTGCTGGCCGAAGAAGGAGGTCAGCCGCGTGAACGGGTTCAGCGGCTGGGACGAGGCCTGGTCCAAGGTGCCCGACCAGTTCGCGGCGAGGCCGGCCGACTTGGCGTCGAGGGAGGCGTCCACGTCGCCGGTGCGCAGCTTCACCGGCTGCGCGATCCGGCCGTCCAGCGCCGAGTGCAGGCGCTGCTCCGCGTCGGCCCGGCTCAGGCCGCCGACGTCCACGCCGGCGACGGTGGTGCCGCGAGGCAGCGATCCCGAGGAAAGGAGCAGGTCCAGGCCGTACAGCACCACCAGCACGCCGACGACCCCGCCCGCGGCGATCAGGCCCCGCCGCAGCCCCTTGCGCGGCGCCGGCCCGCCCTCGGTGGGCGGTTCCGGCTCCAGGCTGCCCGCGACCGGCGCGAAGCTCGCGGTGCGGTCGAAGCGGATGGTCGGGCTGTCGTGGTTCTCCTCGGACACCTGGCCGAGTTTACCGATTTGTCCGTGACGCCCCAGTCACGGCACCGGTGGCCGACCTTGCCCGGCCGAACGCGGTCCGGATCGACCCCTCCGGCCGTTCGGGTGATTTCGCCGGATCGCCCGATCAGCACGGTTACTTCGGGCTCCGTGATGGCGACAGCATCAGTGGGGCCGACTGTCGAGGGAGCGGCTGATGATCGAGGGTGGCGTGGTGGTCGCGTATCTGGTCGCGCTGCTCGGCGGGGCGGCCAGACGCTTCATGGAAGGGCGCGCGGAGGCGGCCATGAACGGCCTCTACAACGCCGTGGCCCGCAAGTTCGGCGGCATCGTCAGCGATCTTCGCGCCGATCCGAAGGACCAGCAGGCCCAGCAGCGGCTGGCCCGGGCGGTGGAGAACACCGCGACGGTCGACCCCCGCTTCGCGGAGCAGCTGACCGCGCTGGTCGACCGCCTCGACCGAGCGGGCGGTCGGCAGTTCCTCAACCAGGTCCAGGCGCACACGAACGTGCAGAACTTCGGCAGCGGCATGGCGGTCGGCCGCGACTACGTGAGCAACACCTGGCGCGGGGCCGAGCGGCACGAGAACCTGTCCGGCGCGCCGGCCTGGGTCAAGGTGGTGACGGCGATCGGCGCCGTGGCCTTCGCGGGCGGCTTCGGGCTGCTCGTGGTGAAGGCGGTCATCGTGATGTCGACGATGCAGGACGAGTTCGGCCGCCCGCAGTTCCCCGGGATCGACGACCTCGCGCCGGGCGGCATCGTGCTCGGCGTCGGACTGGTGTTCCTCATGCTGGGTTCGCTCGGGCGATCGCTGTCGCGGCGCGGCTGGTGACAGGAAAAGGCCCCGCACCAGGGGGTGCAGGGCCTTTTGCCGGGTGGTGATCCGTCGCCGGCGGTCGTTGTCGTTGCGCCACGCAAACGTGTCGATGCGCCGGCGACGGAAGTTCAGGTGCGAGGAAGGCCGGTCCGTCCGGGGGTCGGGGACGGCCGGCCTGCGCTCGCCTTGTCGATTCGGTTCCTCACTTCGTCATCAGACGGTCACTGCCTCGAACACCTCGGTCCTGGCCTCCTTGTCCTCGGTCTTGTTCTCGTCCTTGGGGGCGGGCGGGGTGGGCTTGATCCGGCGCAGCAGGGCGATGGTGAAGATCGCCGCGCCGACCGCCACGACACCACCGACGATCGCCGAGTAGTGCAGGGAGCTGGTGAAAGCCTCGCGGGCCACGGCCAGCAGGGAGTCGGCCTGAGCCTGGGGCAGACCGTGGGCCACGGTCGAAGCGGTGGCCAGGGTCTGGTTGGACGCCTCGACCGCGTTGGCCGGAACGTTCTGCGGGGTGTGGGCGGTGAAGTAGCTGCCGTAGACCGCCGCGCCGACGGAGCCGAGGATGGCGATGCCCAGGGCGCCGCCGAGCTCCTGGCCGGTCTCCAGCAGTGCGGAGGCGGCGCCGGCCCGCTCGGCCGGGGCGGCCGCCACGACCAGGTCGGTGATGCAGGTCAGGATGATCGCGATGCCCAGGCCGATGCCGATCGCACCGCCCATCAGCGTGAACATGTTGCGCTCGACGGAAAGCTGGGTCATGACCACGAAGCCGACGGCGGCGATGAGGAAGCCGGTGGCGATGATGTAGGCGGGGCGGACGGTGCGGGCCACGATCGTCACGAACGGCACCACCAGCGTGACCACGACCGGGGAGGCCATCGTCCACAGCGCCGCCTCGAAGGGGCTCATCCGCAGGACTTCCATCATGTACTGGGTGGTGAAGATGCCGAACCCGATCAGGCAGAACGCGCAGGCGATGCTGACGGTCATGGAGGCGCCGAAGTCGCGGTTGCGGAACAGCTGCGGGTCGATCATCGGGTGCTGGAGCGTCTTCTGGCGCTTCACGAACACGTAGCCGAGGACGGCGCCGACGACGATCGCGACGGCCGGCAGGGTGGAGAAGCCGTTGACCGCGGTCTCCTTGAGGCCCCAGATGATCGAGAGCACGCCGGCCAGCGACAGCAGGCCGGAGGCGAAGTCGAACTTGCCGGCCTGGCCCTTGGGCAGGCGGTACTCGGGGACCAGCGTCGGGACCAGGATCAGCAGCAGGACGACGAAGGGGGCGTTGATCAGGAAGACCGAGCCCCAGGAGAACCAGTTCAGCAGCAGGCCGGAGACGATCGGGCCCAGCGCGGCGCCGGCGGACAGGCCGGCCGACCACACGGCGATGGCCGAGCGGCGCTGCTTCTCGTCGTGGAACATGTTGCGCACCAAGGCAAGCGTGGACGGCATGAGGGTGGCGCCGCCGATGCCCTGGATGGCTCGTTCGATGATCAGGGTGGTCGGGTCGGTGGCGAAGGCGGCCGCCACGGAGGCGAGGCCGAAGATGACCGAGCCGATGATCAGGAGCTTGCGGCGGCCGATCCGGTCGCCGATGTTGCCCATCGTGATGAGCAGGCCGGCGAGCATGAAGCCGTACATGTCGATGATCCACAGCTGCTCGGTGCCGCTGGGGGCCAGGGCCGAGGAGATCGACGGGATCGCGAAGTAGAGGACGGTCATGTCCATGGACACCAGGAGCAGCGGGAGCACCAGGACGGCGAGGCCGATCCATTCGCGCCGTCCGGCGAGGCGGGGTGTTTGCGTGGCGTGTGTCATGGCTCAAAACATACACACGTTCCGTACGCTTGTATAGAACGTACGTTTAAAAGCGACTGGAACTGGGGAAACTCCTAGTCGACGCCCCCCGATCGGGTGCATGTGAGTGGGTCGGACGGACTCATCGGGGCAGTTTTCGAGGGACGATGTCCGGAAGTGGCGCGCCGCGCCGACGTTCCCGGTGACAGTCCCGACAAGAGGAGCGGCACCGTGAAATACCTGATCCTGGCCTACGGCTCGCAGCGCGACTACGACGCGATGGCCGGTCGGCCCACCGACGGCGGCCCGACCTGGACGCCCCAGGACTTCGAGGCCATGGGCACGTACATGGAGAAGCTGAACAACGACCTGGCCGAGTCCGGCGAGCTGGTGGAGACCCGCGGCCTGACCGCCCCGGTGCACGCCCGCCGGCTGCGGCAACAGGACGGCGCCATGGTCGTCACCGACGGCCCGTACGCCGAGGCCGAGGAGGTCCTGGCCGGCTACTGGGTGGTCGAGTGCGACAGCTACGACCGGGCCACGGAGATCGCCACCCGGCTGTTCCACGTGCCCGGGCCGGTCGGCGCCGGGGCCGACGTGGTGATCGACATCCGGCCCGTCGCCGAAAGCCGCCACGAGCTGTGACCGGCCACGGGGACCTGTTGCGGGAGCTCACGCCGCAGGTCCTCGCTGCCCTCGTCCGCCGCTACGGGCACTTCGACATCGCCGAGGACGCGGTGCAGGAGGCGCTGCTCGCCGCCGCCCAGCAGTGGCCGGCCGGCGTGCCGGACGACCCCAAGGCGTGGCTGATCACCGTGGCGTCCCGGCGGCTCACCGACCTGCTGCGCAGCGAAAGCGCCCGCCAGCGCCGGGAAAGCGCGTGGCTCCCGCCTTCGCAGCACGCGCCGTCGACCGATGACTCGCTGGTGCTGCTTTTCCTGTGCTGCCACCCGAGTCTGTCGCCGTCGTCGCAGATCGCCCTGACGTTGCGGGCGGTCGGCGGCCTCACCACCGCCGAGATCGCCCGGGCGTTCCTGGTGCCCGAGGCCACGACGACCCGGCGGATCAGCCGGGCCAAGCAGACCGTGAAGGCCAGCGGCGTGCCGTTCGGCCTGCCGGCCGAGGACCGGCTGCCGGTGGTGCTGCACGTGCTGTACCTGATCTTCAACGAGGGTTATGCCGGCCCGGGGCGGGTCGAGCTGACGGCGGAGGCCATCCGGCTGGCCCGCATGGTGCGTCGGCTGCGGCCCGACGACGCGGAAGTCTCTGGGCTGCTGGCGTTGATGCTGCTCACCGACGCCCGGCGGCCGGCCCGCACGGGTCCATACGGCGAGCTGGTGGCGATGGCCGATCAGGACCGGAACCTGTGGCATGCCAAGGACATCGCCGAGGGCGTTGACCTGGTCACCTCCGCGTTGGGGCGAGGGCCGGCGGGGCCGTACCAGCTCCAGGCGGCCATCGCGGCTGTGCATGACGAGGCGCCGAGCTATGCGGAAACCGATTGGCCGCAGATCGTCGGCCTGTACGAGCTGCTGCGGCGGATCTCCCCCGACAACCCGGTGCTGGCGTTGAACCACGCCGTCGCCGTCGCGATGGTCGACGGGCCGCTGAAAGGCTTGGCGCTGCTGGATGATCGCCTCGGCGACGACCACCGTCGGCATTCCGTACGCGCCCATCTGTTGGAGATGGCGGGTTCCCGCGCGGCGGCGCGGGCGTCGTACCGGGAGGCGGCGCGCTTGGCCATGAGCCTGCCCCAGCAGCGGTATCTCAACGCCCGTGCCGACCGTCTCACGGACTGAAGTCGGATGCGTTGCCTGGCCCGGGATCCGTGCTTGACAGGCGCCGTCCTTGGTGCCCCGAATCGCGTCGTCGTACGCTCCGAACTGGCTGCCGCTCGGCGTCCACCGCGTGTTGCAGAAGTCGTGATTTCCGCCGGTCAGCGTGTATCGGCGGCGTGAACGCCTGGTCGCCGAGGTCGTACGTGACCGAGCCCACGTCATAGGTCTCGGCCCACGCCGGGACGGCCGTGATCCCCAGCGCAACAGCCACGACCACCCAGAGTGCCTTCATGTCCGGCGACCGTACCGAGCAGTTGTCAGAAACCTGTTGCTTGACAACCCGGCCTCGCGCAGTAAACATTTACTGCATGGACAGCCGGGACGCGTTGCTGCAGGCCGCCGCCGAGGAGTTCGCGCGCAGCGGGCTGAAGGGGACGCGGGTGCGGGAGATCGTCGAGCGCGCGGGCGTGAACGAGCGGATGATCTACCACCATTTCGGCAGCAAGGAAGGGCTGTTCCGGGCGGTCGTCGAGCGTGAGTTCGGGGGCATGGGGCGGGCCTGGCACCAGGTGATGGCCGAGGCCGCCGAGCTGGAGCCGTACGAAGGGGTGCGGCTGGCGTTCTGCACGCTGTTCGACCTCGTGCACAGCCGGCCGCTGCTGGTCCCGCTGGCCATGCAGGAGGGGCTGGGCGGCTGGGGTGTCCGTCCGCCGCTGCCGGCCGGCGCGCTCCCGGCCGAACTGCGCGACCTGCACGAACGTGGGGTCGAGGCCGGCACTTTTCGGGCCGACGTGGCGTTCGAGGTGCTGTACGCGACGGCCGTCATGACGCTGATGGGGACACCGGCGCTGGCCGGGCGGTTCCCGGCGGTGCTGGCCGAGCGGGACATGACGCAACTGCGCGACCAGATGGTGGCGCTGCTGTTGGACGGACTGACAGGGGGAAGACGATGACGGTGCTGGTGGTGGGGGCGGGCCCGACGGGCCTGACCATGGCTCTGGACCTGGCCCGGCGCGGCGTGCCGGTGCGGGTGATCGACAAGGCGCCGGAGCACTTCACCGGCTCGCGGGGCAAGGGGGTGCAGGACCGCACCCTGGAGGTGTTCGCGGACCTCGGGATCCGGGACGAGATCCTGGCCGCCGGCCAACACATGACGATGCGGATGTACGTCAACGGCGAGCACACCCGCGACGCCGCCGGGAACGCGCTGATCCTTCCCCAGTGGAAGGTCGAGGAGGCGCTGCGGGACCGGCTGGCCGAGCACGGCGTGAAGGTGGAGCTGGACACCGAGCTGCTCGACCTCGACGGAGCCACGAACCACGGCCGGATCGACCACGACTACCTGGTGGGCTGCGACGGCGGCCGGAGCACGGTCCGCAAGCTGCTGGGCGTGCCGTTCGAGGGCGTGACCGCCGACGGCGACCACCTGATGATGCTCGGCGACGTCGAGGTCAGCGGCCTGGACCCCGACTACTGGCACATGTGGATCGGGAACGGCTTCTACGCGCTGGCCCCGTTTCGCACGGTTCCGCAGTGGCAGGTGCAGATCGTGCCGCCCGAGCCGCTCGGCGAGCAGCCGTCGCTGGAGGTGTTCCAGCGCCTGTTCGACGAGATGACCGGCTGGTCGGGCGTGACGCTGAGCAATCCGACCTGGCTGTCGACCTACCGCGTGAACGTCCGTATGGTGCGGAAGTTCCGTGTGGGCAACGTCTTCCTGGCCGGCGACGCGGCCCACGTGCATCCGCCGACCGGCGGTCTGGGCATGAACACGGGCATCCAGGACGCCTACAACCTGGGTTGGAAGCTGGCGGCGGTGATCAATGGCGAGGCCGGCGACACACTGCTCGACACCTACGAGGCGGAGCGGCTGCCCATCGCGGAGTGGACGCTGGGCACCAGCGCCGAGGGGTTGCAGAAGGTCGCGGCTGCCGTCCAGAGCGGCACCGGCGCCGTCGACGCGGGCAGGAACCCGGACCACAAGCAGCTGAGCCTCGGCTATCCGGACAGCCCGTTGTCCCGCAACCTCGTCTCGTGGGACGGGCCGGCCGCCGGCTTCCGCGCGCCGTGGCAGGAGTCGTTGCAGCTGGGCGACTTCACGCTGTTGACCTTCGACGACGTGCGGGTGCTGGTGCGTCCGGACGGGTACATCGGCGTGGTCGGCGGGCCGGCCGACGATCTGAGCGTGTCCGCCTATCTAATGGATAGGTAGGGTGCAGACCATTTGACAAGGCCGCCCACGCGTGCCACTATCGGTTCAGATTCGGCAACCGTAGGGGGGCGTGATGGGCGGCTTCCACAGCGGTGAACTGGCCGTGCAGGAGCGGGCCGGCGTGCGGCACCTGGCGCAGCGGCTCAGCCCGATGCTGGCCCCGCCCACCCTCTCCGGTGGCGCGGGGCGGTTCCTGGCCGGTCGGGACCTGGCCGTCATCACGGCCCGCGACCGCGATGGCCGGCTATGGACGTCGCCGCTCGTGGCCCGGCCCGGGTTCCTGACCGGCTACAACGCCTCGCTGCACGTCAACGCCGTGCCGCACCAGGGAGATCCGCTGCACGACCTGCCCGCCGGGCAGGAGATCGGCATGGTGGCCATCGACTTCGCCGCGCGGCGGCGGATGCGGGTCAACGGCACCCTCACCCGTGTCGACGGCGGCCTGCACATCGAGGTCGAGCAGGCGTTCGGCAACTGCCCCCAGCACATCAACCCCGACCACCGGCTGCCCCTGGCCCCGCATCCGTCGATCACCGACCGCTCCGCGCTGATCGAGAAGGCCGACACCTTCTTCCTCGGCACCATCCACCCCTCCCGCGGCGCCGACGCCTCGCATCGGGGCGGCGACACGGGTTTCGTCCACCTCGACGGCGACGACCTGTGGTGGGACGACCTGCCGGGCAACAACATGTTCAACAGCCTCGGCAACATCACCGTGAACGACGAGGCGGCGTTGCTGTTCCTGGACTTCGAGACCGGCGCCCGCCTGCATCTGTCGGGGCGGGCCCGGATCGAGTGGACGGGCCCGCAGCGGCGGGTGCGGTTCACGACCGAGGCCCGGGCGTAGGAAGGGCGGCGCAGGGCCTGCGCCGCCCTTGTCCTTTCAGCCCATGGACTTCTGGCCGTCGATGGTCTCGCGGATGATGTCGGCGTGGCCGGCGTGCTGGGCGGTCTCGGCGATGACGTGGGTCAGCACGCGGCGGATGGACCACCGGGTGTTCGGCGGGAACCAGGGGGCCTCGGGCAGCGGCCGGCTCTGGCCGAGGTCAACGCCCGACGCGATCAGCTCGTCGGTGCGGGCGGCCACCGCCTCGTAGTCGGCGAGCAGGCCGGCCAGGGTCTCGCCGGGCTCCATGCGGAAGCTGGACAGATGCCCCTCGATGTCCTGGCCGGAGTGGGCCTCGGCGCCGCCGACGACGAAGTCGTACCAGCCGCTCTCGGCCCGGGTGACGTGCTTGATCAGGCCGCCGAGGCTGAGCGCGCTGGCGGTCGGGGTGAGCGCGGCCTGCTCGTCGGTCAGACCCTGCACGGTGAAGCGCAGGAAGAACCGGTGCTTGCCCAGCGCCTCCAGCAGGTCGGTGTGCTCGCCGGTCAGCGTGGTCTGCTCGATGGTGGTCATGGTGGCCGCCTTTCGTGTGTCTCTGCCCTGTTGAGAACCACGTTAGAAGCCATTGCGGACAGGTTTGGTCCTCGATTCCGGACGGGTTTCGGGCAGCTCGATGGCGCGTGAGACGTCCCGGATCTCGGCCTTGACCTTCTCCATGATCTTGGCGGTGCCGGGCAGGTAGGGCATCAGCCGCATCATGGTGCGGTTGAGCCAGAGCATGAACCCGGAGCGGGAGACCATGCGCTTGATGTTGCTGGCCTGCTTCTGGTTGACGGCGACGAAGTGCCGCATTCGTTCCTCGTACGCCGCGAAGGCGGCCTTGTGGTCACCGGCGGCCGCCAACTCGTGGGCCAGCACGTAGGCGCCGACCAGGGCCAGGCTGGTGCCCTGGCCGGACGCCGGCGACGGGCCGTAGGCGGCGTCGCCGACCAGGGCAACCCGGCAGGTCGACCAGGAGTCCATCTCCACGACGCTCATGCCGTCGAAGTAGAAGTCGGGGGCGTCGGGCATGGCGGCGAGCAGCTGCGGCGCGATCCAGCCGTGCGGGGCGAAGACCTCGGCCAGCACCTGCTGCTGCCGGGCGGTGTCGCGACGGTCGTAGGCCAGGTCCGGCGACGCGAACATGAAGGCGGCCTTGGCCTGCGTGTCCTGGCGGGTGCTGTAGACGTTGAGGGTGCGGCCCTTCTCGGCCTGGATGGTCTCCCAGCGGTCGAGGTCGAGCAGGTTGGGCACGCTGAAGATGGCGATGTGGTGGCCGAGCGAGCGCAGGAAGCCCTCCTCCGGGCCGAAAGCCAGCGCACGGACCGTGGAGTGCAGGCCGTCGGCCCCGATGACCAGGTCGAACCGGCGCGGCAGCGACCGTTCGAACGTGACGGCGACGCCGGTGCCGTCCTCGGTCAGCGAGGTGATCGAGTCGCCGTAGACGTACTCGACGCCCTCGGTGGCGTCGCGCAGGATGCGGGCCAGGTCGCCGCGCAGGATCTCGACGTCGGTGGGCTCGCGGAAGCCGACGGTGTCGGCGTCCATCTCCACGACGGTCCGGCCCTTGCGGTCGAGGAACGCACCGCCACGCATGTCGGTGTGGTGCCGGCGGACCTCGTCCGCGAGGCCCATCCGCTCCAACACCTCCATGGCCCGGCCGCGGACATCGATCTTGTAGCCGCCGGGGCGGGGTTCGGGAGAGCGCTCCACGACAGTGACGGTGCAGCCGTGCTCACGCAGCCAGTAGGCGAGGGCGGGGCCGGCGATGCTGGCGCCGGAGATCAGGATGTTCTTCGTCATGCCGCAAACCCTGCGGCTAGCCCCTCACCACAGGCTCACGAAGCGCTCACGGAGTCGGTGAAGGGCCTGCTCCCAGGTCAGGTCACCGCCGGAGAGGCCCTGTTCCGCGAACGCCGCGATGGGCAGGTTCAACCTGGTCAGGGCCTCGTCACGGGCCTGCTCGTAGTGCTCACGGGCCCGCTCGGCATCACCGTCGGCGGTGGCGATCGCGCCCAGCCCACACAGGATCCGGGCCCGGATCTCGGCGGCGATGATCGGCCCCGGCTCGTACTCGGAGAGCGCTCTTCCGTACAGCGCACGGGCGGTGTCCAGGTCGCCGGCCAGGCGGGCGATCTCGCCGAGGCCCCGGTGGGCGGCGGCCAGCGCCTGCGGCGTGCCGAGCTCGGCCACCCGGTCGTAGATGGCCCGCGCGGTCGCGACCTCCCCGATCCGCAGCAGGTTGTCGGCCCGGCGGCACTGCAACTCGGCCGCGTCCTCCACGTCGCCGAGCTCGCCGATCACCTGGAGCGCCTCATCGGTGAGGGCCAGCGACGCCACCGGATCTCCTTCCAGCGCGGCGATTCCGGCCAGCTGGTCCAGCGTGTTCGCGATGCCCCACCGGTCCCCCACCTCGCGGAACGAGGCCAGCGCCTGCTCGAACGCCGCCCGGGAGGCGACCAACTCGCCGAAGTAGAGGGTGCGGAGGCCTTCCGCCGTCTCCACGAACGCGCGTGACCACGGGTCGTCGCCGAACATCTCCATGGTGATCACCTCGGCGGTGCCGATCGCCGCCCACAGCATCACCAGGTACGGGAAACGCAGCGTGCGCCCCAGGTCCCGCATGACCTCCGTGACGTGGTCGAGACGCAGGCCGGCGCTGATCGCGCACAGGGCGTACTCCTCGACCAGACCGGTCGGAACTTCCTTGTCCAGCGCGGTGATCAGCTCGACCACGAGCGGCAGGCCCTCGCTGCGCAGGCCGCGGAGGTAGAGGTACCAGGCGGTGTTGGCGGCCAGTCGGAGAGCGATTTTCCGGTCCGCGCCGACCGCCCAGCGCAGCGCCGCCATGAGGTTGGCGTGTTCGGCGGTCAGCGTGGCCAGCCAGTCCAGCTGATCCCGGGTACGCAGCCTCGGCTCGGCCTCCTCGGCCAGCCGCAGGAAGTAGGCGGCGTGGCTGCGGCGGGCCTGCTCCTGTTCGTCACCGAGCTGGTCGACGCAGAACGCCCGGACCGTCTCCAGCATGCGGTAGCGGCCCGCGTTGACCTCCACCAGCGACTTGTCGACCAGGCCGGCCAGCACGTCGGCCGGCAGCCCGCAGACCTCCTCGGCCGCGGAAAGCCTTGCCCCGCCGGCAAAAACCGCCAGCCGCTTGGCCATCGTGCGCTCGTCGGCGTCCAGCAGGTCCCAGCTCCAGGCCACCACGGCCCGCAACGTCTGGTGCCGTGGCTCGGCCGTGCGGTCCCCGTGCGAGAGCTGCCGGAGCCGTGCCTCCACCTCGTCCAGCTCGAACGACCGAAGCCGCGCCGCCGCGAGTTCGATGCCCAGTGGCAGCCCGTCCACCGCCGCGCAGATCCGGCCGACCGTGCCGGCGTCGAGTCGGTAGCCCGGACGCACCGCGTGGGCCCGTTCCTCGAACAGCCGGATCGTGTCCGGCGTACCCAGCGACGGCAGCGGGCAGAGCGATTCCCCCGTCAGACCAAGGGCTTCCCGGCTGGTCGCCAGCATCCTCAGCGCCGGGCAGGCCGCCAGCAACCGCCGAGCCAACCGGGCCGCGCCGTCCACGACGTGCTCGCAGTTGTCCAGCACCAGCAGGATTCGCCGGTCGGTCAGCCCGGCAACCAGGCGCGCCACCGGATCCGGGCTCTCCCCGCCGCTGAACAGCCCCGCGTCGCGCAGCCCGAGCGCGCCGATCACCGCCTGCGGCACCTGCGCCGAGTCGCCTAGCTGTACTGACTCGTGAGGTTAGGAACGCGGCTGGCTGGCGGTAGGCCGTTGAGTGCGGTGTGGCCGCGGTGGTGATTGTAGGTGTGGAGCC
>NZ_JBFBAM010000105.1:0-24546 GCF_040682195.1 Kutzneria sp. NPDC051319 | reverse complement strand
TCAAGCTCGCCCCCCGCCCCCCCTCCCCTCGCCTTCTACCCCAGCGCGTCCACCTAGCTCTCCCAATGGCCACGGCCCCGCTCGGCCCCCGGCTCGCGGGGCCTACCGTGTCCGTGCGCCCCCGCGGCGGGACCGCCTGGACAAGCTGGATCTCAAGGTCTCGCCGTACCTCTACGTCGCGCCGTTCTTCGCGGTGTTCGCGCTGGTCGGCATGTTTCCGTTGCTGTACACGGCATACGTGTCACTGTTCGACTGGCGGCTCGGCGATGACACGGCGAAGTTCGTCGGCGTCGGCAACTACACCGAGCTCCTGGCCGACCCGCAGTTCTGGAACGCGCTGGTGAACACGATCAGCATCTTCCTGCTCTCCAGCGTGCCGCAGGTGATCGTGGCGATCGCCGTGGCCGTGCTGCTGAACACGAACCTGCGGCTGCGCACGGGATTCCGGATGGGCGTGCTGGTGCCGTACGTGGCCAGCCTGGTCGCGGTCGGCATCATCTTCGGCAACCTGTTCGGCGTCAACTACGGCCTGGTCAACTCGGTGCTCGACTTCGTCGGCATCGGCAAGATCGACTGGCAGGCCGACCGCCTGGCCAGCCATCTCGCCATCGCCACCATGGTGGACTGGCGCTGGACGGGCTACAACGCGCTGATCGTGCTGGCGGCGATGCAGGCGATACCACCGGAGCTGAACGAGGCGGCGCTGATCGACGGCGCGGGTCCCTGGCGCCGGTTCACCAGCATCACGCTGCCGATGCTGCGGCCGACCGTCATCTTCGTGGTGATCACGTCCACCATCGGCGGCCTGCAGATCTTCACCGAGCCCAAGCTGTTCAGCGCGATGCCCGGCTCGGACACCGGCGGCTCCACCAACCAGTTCCAGACGGTGACCCTCTACCTGTACCAGTCGGCGTTCGACAACCAGCAGCTCGGTTACGCCAGCGCCATCGCCTGGATGCTGTTCCTGGTGATCGTGTTGGCGGCGGTCGGCAACTACTTCATCACGAGGAGGCTGAGCCGATGACCCGCCGACCGGGATTCCTCGTCTACGGCCTGCTGATCGCCTTCATCCTCGGCTCGGTCTTCCCGCTGTACTGGTCGTTCCTGGTGCCCAGCCACGGCAACGACATCCTCACCGACAAGGTGCCGCCGCTGCTGCCGGGCGGCAACTTCCTGAGCAACGCCCAGCAGGTGCTCGACACGATCCCGTTCTGGCACGCCATGGTGAACAGCGTCATCGTCTCCGGCTCGGTGGCGCTGTCGGTCGTCGTGTTCTCCACGCTGGCCGGTTTCGCCTTCGCCAAGCTGAGGTTCAAGGGCAGCAACCTCCTTTTCGTACTCGTGGTCCTGACGATGGCGGTGCCCACGCAGCTGGGCATCATCCCGCTCTACATGGCCATGTCCGAGTTCGGCTGGGCCGGTCACCTGCAGGCGGTGATCGTGCCCAACCTGGTCAGCGCGTTCGGCGTGTTCTGGATGCGCCAGTACCTGGCCGACGCGGTGCCGTCGGAGCTGATCGAAGCGGCCCGGTCCGACGGCTGCTCGATGATCAGGATCTTCTGGCACGTCGCCGTGCCGGCCGCCCGGCCGGCCGCGGCCATGCTCGGCCTGTTCACGTTCATGCAGTCCTGGAACGACTTCCTGTGGCCGCTGATCGCGCTCGACCAGAACAACCCGACCATCCAGCTGGCCCTGGAGCAGCTCCAGGCCGGCTACTACGTCAACTACGCGTTGGTGCTGGCCGGCACCACGCTGGCAACGATCCCGATCTTCCTGCTGTTTGTCGCGGTGGGCCGTCAGCTCGTCGCCGGCATCATGCAGGGCGCCGTGAAGGGGTAACTGTGCTTGATTCCGCTGGGGTGTTCCCGGAAGGATTCCTGTGGGGCGCGGCGACGGCCGCCTACCAGGTGGAGGGCGCGGCGGCCGAGGACGGTCGGTGCGAGTCCATCTGGGACGTCTTCAGCCGCACACCGGGCCGGACGGTCAACGGAGACACCGGTGACGTGGCGGCGAATCACTACCACCTGCTCGACGTCGACCTGGCGTTGATGACCGAGCTGAACCTCGACGCCTACCGGTTTTCCGTGTCGTGGTCCCGAATAATCGACGACGACGGCGCGATCAACCGCAAGGGCATCGACTTCTACGAGCGGCTGGTCGACGGCCTGCTCGACCGCGGCATCACGCCGTTCCTCACGCTCTACCACTGGGATCTGCCGCAGCGGCACGAGCTCAACGGCGGCTGGGCGCAACGGGACACGGCACAGCACTTCGCCGACTACACCCAGGTCGTGCACGACACGCTGCACGACCGCGTGCACAACTGGACCACGCTCAACGAGCCCTACTGCGCCTCCCTGCTCGGCTACGGCGCCGGCGTGCACGCGCCCGGCGTCCGGGAGCCGAAGAAGGCCGCCGCGGCCGTGCACCATCTGCTGCTGGCCCACGGCCTGGCGCGGTCGATCATCCGGGACAACGTCAGCGTCACGTTCAACCTGTACCCGGTCGACCCGGTCGATCCCGACGACCCGGCGGACGTGGACGCCGCCCGGCGGGTCGACGGCCTGCAGAACCGGCTCTGGCTGGATCCCGTGCTGTGCGGCAAGTACCCGGACGACGTGCTGGCCGACCTGGCCCCGCTGGGCTTCGCCGAGCACATCCGCCCGGGCGACCTGAGGCTGATCGGCGCCCCGCTGGACTCGCTGGGCGTGAACTACTACACCGGCCACCACGTCACCGGGAAGCCCGGCGGAAACACGCCGGAATGGATCGGGTCGGAGCACGCCCACAACGTCAGCCGCGGCCTGCCGACCACGGCCATGGGCTGGGAGGAATTGCCCGACGGCCTGTTCCGCGTACTGCACCGCCTGCACCAGGAATACCCGAGGCTGCCCATTCATATCACCGAGAACGGCGCGGCCTACGACGACACCGTCGTCGACGGCCGGATAGACGACCACGCCCGGCGGCGGTATTTCGAGCAACACCTCGGGGCCGTGCGGGACGCCATCGCCGCAGGTGTGGACGTGCGCGGCTACTTCGCCTGGTCCCTGCTCGACAACTTCGAGTGGGCCGAGGGTTACGCGAAAAGGTTCGGGATTGCGCATGTCGACTTCGACACCTTCGCCCGCACTCCTAAGCTGAGCGGCAGGTGGTACGCGACGGTGGCAAGGGCGAACGCCCTGCCGGAGTAGGGGTAGAGCGTGGCCGAAGACGGCCGGGAAGTCCCGACCCTCGACGAGGTGGCCAGGGTGGCCGGGGTGTCCCGGTCCACCGCCTCGCGGGTGATCAACGGTCGCACCTACGTCAGCGCCAAGGCCCGCGAGGCGGTGGCGCAGGCCGTGACCAGCCTCGGCTACAGCCCGAACATGCTGGCCCGGTCGCTGGCGATGAAGCGGACCAACTCGATCGCGCTGGTCGTCTCCGAGCACGGCGACCGCGTGCTCGGGGACCCGTTCTTCGCCCGGGTGCTGCGCGGCGTGCACGCCGGCCTGGCCGGCAGCGGGCTGCAGCTGGTGCTGCTGATGGCCCAGGACGAGCAGGACCACGGGTCCATGGCCAACTACCTGACCTCCGGGCACGTGGACGGGGCGCTGGTGGTCAGCCTGCACGGCGAGGATCCGCTGCCCGCGCAGCTGGTCGCGTCCGGGCTGCCGGTGGTGCTGTGCGGGCGGCCGCTGGCCAAGGTCGCGGTGCCGTACGTCGACGCCGACAACTTCAACGGTGCCGGGCAGGCCGCGCAGTACCTGATCGACCAGGGCCGGCGGCACGTGGGCACCATCGCCGGCCCGCGGGACATGGCCGTGGGCATCGACCGGCTCAGCGGCTGGCGGCGCACGCTGTCCATGGCCGGGCGGCCGACGGACGCCATCGCGCACGCCGACTTCAGCCTGGAGGGCGGCATGGCGGCGATGGAGCAGCTGCTGACCGCCCATCCCGGGCTGGACGCGGTGTTCGTGGCCTCGGACCTGATGGCCATCGGGGCGCTGCACGTGCTGCGGGGGCGGGGCATCCGGGTGCCGGAGGACATCGCGGTGATCGGCTTCGACGACTCGGGGCTGGCCGCGACCTCCGTGCCGCCGCTGACCACGGTCCGGCAGCCGATAGAGGAACTGGGGCGGACCATGACGTGGCGGCTGCTGGCGCAGTTCGAGGGCGACGTGGAGTTGCCGCCGTCGGTGCTGCTGCCGACCGAGTTGATCTGCCGCGAGACGGCGTAGCGGAGAGGTACCGTTGCGCCCGTGAGCATGCCCGAGGCACTGGAGCCGGTCGACGAGTCCTTCGACAGCGTGCTGGCGCTCGTCGCGCATCCCGACGACCTGGAGTACGGCACCGCCGCGGCCGTCGCGCGCTGGACCGCCCAGGGCAAGCGGGTCGTCTACGGCCTGGCCACCAGCGGCGAGGCCGGCATCGACACCATCGACCCGGAGCAGTGCGGGCCGCTGCGCGAGGCCGAGGAGCGTGCCGGGGCCGCGATCGTCGGCGTGGACGAGGTGGAGTTCTACGGTTTCCCGGACGGCGTCGTGGAGTACGGCCTGCCGCTGCGCCGGGCCTTCGCCGCGGCGATCCGCCGGCACAGGCCGGAGATCGTGCTGATCACGACCTGGCGCGAGTTCTGGGGGCCGGGCAACCCCAACCAGGCCGACCACATCGCGGTCGGCCGGGCCGCGCTGGACGCCGCCCGGGACGCCTCGAACCGCTGGGTGTTCCGGGATCTGGGGCTGGAACCGTGGAAGGCCAAGCACGTTTTTGTCGTCGGCAGCCCGAACGCTCGGCATGGCGTCGACGTGACGGCGGGCTTCGACCTGGGCGTCGCTTCGCTGGAGGCGCACGGCGAGTACCTGCGGGGGCTGGTCGACAACCCGATGAGCGACCCGCGCGAGTTCCTGGAATCGGTCGCGCGGCCGACCGGCAGCCTGCTCGGGGCCAAGTTCGGCCTCTCGGTGGAGGTAATCGACTTGTAGCGGCTGGTTAATCTCGCCGCATGACCGCACGTCTGGTGAACGTCGTCGACGTCGAGGCGACCTGCTGGCCGGGCAGCCCGCCGCCCGGCCAGGTCAACGAGATCATCGAGATCGGGCTGACCGTCGTCGACCTTGTCGCGCGCGAACGCGTGGCCAAGCACCGGATCCTGGTGCGGCCGCGGGCGTCGTCGGTGAGTGAGTTCTGCACGTCGCTGACCGGGCTGACCCAGTCCGAAGTGGACGGCGGTGTGTCCTTCGCGGACGCCTGCGCCCGGCTGGTCGTCGAGCACGAGGCCCGCGAGCGGGGCTGGGCCAGCTGGGGCGACGACGACTCGTGGAACATCGCGGCGCTCGTGCTGCTCATGGTGGACCGGGGGAGCTGGCGCGGCGTTTGACAACCCCCGTGAGGCCGTGAATGCGTTGTAGGCCTGCGGAAACGTGAACGCCGGTGGTCGGAGGGGAACCCGGCGGCGACCCGGGCGAACGGCTCGTCCGTATGTTCGAGCCACCGCTGCTACGGTCGATGCATGACCCGTGCCGACGCCACCAGAGCCCGCCTGCTGGAGGCGGCCACCGAGGAGTTCTCGCGCTACGGCATCGCCGGCGCCCGGGTGGACCGCATCGCGGCGGCGGCGCAGGCCAACAAGAACCTGATCTACGTCCACTACACCAACAAGGAGACGCTGTTCCGCGCGGTGTTCGAGGCGCATGTGGTGCGGCTGCTGGGCGAGGTGCCCTTCAGCGCGACGGACCTGCCGGCCTACGCCGGGCAGCTGTACGAGTTCTTCCTCGACAACCCGCGGCTGCTGCGGCTGGCCGGCTGGTTCCGGCTGGAGCAGGGCGACTACGACGAGGCGGTGGCGGCGATCGCCAGGTCCAATGCGGACAAGGTGGCGGCCATCGCCCGGGCCCAGGCCGACGGCCGGGTCGACGGCCGGTATCCGGCCGATGTCGTGCTGACGCTGGTGCTGGCCACCGCGGCGGCCTGGGGCTCGGGCAACCCGGCCACGGTGCAGACCTACGATGGGCCCGACCCGAAGATCGTTCGCCTGGCGATCGAGGCCGCGGTGCGCGGTGTCGTCGCGGGAAAGGACTCGGCAGCATGAGCGACGCGCCCACCTCCGACCTGACCGGCTGGCGCAAGGCGCCGTTCACCGGGGCCGGCCTCACCTACGACTGCTACGAGAAGGGCGAGGGGCCGGGCGTCGTGCTGGTGCCCGAGGTCCCCGGCATCACGCCGCTGGTGCTCGGCCTCGCGGATCACCTGGTCGAGCAGGGCTTCACCGTGGTGGTGCCGTCCCCGTTCGGCACGCCGGGCAAGCCGATGACCGTGGGCTACGTGCTGGGTGTGGTCGCCAAGCTGTGCGTGTCGGCCGAGTTCCGGGCGTTCGCGGTGAACGCCCAGCGGCCGATCACCCAGTACCTGCGGGCCGTCGCCCGTGATCTGGCCGGCCGCACCCCGGGCAAGGGCGTCGGCGTGATCGGCATGTGCTTCACCGGCGGGTTCGCGCTGGCCACGGCCGTGGAGGAGGTGGTGTTGGCGCCGGTCATGAGCCAGCCGTCGGTGCCGTTCCCGATGGGCAAGGCCCGGCGGGCCGACCCCGGCTTGTCGGAGGCCGAGATGCAGGCCGTGGCCAAGCGCACCGAGGACGGCCTGTGCGTGATGGGCCTGCGGTTCAGCCAGGACCCGGCCGTGCCGGAGGAGCGCTTCGCCACGCTGCGCCGGCGGCTGGGCGACGCGTTCGAGGTCATCGAGCTGGACTCCAAGCCCGGCAACCCCGGCGGCTTCGCCAAGGGTGCGCACTCGGTGCTGACCGCCGAGGTCCGTGAGCGGCCCGGGCACCAGGCGCTGGCCGCGCGGGAGCGGGTCGTGGAGTTCCTGCGCGAGCGGCTGACGGCGTGACGGATCTGGTGCTGCGCAACGTCCACCGCGATGGGCGGCTGGTGGACGTGCGGATCGCCGGGGGAGTGGTCGCGGCCTTCGGCGAGCCGGGAACGCTGCCGGGCGAGGTGATCGACGGCCACGGCGGGCACCTGCTGCCGGGGCTGGTCGACGCGCACGTCCACATGCAGCAGTGGGCCTCGTCGCGGCGGCGGATTCCGTTGGGGGAGGCCAAATCCGCGGTCGAGGCGGTCGAGCTGGTGCGCGGCGCCGCGCAAGACTGGGTGTTCGGCGCGAATTTCGTCGACGGCCTGTGGCCGGACGCCCCGCACAAGGATCTGCTGGAGGCCGCCCTGCCCGGCCGTAAGGTCGCGCTGTTCAGCGCCGACCTGCACACGCTGTGGCTGAGCCCGGCGGCCCTCAAGGAAGTCGGCGTGGATCACCCGACCGGCGTGCTCGTCGAGGCGGAGTGCATGGCCGTCACGGCCCGCCTGCCGGCCGGCGACCCGGACGCGTGGGTGTTGGAGGCGACCGACGCGGCGGCGGCCCGCGGCGTCACCAAGATCGTCGACTACGAGCTGACCGACACCATCGCCGACTGGCAGCGGCGGCTGGCGATCCGCACGCCGTCGGTGCGCGTGGCCGCCGTGATCGCCAAGCACCTGCTGGAGCCGGCGATCGAACGGGGTTATCGGACCGGCGCGGTGGTGCCGGGCAGCGACGGGCTGTTGACCGTCGGGCCGTACAAGCTGTTCGTGGACGGGTCGCTGAACACGCGGACCGCCTTCTGTCATGACGCCTACGACGGCGACGGCCACGGGGTGGTGGTCGTGCCGCCGGAGGAGCTGATGCCGTTGATGCGGCGGGCGTGGGAGAACGGCATCGTGCCGGCCGTGCACGCGATCGGCGACCACGCCAACCAGATCGCCCTGGACGCCTTCGAGACCGTCGGCTGCCGGGGCCGGATCGAGCACGCGCAGCTGGTGTCGGAACGGGACCTGCCCCGGTTCGCGCAGCTGGGCGTGATCGCCTCCGTGCAGCCCGCGCACGCCCCGGACGACCGTGACGTCGCCGACCGCCACTGGGCCGGCCGGACCGGGCGGGCCTTCCCGTACCAGTCCCTGTTGGCCACCGGCGCGACGCTGGAGATCGGGTCGGACGCCCCGGTGTCGCCGCTGGACCCCTGGGACGGCATCGCCAGCGCCGTCACCCGCACCGACGACGACCGGCCCGCGTGGCATCCCGAGCAGCGGATTCCGCTGGAGGTCGCCCTGGCCGCGGCATGCGGCGGGCGGAGCTCGGTCGAGGTCGGGGACGTGGCCGATCTCCTTGTCGCGGAACGGGATCCGTGTCGCGGGGAGCTGCGGGACATGCCGATCGTGTTGACGATGGTAGGAGGACGGACGACACATGGCTGAGACGTATGCGATGCACTGCGCGGCCATCGAGCGGGAGGGGGCGCGGATCGGCGAGGTCGCCCGTTCGCACGACCTCTCGGCGCCGGTGCCGTGCTGTCCCGGGTGGACGCTCGCGGACGTGGTCGAGCACATCGGCCGGCTCCAGCAGTGGTTCGCCGCGATGATCGAGCGGCGGTCGCCGGAGCGGCTGCCGTTCGCCGAGGTCGACTTCGGCCTGCCGGCCGATTTCGCCGACTACCCGGAATGGTTGGTGGCTCGCCAGGCCGTGGTGGCCAAGGTTCTGCGGGCGGCCGACCCCGATGCCGCGATGTACACGTGGGGCCCGGGCGGCACCGTGCGTTTCTGGGCCCGGCGCATGGCGATGGAGTGCCTCATCCACCGCTACGACGCCGAGCTCGCCGCCGATTCGGTCACGGCCTTCGACCCGGCGCTGGCCGCCGACGGCGTCGAGGAGTTCCTGGTCAACCTGCCGTCGGCGGAGACGTTCACCCCGGCCGTGAGCCGGCTCCGTGGTGACGGGCAGACCATCGGCTTCGGCGTGTGGGGCACCGAGGTCGACTGGACCGTCCGCCTGGACGCCGACTCCTTTGGCCTGGTCGGCGCCGTGGCCGACCCCGATGCCGTGGTGAGCGCCGAAACCGTGGACGCCCTGCTCCTGTTGGTCTATGGCCGCATCGGCGTGGACGATCCCCGGATCAAGGCGAAGGGAGACGCCGACCTGCTGGAGAAGTGGTTCACGAACTCAAGGTTCTGACCCACTCCCGCTGCTGCTCGGTGTCGGGCACCTGGTGGCCGCGGGCCTGGGTGATCCGGGTCCAGGCGTCGTCGGGATCGAGGCCACGCAGCACCATGATCGACGCCGCCAGCAGCGAGGAGCGGCCGATGCCGGCCCAGCAGTGCGTGACGATGCCGGCGCCGGCGTCGAGGCGCGCGGCGAGATCGCGCAGGGTCGGCAGGATCTCGTCCCGGTCGGGCACGGTCCAGTCCGGGATGGGCAGGTGCACGAACTCGAGGCCGGCGTCGACGGCGGCCTTCGGCTCGTCGGTGAGCCCGGCGTGGGCCAAGTCCTCGTCGGTGAGGGCGCACACCAGGATGTCCACGCCGGCGGCGCGCAGCGTCGGCAGGTCCTTGAGCCGCGGCTTGGCCATGGTGCTGAGACGACCGGGGCCGGGCAGGTCGACGGTGTAGATCACTCCTCGACCATACGGGCCAACTCGGCCACGGCCTGCTGTGCGGTCGAGCGGGCGACCACCAGCCGGTCGCGGAACTCGTTGTGCAGGGCCGCCATCCGGGCCATGTGCTCGTCGGCGGCGGCGTTCTGCTGGCGCGCGTGCTCGTCGGCCTCGCGAATGGTGAGCGCCGCCCGCTCCTCGGCGAACCGGGTCACCTTGGCCGCCTCGGCCCGCGCACGGTTCATCAGCTGCTCGTGCTCGCGGTTGAGCTTGGCCTTGAGCTCGTCGTACTCGCGGTCAAGAGAGTCGTTGTGCTCGTTGTACTTGCGCTCCAGCTGCACCCGGCGCTGCTGGAGCTCGGCGCGCTGCTCGACCAGCTCGCGCTCGGCGGCCCCGCGCTGCTCGGCGATCTCCTCCGCCGCCAGGTCCATCATCATGCGCACGCGCTCGTTGACGTTCTCGCCGGTGAGCGGCTCGTCGGCCAGCTTGCGGACGCGTTCCCGCAGCGAGGTCAGCTCTTCCTCGGCCGCCCCCAGGCGTTTGGCCAGCTCGGCGTTGCCGGCCCGGGCCAGGTCGCGTTCGCGGGAGGCGGTGCGCAGGTCGAACTCGAGACGTGTCACGCGCTCGTTGACCTGACGCGTGTTGTAGCCCCGGAGGACCACGTCGAAGTGGTTGGGTCTGCGGGCGTCCTGTCCCGGCGCTTCGTCGGCACCTGCCATACCTCCACCCTACTGAGACGATCACCGCGCCGTTCACCCGAACCGGGGATCGGGATCCTCCGGGTAGCCGTCTTGTGCCGACCATCCCGTCGAACCGGGCAAAGCGGGCCAAAGCGGCGGCCGTCTTGACGCCGTCAGGCCGTGGCCCTAGCGTTTGGATGAATCCGTCAGGAAGGTTTCCTAACAATGGGGAAACCGCTCTCGGCGGACCGCACAACCGCCGCCTTCCTCGTCCCTGCAAGGAAGGAACCCTGCCCATGGTTAGCGCAGTTCGTCGCGCCATCACCATCGCCGCCGCGGCCCTGCTGCCCGCCGCGGCCCTGGCCATCGGCACGACCGGTGCCGACGCGGCCACGCCCAAGTCCTTCCCGGCCAAGTTCGCCGCGCCCTACCTGGAGCTGTCCAGCGGCACGGCCGGCCTGATGGCCGCGGACAAGAGCGCGTCCGGCGTCAGCCACTACACGCTGGCGTTCCTCATTCCCAAGAGCGGCTGCACGCCGCAGTGGGAAGCCGGCAACTCCGCCGTCGGCGCGTTCAAGTCGCAGATCAGCTCCCTGCAGTCCCAGGGCGGCGACGTGATCATCTCCTTCGGCGGCGCCGAGGGCGGTGAGCTGGCCCTGACCTGCACCAGCACGTCGAGCCTGCAGGCCGCGTACGCCAACGTGGTCAACACCAACAACGTGCACCGGCTGGACTTCGACATCGAGGGCTCGCCGCTGAACAACAAGGCGTCCATCACGCGGCGCGACCAGGCCCTGGCCGCGCTGCAGAAGGCCGACCCGTCCGTGCAGGTCGACTTCACGCTGCCGGTCGACCCGGGCGGCCTGCCGAGCAACGCCCTCAACCTGCTCAAGGACGCCAAGGCCCAGGGCGTCAAGGTCAGCACCGTCAACATCATGACCATGGACTTCGGCGACGGCGAGAACGCCCTCAACGACGCCGAGTCCGCGGCCAAGGGCACGGCCAAGCAGCTGGCCAGCCTGTACGGCGTGTCCTCCGCGCAGGCGTGGTCGATGATCGGGCTGACCCCGATCGCCGGCAAGAACGACGACAACGAGAACTTCACCCAGGCCAACGCCAAGACGCTGCTGTCGTTCGCCAAGTCCAACGGCGTCAGCCTGCTGTCGTTCTGGGAGGTCAACTCGTACGACAAGAAGGTCGGCTACGCCTACTCGAAGATCTTCAACGGCATCGGCTGACCCGCTCGAAACCGATGGCCCCACCGCGCGGTGGGGCCATCGGCCTGTTCCGGTCGACCTAGTCGTCCAGCGAGGCGCAGGAGGAGAACGAGTCGTTGTTCAGGCCCACGGTGTCGAAGATCCAGCCCGGGGCCAGGAAGAACGACGGGCCCTGCTCGTTGGCGTCGCGGTAGCAGTTGATGCGGACGTGCGAGTGGTTGGCGATCGAGCTGACCCGGTCGCCGAAGCCGACGGAGCTGAGGTTGACCTTGAAGCCGCTGACCCACTGGCACGGCCTCGGGCTGCCGTCGCCCTTGCACTGGGCGCCGACGTCGAACCGGTGCATCTGGCCGCCGTAGTTGTTGTTCTCGTACACGCAGAGGCTCTGCCCGTCGTCGGGACAGCTGGTCGGCGTCGCCGCCGCCGCCGATGCCGCCGGGGCGAGGGCGATCGTGCCGGCGACCAGTCCGGCCGCGGCCGCCCCGAGGGTGAATGCGCGTCGAATACGCATGTGATTCCTCCGTTGTTCAGTGGCTGATGGACCCGACGGAGCTGAACGAGTCGTTCTGCTTGCCCACCGTCGAGAAGAATTCGCCGCTCGGCAGCTGGAACTGCTCGCCGCTGAAGCCGGCGTCCTTGAAGAAGCGCGGATCGACGGGGTCTTGTTCGCTACCGAGCTGACGTTGTCGTTGACCGCGTGCCCGTTGCTGAATCGGAGCCCGCTGAAGTTGTCTGTCCTGAAGTCGCTGACGGTCTTGGTGCCGGAACGGGCACGCCGGGCCGCCGTGAAAACCGGTCGACCGGGTGGGTGCATCGATGATGGCGATGCCGCCCCCGTAGTCGTTGCTCTCGTGGAGCCAGAGGCAGTCACCGGTCGGGCAGTTTGCTCGGGTGCGGCTGTGCGGAAGCGGCCAGCGCGCTCGTCGCGAGTCCGACAGCGGCAAGGCCGATGGCGAGGACGCGTCTGATGGACATGGCTTTTCTCCTTGGTGCTGAACGCGCCCGATCGGGCCGATAGCCCTGATGGAAGCACGCCAGTGACCGCGTCCGGTGGAATCGCGGTCGATGAGGAAAGCCTTCGCGCCAATTCGGCGGCGACGGGTAATTGCCGTTAAGTACCGTGGTCGGGCGGGCGGCCCGGGGGACAGTCCCTTGCCATTGTGCAACAGTGTTGATTGAGTCTGGGCATGGCTGACCCCGACCTCGCCGAGCTGCGCGCCCAGGAGCAGCGGCTCGTCTTCGACCGCTTCGACAACACCACCGCGTGGGACCTGGGCCAGCAGATGGTGCTGGCGGCCCGCCGGCGTGAGCTGCCCGTGGTCGTGTCCATCGAGCGCAACGGGCAGCGGCTGTTCCACGCCGCCCTGCCCGGCACCTCCGCCGACAACGACGCCTGGGTCGACCGCAAGGTCCGGGTCGTCCGCCGCTACGGCCGCAGCTCGTGGTGGAGCAACTGGAGTCGTTCCTGGCACAGTGAAAACCGCGAGTCCCGCTCTCGGGCAAGCATGATGCCGGTTCCTGAGTGCGGGACTCGCGTTCTCGCTGGCGGTGGCGGTCGTCCCGCTACTTGCCGTTGATCTTGACGTTGACCAGCTTCAGGCCGTCCACATCGGACGTCGTGTTCCTGGTGTCGGAGACGCCGTTGAAGGCGCAGTTCTGGGCGGTGAAGCCGGCGACGTGGTCGGAGGACAGGCCGCTGACGTCCAGAACCTTGCCGTTGACCTTGGTGCTGGAGCTGTTGGTGATGCTGAACGGCCCGAACTTCGGCGGGAACTTGCCGGTCTGGCCGTTGTAGGTCATCGTCACGTAGGCGACGGAGCGGTCGAAGGTGCCGCTGACACTGTCCAGGTTGATGTTCTGGGCGAAGCCGCCGCGCAGGGTGTTGGACTTGACGTACAGGGCGAACTTGGTGGCGCCGGTGACCTTGAGCTGGTACGCGTACACGTTGCGGATGCCGCCGGTGAGCTCGCTGCCGCAGGTGATGGCGCCCCAGTTGCCGTTCATGGTGCAGTTGACCACCACGATGTTCTGCGACGGCACGTTGACCCGCCGGCCGTCGGCGTCCCGGCCGGACTTGATGGCGATGTTGTCGTCGTGGGCGCCGAGGATGCAGTTGCTGATCACGACGTGGTCGCAGGACTCGGGGTCGCAGCCGTCGGTGTTGGAGTGAGCGGTGCTCGGGTCGGTGCTCACGCCGTCCACGGTCACGTTGGTGCACAGCGTGGGGTGGAGCTGCCAGAACATGGGGTTCTTCAGCGTCACGCCCTGGATGAGCACGGTGTCGCACGAGTACGGCTCGATGAACGTGGACCGCATGGCATGGCCGGAGCCGGGCACGACCCGCTTCTCCGGCGGCACACCCTTGGCCACCAGGTCGTCGAGGTAGGCGCGGTCGCTGCCTTTGTTCCACGACGACGTGCCGCCGGCGTCGAGCACCCCGCTGCCCGTGACGGCGATGTTGTGCTCACCGTGGGCGTAGATCATGGGGGAGCGGTTCATGCACTCGATGCCCTCGTAGCGGGTGAGCACCGTCGGGAACTTCGAGGCGTCGCCGCCGAACTTGAGCGTGGCGCCGGCGGCGAGGTTCAGGTCCACGTTGCTCTTGAGGTAGATCGCGCCGGTGACGTAGGCGCCCTTGGCGACGACCACGTGCCCGCCGCCGGCCGCGTTGGCGGCGGTGATCGCCTTGGCGAAGGCGGCGGTGTTGTCGGTCTTGCCGTCGGCCACGGCGCCGTAGTCGGCGACCTTGAACGTGCGGTTCGGGAACACCGGCAGCTTGGTGTTGGCCACGATGTCGTTCGCCGCCGGCCAGGGCAGCGTCGGCACGTCATGTCCGTGCGGGCTCGCGCAGGCGGGTCCGTCGAGCACCGGGAGCAACCCCAGCACCCCGGTCACTGCCGCGCCGAGCTTCATCATCTGCCTGCGGGAAAGCGTGCCGGCCATCGACTTCGTCCTCCTCGGTGAGGGTCGCGGCGGCGAGCCGTCCGTTACTGTAAAGGTTTGCGCGGTCGGACGTCCACTCCCCGGACCGTCGAAACCGATGCGACCATTCCGGTGATGTTGTTCGCGGACGCCGCAGGCGCCGGCCGGGCAGCCCGGAGCGGCGGCGATGATCGTCGACTCGGCCTCCGTCACGCTCAGCACCGGCCGACCCGCTCCCAGCGACCGTTCGAACACCGTGCGTGACCAGGGGTTCGGCCGTCGAGGCCGGCACGGCCGCCGCCTTCGACGACAGGGTCGCCCCCGTCGTCGACGGGGTTCGACCGGCCGTCGATCCGGGCCGTCGCACCGGATGGACGACCACCCGATGGCGCTGATCAGGCGGTACCCTCTTCTGATCCGGTCGGTGGAGGAGGTTCAGGTGGCCGAGCCAACCCACGAGTTCCACCTCCTGCACGTGACCCAGTCGTGGCCCGCTCCCGACTTCGACGACCCGATGTACGACGTGATCAAGGCCGACCCGCCCGAGGGCTGCGAACCCGACGACTTCGGCGGCCTGTTCGGCCTGCGCTGCCTGCGCAGCGCCTCCACCCTGCTCGACGCCGTCGCCGAGGTCTGCCACGAGGTGCGGACCGCGCACGGCCTGCTGATGACCGACCTCGGCATCGAGAAGCTGTGGGAGTGGTCGCCCGACGGCCGCGACGGCTTCGGCGCCACCATCGTCGGCCAGTTGCTGCTGATGGCCTCCTCGCGCGGCCAGCAGCTCGGCTACGACATCGAGGACCTGGTCCGCTTCATCCGCACCGCGGCGGCGGCCAAGTAGCCCGTTGACGACAACTCTCTGGCGCAACACCGATTACCTGCTCTACTGGTGGTCGCGCGCGAGCTCCGTTCTCGGCTCCCAGGTCAGCTACATCGCGATGCCGCTGTTCGCGGTGTCGGCCCTGCACAACGCCGTCGAGGCGTCCCTGGTCACGGTGTGCGGCTACGGCTCCGGCTTGTTGTTCGCGTTGCACGCCGGCGTCGTCGGCGATCGCTTCAACCGCAAGCTCGTGATGGTCGCCGCCGACCTCGCCCGGGCGATCCTGGTCGGCATTCTCGCGTGGCAGGCCGCGGTCGGCGGCGCGTCCGTGTGGTCGATGTGCCTGATCGCGTTGTCCGTCGGGGCGCTGTCGGTGGTGTTCGACTCGGCGGCCGCGGCGGCCCTGCCGGATCTCGTCGGCGAAGGTCTGTTCGCTCGGGCCATGGCGCGCAACCAGTCCCGGGACTTCGCGCTCGCCATGGTCGGCCCGTTGCTCGGTGGCGCACTGCTGCAGGCCGGTCCGAAGTGGGCCTTCGCGGCCGATGCCGGCAGCTACGTCATCTCGGCCCTGCTGCTCGCCTTCCTGTCCACGAAGCTGACGGCGGACCGCCAGCCGCAGCGGACTGTCGCCATGATCCGCGACGGCATTCGGGCCGTGGTCCAGGATCGGGTGCTCGGGCGACTGACGGTCTACCTGAGTGCGCTCAACCTCGTGTTGACCGGGAGCGTCTTCGCCACCTTCGTCAAGTTCGGCACGTTCTCGGCCGGCTCGGCGGGAATCGCGGTAGCGGCGCAGGCGGTGGGCGGCATGCTGGGTTCGCTTGCCGCCGAAAGGATCCGGCGAAGGCTGTCGGCCCGGACGATCGTCGGCCTGCACGGCGGACTGTGGGGCGCCGGCCTCCTGGCGATCGCCCTCGTGCCGACAACACCTGTTGTCGCGATGGGACTGGGACTCGGATGGCTTGTCGCGCCGGCATTGCGGCTGGTCCTGGGCACCCGGTTGATCGAGGTGGTGGCGCCGGACATGCGGGCCCGGGCGAACAGCGCGGTCTCGCTGTCCACTGCCTCGTTGAGCCTGCTGGGCCCGCCCATCGCCGGGCTGGCCGGCGGCGTCCTCGGCTACGGCGGCACGATGGCCGGGTTCGGGCTGATCGCCCTGACGGCGATGCTGGGGGCCAGGCCGACAGCAACGAGGTGATGTGGAGGGGGCCGATCATCCCGACCGTCCACAGTGGATGATCGTCAGGCGGCGAGGCCGTCCTCGGCGCGGGCCGCGAGGCGCCACACCAGTTCCTCAATCTGGTCACGGTCGAGCGCGGTCGGCGCCTCGGGCTGCCCCGGGCAGCGGCCGGCGATGACGTCCTCGACGAACCGGTGCACCTCGTCCGCCTCGGCGAGCACGTCGCCGCCGAGATAGGCCAGCACCACCGGGTCGTCGGCCGGCGCCGTCTCCAGCGCGACCGACCAGCCGTGCCGCTCGTCCCACAGCAGCATGAGATCCATCTCGGGGAACACGGGGCTGCGGCGGTGCAGCGCCAGATAGGCGCTGGACAGCTCGCTCACCTCATGGTGCACCGCGTGCCCCGGCACGCGCAGCGCGGCGGCGACGGAAACGACGTAGTTGGCCAGGCCCCGGGCGGTCAGACTATCGGGATCAACATTCACGGCCTGCGGTTACCCGCGAGAACGCGGCCCGAAACCGGTCACGACCGAAAATCCTGCGGCCCGCCCAGCGCGCTCAGGATCCGTTGCATCACCTGAGGATCAACACCCAGCGGCTCGTCGGCCAGCGCCTCGGCGGCCGGCGACCGGCGCTGCTCGCGGCGGGGCAGCGGCACCGATTTGGCGTTCATGTTGTTGGGCAGGGCCAGTTCGCTCCACAGCCGCGTGCCGTACGCCGTCGGCACGACACCGATGCGGGCGCCGGCGAGCTCGGGTGACACGACGGGCCGGGTGGCCACTCGCTCGTCCTCGACCTCGACGACGAGACCGTCGCCCTGAAGCCGCAGCCGCACGGTCATGAACCCGGCGACCCCCGGGCCGGCGTTGTCCACCACGGCCGCGACCATGTGCCGCCCGACCTGTGTCGCCAGCGGCACGAGAGGCCGCAGCGACCACTCCATCAGGGAGAAGCGGACGAACATCTCGGCGACGTTGACAGCGCTCGGCGTCGCCACCAAGCGCAGGTCGTCCACCTGGGAGGTCTGGTTGTTCAACCGAGGTTCCTTCCCGCAGTCGGTGCAGTGGTGTCGCGTATCTTGCCAACCTGCGCGAACGTTACGCTAACCGGGTCACTTCTCGTCGCGCCGCGCCCGGTCCCTGAGGTAGCGCGTGTGGTCGGCCTGGCGCCGCGAATCGGCGTCGTAGAACTCCTCGGCGATCCGCCGCGCCTCCTGTTCCAGCAGGTCGAGCTGGGTGAGCAGCTGCTCGGCGGCGCTCGGCTCGCTGGCCACGCGGCGGGTCACGGCGTACCACCACGGCATGTTCAGGAACGTCTGCACCGTCGTCGGCAGGTCCGTGGCGGCGATCCGCGCGACCGCGTGCAGGGTGTCCGGATAGGCGCTCAACTCGGCCGGACGGGCCAACAGCCCGCAGAGCACTTCGGCGATCCGGTCCAGCCGTTCGATGGCCTCGGCCGGCATCCGATTGCCGAGCCCGCGCACCCGTGCCACGAGCGAGTCCAGGCCGCGCAGCAACGCCTCGGCCTCCTCGGCCGGCTGCGGCGGCACCAGCCGCACCCGCTCCGGCGGGGCGGCCAGCGCGCCGGCGGCGTACAGCGCGGCGACCACGCCGAGCCAGTACGCGCCGCCGACGCCCACGAAGTGCAGGCCCAGCCCGACGATCCCACCGGCGCAGCCGGCGAGGTTCTTGGTCGAGCCCAGATATCTCACTGGTAGCCCCGGATGTCCTTGAAGACGTCGGCCAGCGACTGGCTGCGGCCGTCGAACACCTTGCCGCCGGTCGCGGTGGCGATGGCGTTCATGTCGTCCTGGCTGCCCTCGCCGAACAGCACGGGGAACACGGGCGTGCCCTTGAGCCGGTCCGGCACGGTGCCGACGAAGCCCTTGAAGTCGTCCAGGCCGGCGCCCGCGGTGTTCTCGCCGTCGGTCATCAGCACGATGGAGGTGAACCGGTCCGGGTCGGCGCCGGACTGCTGCTCCAGGATCTGGTACGCCTTCTCCAGGCTGGTGAAGATCGCGGTGTCGCCGTCGGCCACCAGCCTGTCGGCGGTCTGCTTGATCTGGTCCAGCGCCGGCTGCCGGTTGTCCGGGTCGACGGTCATCGTCACCGGCGCGGCCGGGCCGGTGGAGAACGGCAGCAGCGTGACCTGTTCCCGCGCGTGGAACTGCCGGTAGCGGCCGACCAGCGAGCTGTCGACGCCGGTCAGGCCGATCAGCGCCGCCTTCAGCGCGGCCAGCCGGTCGCCCTCCATGGAGCCGGAGGTGTCGAGCACGTACACGGTCCGGGACGGACGGCGAATCTTGTCGAAGTAGGCCGAGACGAGCGTGTCGACGGCCTGTTCGGTGCCGGGGAACGGAAGTTCGACCGGGCTGGCGTCGGTGAACTCCTCGGCCAGCGGCACCTGCGGCGCGATGGGACGGCGGTGCGTGGTCTCCATGATCCTGCGCTGCACGTCCGGCGTGCGGAGGTGGTCGGTGAGGTGCTGGAACGAGTCGCGGGCGTCGGAATTGGCCGACGCCAACAGGGTCAGCGGGTAGTCGGCCGTGACCACACCGTCCGACGGGTGGATCACGGTGAGCCCCTTCATCTCCAGCAGCACCGACTCGTAGTTGATGAGCCCGTCCACCTTCGGACCGGGATCGGCGCCGCTGGCCCGCTTCTGGAACGCGTCCGAGAGCCAGCCCGAGGAGCCGGCGCTCAAGGTCTGCGCGGCGAAGAACTGCTTGAGCTGCGGCGTGATCGCGGTGATCTGGTCGGGCGTCAGCGCGCTGCCGCTGCCGGCCAGCGCGGCCGCCACGCCGACCAGCGCGGAGAAGCCGGAGTTGGAGGCCGACGGATCGGTCATGCCGTAGCTGAACCTGTGCTGCCCGGCCGCCTCGGCGATCTGCGACCAGGTGACCTTGCCGTCCTGCCACCCCAGTTGTCGCAGCACGGAGTTGGGCAGCCCGAGCACCACCGGGGAGCTCATGATCTTCGTCTGGGTGCTGAGCTTCTTGGCGCCGCCGGGCAGCAGCGTGAGATAACGGTTGGAGGAGAACCAGATCGCGTCGTAGGCGGAGTCGGCCTTGCCGTCGAGCACCGTCTGCGCGCCCTCCAGCGTGCCGGAGAAGGTGAACTTCACCTGCACGCCGGTCGCCTTGGCCGCTTCGTCCAGTACCGGCTGCATGTCGGCCAGCTCGCTGCCGGCCAGCACCCGCAGCACGCCCGCTTTCGCCTGTCCCAGCGGCTGTTTCTGGTCCGTGCTGTCGCCGCCGGAGCAGCCGGCCAGCGCGACCGCCAGCACGGCGGCCAGTGCGATGAACCGCTTCCTCATGGTGTCTCCCGTAAGCGGTTCTGAGCCCGTCGCAACTCGTCCTCCAACGCGGAGACGGTGTCGGCCATCGCCGACGCGGCGGCGGCCTTGAAGCCCTCGACGTCGTCGATGGCCCGGTAGATCTGGTCGAACGACTGCCGCAGCGTGTCCATGCCGACCGCGGGATCAGTGCTGATGCGCTGGATCTGCTGGCCCTGCATGGCGATCAGGTCCGCGTTGGCCTTGATCAGCCCGTCCGTGGTGGCCCGCAGCGTCTCCATCTCGTCGATCACCTTGCGCTGCCCGGCCAGCGCGCCGCTGACCACGACCGCGATGCGCAGCGCCGAGACGGTCGTGCCGGCCGCGCGGTCGACGCCTCGGATCAGCTCGTCATTGTTGCGCCGCAACACGTCCAGGGCGAGATAGCCCTGAACGCAGACGGCCAGCTGGGTGAGCAGGTCCCGATGTCGTTGCCGCACCGGGAAAAGCACCTCGGCCCGGACCGTGTCGGCCCGCGCCGGATCGGCCAGGTCCATAATGGACGCCTGACGGTCCACCGCCTCGTCGACCGCGCCGGCCATCGCCGCCGCTTCGGACAGCCGGCCCATGGCCTCCCACAGACGTTCCCGCTCGCCCTGGATCGCCGCGTTGTCCCGTTTCAGATCGTCCTGGCGGGCCCGCAGCGCGCGCACCACGGCGTTGATCGGCGCATCCGCGGCCTGATAGCGGGCCAGCAGCTTCTTGGCCGGATTGCCCAGGCTGATGCCGAACACCGTGCGGCCGGCCGGATCCAGCTCGTGGATCCGCTCCCGAAGCTCGGTCAGGCTCACGCTCACCTGCTCCGACGGCGGGTTCACGCCCTGCACCGCCCGGTCGAGCAGGCGGCCCGCGATCGTCGCCGCCGTCCGCATCTCGTCCTCGCCCAGCGCCAGCACCTTGCCCACCCGCACCGAGAAGTCCGGCGCCATCGGGTCCATCGCGCCCAGCTCGGCGGCGATCCGCTCGGCGTCGTCGGCCAGCTCGCCCAGCCGCTCCGTCGGCACCGGCACCATGCCCGTCGCGCTGGACGTCGACACCGCCCCGACCGGCTCCGGCGCGGTCAATGGCCGCTCGCTCACGCCCCGTACTGCTTTCCGACGGCATCCAGCAGGCGTTCGAGCGTCTCGAACGACGGCGGGTCGACGGTGTCCACCAGCGAGGTCGGCAGCGGCAGCTTGTGCTCGGAAACGACCTGGGTGAAGTACTTCGGGTCCTGCGTGCGGAAACCGAAGGTGGCGGCCAGCTTCGACAGCTCGGGGTCGCTGTTGAGCAGCTGCCCGACCTGGTCGCCCGGGCCCTTCAGCGCGACCAGCGTGTGCTTGGAGTAGACGGTGGGGGACAGGTACACCAGCCGCATGTCGGGCTTGATCGAACCGTCGTCGCGCACCAGACGGTCGGCGTACTGCGCCTCGTAGACCAACACCATGGGATTGCGGCCGATGCCGGCCGACAGGAAGTCTTCGAAGGGCGCGTCCGAGCTGTTCTGGGTGTAGCCCTGGTTGGTGAACAGCGGGGTGACCTTGGGCAGGATCGCCGCCTCCTGCTGCTGCGTGTTGACCACGCTGAAGCCGTTGGCCACGTAGGAGGCGATGGACAGGTACATCGCCGCCGAGTTGGAGTCGCGGGGATCGGTGGTGGTGATCAGGATGTTCTTGCGCACCGGATAGCTGGTGTTGCCGGGCAGCTGGTCCCAGCGCGTGCCGTTCGCGGTGAGCTCCATGTACTTGGCGATGTCCAGCACGTCGTAGTCGCCCGCGCCCTTGTGCACCACGCCGGCCTTGGTCAGCAGGTCGACGATCGGGGCGAAGGTGGCCACCGCCATCGGCGAGGAGAACGGGGCGTAGGTGTGGGCATTGCCGTGGTCGTGCCGGATGCGGTCGGCCGCGGGGCTGCTGGACGGGAAGGCGAAGTCGTACTTCGACAGGTCCGTCCGGGTGGCCATCTGGCGCGAGCCGGCCGGATCCACCTGCACGTCGAGGCCGTGCTTGGCGAACGCGTCCTTGACCCGCTGGTCGCTGAAGAAGGCCAGCTTCTCCGAGCCGATGACGCCACGCACGGTCGTCAGCTGGGTGCTGTCGGTGCCGCCGCCGCCGAAGATCACGGCCAGTGCCACCCCGATCACCAGAACGGCCGCGAGGCCGATGCTGATCAGCCGCTTCACCTTTGTCTCCCAAGGGAATCATGTGGCGACAACGCCGCCGTGGCGATCATCGCCCGGGCCGTGGGGGCGGCGGCGGGTGTTGGCCGGATCGGGTCATGAATTCTTGGTGAACGGGCAGCGCCGTTGCCATACCAACTGGTCGGTACTAGCGTGGTCGCGAGTCGTCCAACGGAGGTCGTCGCGTGATCGTCAGCACCATGCAGGAGTACCCGCTCACCATCCCCGCGATCCTGCGGCACGGCGCCTCGGTCTACGGCGGCAGCGAGTGCGTGACGAACACCGGCTCCGGCTTCCGCCGCGCCACCTTCGCCGAGGTCGCCGCGAACGCCGAGCGGCTGGCCGCGGCGCTGACCCGGCTCGGGGTCGGCGCCGGCGACCGGGTCGCCACCTTCTGCTGGAACAGCCAGGAGCACCTCGAGGCGTACTTCGCGGTGCCGGGCATGGGCGCCGTGCTGCACACGCTCAACATCCGGCTGTTCCCGGAGCAGCTGTCGCACATCGTCAACCATGCCGAAGACAAGATCATCATGGTTGACGACAACCTGGTGCCGCTGCTGGCCCGCAGCCTGCCCGACTTCAGTGCGGTGGAGAAGTTCATCGTGGTCGGCGACGGCGACGCCAGCGTGCTCGGCGACCGCGTGCTGCGGTACTCGGACCTCATCGCCGCCGAGGAGCCCGGCTTCGTGTGGCCCGAGCTGGACGAGCGGTCGGCCGCGACCATGTGCTACACCAGCGGAACCACCGGCAACCCCAAGGGCGTCGTCTACTCGCACCGGTCGACCTACCTGCACGCCATGGCCGTGCTGTCGGCGTCCCTGATCGGCTTCACCGAGGCCGACCGGGTGCTGGCCATCGTGCCCATGTTCCACGTCAACGCGTGGGGAATTCCGTACGGCGCCTTCCTTTCCGGCGCGACACTGCACATGCCCGGGCCGTTCATGATGCCCGACCAGTTGACCCGCTTCGTCGCCGCCGAGCAGTCGACGCTGGCCTCAGCCGTGCCGACCATCTGGAGCGCCATCCTCAACTACGGCGCCGTGGCCGACATCGACCTTTCCTCCTTGCGTGCCGGCACTTCCGGCGGCGCGGCCATTCCTTCGGCGCTGCTCACGGCATTCGACGAGAAGTACGGGCTGCGGATCATCCAGGGCTGGGGCATGACCGAGACCAGCCCGCTGGGCGGCATGGCCCTGCCGCCCGCCGGCGTCGAGCCGGGCACGGCCGAGGACCTCCGGTGGCGCCTCAGGTCCGGCCGCGTCGCCGCCGGCGTCGAGATGCGCATCGTCGACGCCGTCGGCGAAGTCCTGCCGTGGGACGGCGAGTCCGTCGGTGAGATCGAGGTCCGCGGGCCGTGGATCACCGGCTCCTACTTCCGCGACGACGCCCCCGAGAAGTTCGACGACGGCTGGCTGCGCACCGGCGACATCGGCACCGTCGACGCCCGCGGCTTCTTCCAGATCACCGACCGGGCCAAGGACGTCATCAAGTCCGGCGGCGAGTGGATCTCCTCCGTCGAGCTCGAGAACCACCTCATGGGCCACCCCGCCGTCGCCGAGGCCGCCGTCATCGGCATCCCCGACCAGCGCTGGGACGAGCGCCCCCTGGCCTTCGTCGTCGTGCGCGCCGGCGCCTCGGTCGCCGCCGCCGAGCTGGCCGACTTCCTCGCCGCCAAGGTCGCCAAGTGGCAGGTCCCCGAGAACTGGACCTTCGTCGAGGAGATCCCCAAGACCACCGTCGGCAAGTTCGACAAGAAGCCCCTGCGCGCCCGCTACCGCGACGACGAGCTCAAGGTCGAGCGCCTGCGCTGAGGCGATGGCCGCATGCAGGTAAGGCGTCCTTCCCTGCGTTCAACGAGGGTAAGGCGTCCTTCCCTGCATGTTGCTGCGCCGCCGGCCGCTAGTTGTTGAACAGGCTGCTTCGGCCGCCCTCGTTCTGCGGCAGGTACGGGGTGAGGGAGTGGGCGAGGCGGTCGATGGGCAGGGACTGCAGCCACACGCGGCCGGGGCCGGTGAGCTCGGCCAGGAAGATGCCGTCGCCGCCGAAGAGCTTGTTGCGGATGCCGGGCACGGTGGTGATGCCGAACTGCACGGTGTCCTGGAACAGGCCGATGTGCCCGGGGTGGGCGCGGATCACCTGACCGGGCTGGAGGTCGTAGGGCACGACCTCGCCGGACAGCTGGAGCCACGCGCGGCCTTGGCCGCCGATGCGCTGGAGGAGGAAGCCCTCGCCGCCGAAGATGCCGGCGCCGAGCCGCTGCTGGAAGCCGGTGGTGAGGGTGACGCCCATGGTGCCGGCGACGTAGGAGCGGCGGTGAGCGAGAAAGCCGTAACCGGGCTGGGGAGCGACGTCCACGGGGAAGATCTGCCCGGGCAGGTGGGCGGCGAAGGACACGGAACCGGGTTGGCCCACGGCGGTGTAGTTGGTCATAAAGAAGGTGCCGCCGGACAGACTGCGTTTGAGGGCCCCGAAAACGCCGCTGCTGCCGGCGCCCTGCGTCGAGGTGCTCAGCTGGATGCTGGCCGACATCCAGGACAGCTCCCCGGACTCGGCGCACACCGATTCGCCCGGATTGAGCATGATGTCCAGCACGGGCATGACGGTGCCGTGCACACGATCCTGCATGATCCCTCCCAGTGGGTTCCCCGCTCTGACGCGGATCATGGCAGGCCGGTTCCGAGCGGCCCCCGCCCGGTGGGCGGTTTCTAGGGGTCGTTGCAACACAAGTAGCTAGCTGGCGTCGGCCAGGAGCTTAGCCAAGCGCTCGGCTGGGGTGTCCCAGCCGAGCGTTTTGCGTGGG
>NZ_JBFBAM010000104.1:0-24554 GCF_040682195.1 Kutzneria sp. NPDC051319 | reverse complement strand
CAAGGGCGAGGCAGGGGTCACGAGGGGCCGAGCCGCGACGCCGGAGGCGGCGCCAACAAGCACGGCGGGTCCGCCCTGGTGCGGACGACCAGGGCGGACCCGCCGCGCCGCGGGTCCGTCGGCGTGCCGTAGCGGGTTCGGCGGCCGACAAGCCCTTCGGACCCACCGGCTCGTACCGGCTGCGCGGCCGGTGGGTCGTCGTCTCCCCCCAGTGCGGGCGCCAGTCCGGCGGCTTCCCACCACTGAGGAGACCCCTCTGCTCCTCAGTGACGAACGGGGGCCGCCACCGCTGGAACCTCATCCCCGAAACGCCCCGCCTTCCCCAACGAGGACCCTTCGGGAACACACCGGAACGAGCATGTCAGCCGCGCGTGGGGGCCGACCCCCGCGCGCCGGTTCCGGTCCGTAAAATGCCTGCTCAGATGGGGAAGATGGTTTTCCGGTCCGGACGGGGCGGCCGGCAGACACGACTACGGGCGGGCCGCGACACATGAGCAGTTCGGGACCGGTGCTTGGCCCTCGTGGGCAGTTCGCGGAGCGGTTCGCGCTGCTGTACGCGGAGGCGGGCGAGCCGCCGCTGAAGCGGGTCACCGAGTCGGTGGCGCGGGCCCGGAAGGTGGACGAGCGGGGCCGCCCGGTGCGGGTGCCGGCGCAGCGGGTCAGCGACTGGCGGCGGGGCCGGAACGTGCCGGCGCGCTTCTCGGCGTTGCAGGCGGTGCTGGAGGTGTTGGTCGGCGAGGCGCGCAAGCTGCGGGCGACGCCGGTCGTGGAGGGCCTGTACGACCTGACGGACTGGCATCGGCTGTGGGAGCAGGCGCTGGCGAGCCCGGTCACCTCGGACGAGGAGACGCCGGCGGAGACGGCCGAGGACTCCGGCGCCTGCCCGTACCGCGGCCTGGCGGTGTTCCGGCAGGAGGACGCGGGCTGGTTCTACGGCCGCGAGCGGAGCACGGCGGCCCTGGTGTCGCGGCTGGCGTCGGCGGTGCGGACGGGCGGCATCGTGATGCTGGTCGGCGCCTCGGGCGCGGGCAAGTCGTCGCTGATGCGCGCGGGGCTGGGCCCGGCGGTGCAGGAGGGCGCGCTGGGTCCGGGCGCGTGGCCGACGGTGGTGCTGACGCCGACCGTGGACCCGCTCAAGGAGCTGGTGCGGCTGGTGCCGGAGCTGGCCGAGGCGGTGGACGACGGCTTCACCGACTTCGACGAGGACAAGTTCACGGCCAAGGTCCGTGAGGCGGTGGCCGCCTACGGCGAGCGGGTGGCCGGCCCGGGCGCGCGGCCGGTGCTCATGGTCGACCAGTTCGAGGAGACGTTCACGCTGGCCGACGAGGAGGCGCGGCGCGGGCTGTTCGTGGCGGCGCTGCACGCGGCGTGCACGGGCGAGGGCCAGGCGCTGGTGGTGCTGGGCGTGCGGGCTGACTTCTACGGCCGCTGCCTGGACTACCGCGAGCTGGCCGAGGCGCTCCAGGACCGGCAGATGGTGCTGGGCGCGATGACCGTGGCCGAGCTGCGGGAGGCCGTGGCGCGCCCGGCCCGTGCCGTGGGCCTCACGCTGGAATCGGGCCTCGTCGACCTGATGCTGTCGGACCTGGGCGTGAACACGTCGCGCAACGGCCAGGGCAGCTACGACGCGGGCGCGCTGCCGCTGCTGTCGCACGCGCTGCTGGCGACCTGGCAGCGTCGGCAGGCGGGCCGGATGACCGTGGCCGGCTACCGCGCGGCGGGCGGCATCCAGGGCGCGGTCGCGGCCACGGCCGAGCGCGCCTGGGCCGACCTGGACACGGCCGGTCAGGCGGCGGCGCGGCCGGTGTTGCTGCGGCTGGTCCGCGTCGGCGAGGACACGCAGGACACGCGCCGCCGGTCGAGCCGGCAGGAGCTGCTGGAGCAGGCCGTCAACCCGGCGGCGGCGGCCGAGGCGCTGGAGGTGTTGGCCCGGGCCCGGCTGATCACGCTGGACGCCGGCATCGTGGAGATCACCCACGAGGCGCTGTTGCAGGCGTGGCCGCGGCTGCGCGGCTGGATCGACCGGGACCGTGCCGGCAACCTGCTGCGGCAGCGGCTGGAGGAGGACGCCGAGAGCTGGGAGGCCGAGCACCGCGACGCCACGCTGCTCTACCGGGGTGGGCGGCTGGAGGCGGCCCAGCAGTGGGCCCGCAGCGCCGACGCCAGCGCGCTGACCACCGTGGCCCGGGCGTTCCTGGACAACGCGATCCGTCACCGCCGCCGCGCGACCTGGCTGCGCCGGACCGGCGTGGCCGCCGCCGCGGTGCTGGTGACGGTGGCCGTGGTCGCCGCGACGCTGGCCTTCAACCAGCGGGACGACGCGCTGTACAACGGGGTGCTGGCCGAGGCCGACAACGTCATGGCCACCGACCCGTCGCTGGCCGCGCAGTTGGCGCTGGTGGCGCACCGGATGCGTCCGGACGACCCGGCCGCATCGTCGCGGGTGCTGTCCTCGGCCTCGGCGCCGCTGGCCACCGTGCTCGACGGCCACTCCGGCGCGGTGTACCTGACCACGTTCAGCCCGGACGGGCAGCTGCTGGCCACCGCCAGCTACGACAACACGGTCCGGCTATGGGACGTGCGCGACCGGCAGCATCCGGTACCGATCGGCAAGCCGATCACCGGCTTCGGCAGCTGGGTCAGCTCGGCCGTGTTCAGCCCGGACGGCAAGACGCTGGCCGCGGCCGGCGACGACCACCTGGTGCGGTTGTACGACATCACCGACCCGGCCCGGCCCCGGCTCCTCGGCCGGCCGCTCGACCAGGACACCGGCACCGTCTACCTGGTGGCGTTCAGCCCCGACGGCAAGACGCTGGCCGCCGCCTGCGAGCACCAGAAGACGCAGCTCTGGGACGTGCACGACCTGGCCGCCCCGACGCCGCTGCCCCCGCTGACCGGGCACACCAACCCGGTGCGCTCGATCGCCTTCAGCTCGAACGGCCACTACCTCGCCGCCGGCGGCGACGACAAGACCGTGTTGCTCTACGACGTCTCCAACCCGCGGGCGGCGGTCCAGGTCGGGGCGCCGCTGAGCGGCTACAAGGACACCGTGCACTCGGTGGCGTTCAGCCCGGACAACAGCATGCTGGCCAGCGCCAGCGCGGACGGCTCGGTCCGGCTGTGGAACGTCCGCGACCCGGCGTCGATGTCGGAGATCGGGCTGCCGCTGAGCGGGCTGAGCGCGCAGTGGTCGCTGGCCTTCACGCCGGACGGCAAGGTGCTGGGCTCGGCCGGCGGCGACGGCTCGGCCCGGCTGTGGAACGTGACCAATCCCGAGCAGCCGGGCCTGATCGGCCAGCCGCTGACCGGCAACGGCCTGTACGCCATGGGCTTCAGCCCGGACGGCAGGACGCTGGTCACCGGCGGCGGCGACACCGAGGTCCGGCTGTGGACCATGCCGTCGCCGCTGGGCATCGGGCAGACCGGCTCGATCAACGCGCCCACCCCGCGTCCGGACGGCAAGGTCGTGGCCAGCGGGGCCGCCGACGGCTCGGTGCGGCTGTGGGACACCTCGGATCCGGCGCACCTGCGGCAGCTGGGCATGATCACCGGGCTGGAGGGCGTCAGCCAGACCCGATTCACGCCCGACGGCCGCGTGCTGGTCGTGACCGGCGGCAACAAGGGGGTCCGGTTCTTCGACGTCTCCGACCCGAACCATCCCCGCCAGCTGGGAACGCCGATCCCGCTGGAGACCCGGTACTCGTCCATGCTGGCGATCAGCCCCGACGGCAAGATCATGGCCTCCGACCACGACGACCACACCGCCCAGCTGTACGACATCAGCGACCCGGCGCACCCGCGGCCGCTGGGGCCGCCGGTGATCAAGCACGGCGACCGGCGCAGCGACTACATCTACGACGGCGTGTTCACTCCGGACGGCAAGACGCTGATCACCGCCAGCGCCACCAACACCGTGCGGCTGTGGGACGTCTCCGACCCGGCCGACCCCAAGCCGATCGGCAGTCCGCTGACCGGGCACGAGGACGCCGTCGGCGTGCTGGCGCTGACCCCCGACGGCCAGACCCTGGCCACCGCCGGCGACGACGACTTCGTGCTGCTGTGGGACGTCAGCGACCCGGCCCACCCGCGGCAGCTCGGCCGGCTGACCGGCTACGCCAAGGGCATGCAGTCGGTGAAGTTCAGCGCCGACGGCCGCACCCTGATCACCGGCAACGCCGACCAGGGCGTGCGCATGTGGGACGTCTCCGATCCGGCCAAGCCGGTGGCGATGGGCCTGTCGGTGGTGCAGCGCAACCTGACCTACGACGCCGCCGCCTACCTTCCCGGCACCGACTACATCGTCTACGCGACGAACCCCGACGTGGCGCTGCGGACCCTCGACCTGGACGTCGACCACGCCGTGAACCACATCTGCGCCGCCACCCGCAACGTCCTCACCGAATCCGTCTGGGCCCTACACCTCTCCCAACTCCCTTACTCGCCCCCCTGCCCTTAACAACGCGAGCGCGCCCCCAGCAACGCGAGTCACGCTCTCGGGCGGGCGAGTCCCGTCCTCGGGCCCACCCACCCGGCGCGACCACGCTGGAAAATGCCCGAGGGCGGAACTCGCCCTGGTGCCCGAGAGCGTGACTCGCGGGGGTTCGGCCCCAAACCCACCACCCCCGCGAGTCCCGCCCTCCAGCACACGAAAACCGACATTCAGTGTGCCCGAGAGCGTGACTCGCGGGGGTTTCAGTAGTGGAGGTTGGCGGTGCGTTGGGCGGTTATGCGCTGGGTGATCTGGGTGTCGGCCAGGGGGAAGAGGGACTGCCAGGAGGGGGCGCGGGTGGTTTGGCCGGGGTGTTGGCGGGCCAGCCAGGTCGCGGTCGGGGTGAGGTAGCCAGGGGCGAGGTCGGCCACGGCGACCAGGAGGGCGACGTCCTCCGAGCGAGGGGCGGCGGCCCAGCCGCCCAGGGCCCGCACGGCGGCGGTGCGCATGGTCAGGCCGGCCGGGTGGATGGGCACGCCGCCGTGATCGACGAAGTACTGGGTGAGCACGCCGCGTTCGACCCGGCCGGCGGCGAGGTCGAGGCGCACCGACCGGCGGCTGCCGTCGGCCAGCAGGTCGTCGCCCTGGCCGGCGACCCAGTGGATGTCGGGATGCGCGGCGAAGGCCTCGATGGCGACGGAAAGGCCCTGGGGCAGAAGCAAATCATCGGAGTCGAGGACGTGGACCAGCTCGCCGTCGGCGCGGGACAACGCCAGGTTCCTCGTCACGGCGACGCCGAGCCGCTCGCCGTTGGCTCGGTAGCGGGAGAACGGGAAGCCCTCGACCAGCTCGTGCAGCGACGGCGAAGGGCCGTCCTCCTGCACGATCCACTCCAGTACCCAGCCGGGCGGAAGCTGTTGCGCGGCAATGGAATTGCCGGCCTCGGCCAGTAGCTCGGCCCGGTCGGCCAGCACCGGCGTGAGCAGGGACAGCAGCGGCATCAGGCGTCCAGCTCCAGACCCAGCTCGCGCAGCGCGGCCAGCCGTTGGCGGACCATGGTCATCGACTCGGCCCGCAACGTCCGCCACGCCTGCTCGCCGGTGGTCTGCGCGGTGTGCAACCGGTGCAGCCAGGTCACTTCCGACGTGATGTAGCCGGGCGTCAACTCGGCCAGAGCGACGAACAGGGCACTGTCCTCGGACCGAGGGTTGGCCGCCCAGCCCCCGAGCGCCCGCACGGTCCGGGTGCGCATGGTCAGGCCGGCGCAGTGGATCGGCGGCTCGCCGCGGTCGACGGTGAACTCGTTGATCTTCCCGGGCTCGACGTAGCCGGCCGGGTACTCCAGCGCGAAGGACCGTCGGCTGTCGTCGGGCAACAGGTCGTCGGCCTGGGCGGCGACCCAGTGCACCGCGGGATACGCGTCAAATGCTTCTACGGCAACGGAAACGGCGTTGGGCAGCAACTCGTCGTCCGAGTCGAGCACGTGCACGAGCTCGCCGTCGACCCTGGTCAGTGCGAGGTTGCGGGTGGTGGCGATGCCGAGCTGCTCGCCGTGGGCGGAGTGCAGGGCGAACGGGAAGCGCTCGACGACCGGGGCCAGCGACGACGAAGGGCCGTCCTCCTGGACGATCCACTCCAGCCGCCAGCCCTCGGGAAGCTGTTGCGCGGCAACGCTTTCCCCGGCCCGGGCCAGCAGGTCGGCCCGGCCGGCGTGGGCCGCGGTCAGCACGGACAGCAGTGGCATCAGTTCGTCCCCATCCGCAACCCCAGTGCCCTGGCGGCGGCAAGTCGCTGGTGGATCATCAGGTACGACTCGGCGTGCAGCGCGCGCCAACCCGGTTGCCGCACCGTCTGCCCTTCATGGCTGCGATACAGCCATGACGGGGTGGCGTCGACGTATCCGGGCGCGAGTTCGGAGATCGCCGCGACGAGCTCGATATCCTCGGCACGCGGATTGGCGCACCAGCCGCCGACCGCACGAATGATCGTCGTCCGCGCGGTGAGACCGGCGCAGTGGATCGGCGAACGCCGGTGTTCCTTGACGTACGCACCGATTGCACCACGGGCGTGCACACCCTCGGGCAGCAGCTGGAAGTAGACCGCGTCGGCCATCCGCGGCCGACCGACGACCCACTGGATCTCGGGGTGCGCGTTGAACGCCCCGATCGCCCGAGCCAAGGCGCCGGGCAGCAGCACGTCATCCGAGTCCAACACCCGCACGAGTTCGCCGCGAACCCTGGCCAGCGCCAGGTTTCTGGTCACGGCGACACCCAACTGCGTGCCGTTGGCGGCGTAGAAGGCTTGGGCGCCCTCGCCCAGTCGCGGCCGTTCGCCGTCCTCCTGGACGACCCACTCCAGCTCCCAGCCGGGCGGAAGCTCTTGCGCGGCAACGGATTCACCGGCGGCGGCCAGCACGTCGGCGCGATCGCCGTGCACGGCCGTGAGCACGGACAGCAGTGGCATCAGGCCATCGCCTTCAGCCGCCGCATCGACTCGATGCGCTGCCGGATCACCGTCCAGCACGCGGGATCCAGGTCCGGCCAGTCGTCGGCGCGGGTCATCTGGCCGGGATGCTGCCGGTACAGCCAGGTGACCTCGGGCGTGTGATAGCCGGCGGCGACCTCGGCCGCGGCCACCACCAGCGCCATGTCCTCGGCCCGGGGCAACGCCGCCCAGCCGCCGACCGCGCGGGCCAGGTCGGTGCGCAACGTCAGGCCGGCCGGATGAAACGGGCCGCGGCCGTGTTCCAGCACGTAGTCGTTGACCGCGCCGGCCTCGACGCGGCCGGTCGGCGAGATCGGCTCGAAGCTCACGCGGCTGCCGTCCGGCATGAGGTTGTCGGCCTGGCCCGCGACCCAGCCGATGTCGGGGTTCCGTTCGAAGGCGGCGATCACCGTGGCGAGGCCGTTGGGCGCCATCAGGTCGTCCGAATCGAGGACGTGCACGAGGTCGCCACGGGCCCGTGACAAGGCCAGATTGCGGGTGGCGGCCACGCCCATGCCCACCCCGAGCGCACGGTGCGACGTCACCGGAAAACCGGCCACGACCGACCCCAACGACGGCTCCAGGCCGTCTTCCTCGACGATCCACTCCAGCTCCCAGCCGGGCGGCAGCGCCTGCGCGGCCAGGCTGTCGCCGGTGGCCGGCAGCAGCGGGGCTCGGTCGGCGAGCGCGGCGGTCAGCACCGAGACCAGGGGCATGACCGTGAACGTACTGGAGAGTCCCGCCGAAACCTGCCCAGGGTGACGAACGGCCCACGTAGAGTCCCCGCCATGCGTCTTCTCTCGAGACTGGGCGGCCTGCGTGTGGTCGTCGGGGTGCTCACCGCGATCAGCGCGCTGCAGCTCGCGCTGATCACGATCGGCAACATCACGGACTACGACACGAACTACGCGTTCGTGCAACACGTGTTCGCGATGGACACCACGTTCAAGTCGCCGCACCTGATGTGGCGGGCCATCACCAGCCCCGGCCTGGTGACCACGGCCTACGTCCTGATCATCGCCTGGGAGGGCCTGGCGGCGATCGCGCTGATCGCCGCCGTCGTGGCCTGGATCCGGGGCAGCGAGGCGGCGAAACGGCTGTCCTCGCTGGGCTGGCTGATGGAGGCGATGCTGTTCGGCGGCGGCTTCATCGCCATCGGCGGCGAGTACTTCCAGATGTGGCAGTCCTCCAAGTGGAACGGCCTGTCCGCCGCGCTGCAGAACGTGATCATCGCCTCCGTCGGCCTGATCCTGGCCAACCTGGTGGCATCACGGGGCCGTGAGCGCGCAGGGGACCTCGAGGTAGACGACAGTCGGGCCGCCTAGCGGGCTGGTCACCAACAGGGTTCCGTCGAAGGCGGCCAGCCGGCGCTCCAGCCCGTGCAGGCCGCCGCCCGGCTCGACGCTGGCGCCGCCACGCCCGTCGTCGCCGACCACCGCCACCAACTTTCCGTCCGAATAGGACAGCCGCAGCCACACTGTGTCGGCCGCGCCGTGCTTGGCGATGTTGGTCAGGGCCTCGGCGATCGCGAAGTACACCGCCGACTCCACCGGCTCCGGCGGCCGCCCCGGCAGGTCGATGGCCACCTGCACGGGCAGCGGACTGGCCAGCGCCAACGCCTGCAGCGCGCCCTCAAGGCCCCGGTCGGCCAGCACCGGCGGCAGGATGCCGCGCACCAGCCCCCGCAGCTCGGCCAGCGCGGTGGTGGTGGACTCCCGGGCCTCGGCCAGCAACTGCTTGGCCATCTCCGGGTCGTCGTCGACCGTCTCCTCGGCCATGCCCAGGCTCATGCCCAGCGCCACCAGCCGAGCCTGCGCCCCGTCGTGCAGGTCCCGCTCGATGCGTCGCAGCTCGGACGCGTGCGTGTCCACCGACACCGCCCTCGATTCGGACAGCTGCGCCACCCTCGTGGTCAGCTGGGTGTTGGCCACCGCCGCCTCGGTCGGCCCCAGCAGACCGGCGATCACGGTGGCGTTGAGCCAGATCAGCCGGGGTGACACCCAACTCCAGAAGATCAGCTCGGCCGCGCCCAGCGGCACCACGAACCACGATTCGCCCTCGGTGCGGACGGAGAAGCCGAGCACCTGGATGTCGCCGCCGTCCGGCACGAACAGGGCGAACCACAGCGGCGTCAGCAGCCAGAACAGGCCGCCGAGCAGCAGCGCCACCACCAGGATGCTGGTGATCAGGCCGACCACGATGTTGGACAGCAGCCAGCTCAGGTCCCGCCAGGTCGCCGGGTCGCCGGCGGCGATGCGGAACCGCGCCACCCAGTTGTCGGCCGCGCCGATCGGCCGGTACGGGCGGGCCACTTCACGGCCGAGCAGGCTGCCGGCGACCGACCGGTGCAGGTCGGCGAACCGGCGGCTCAGCGCCACCGCGGCGATGACCGTCGGCACGCCGACCCAGAGCGGGATCAGGGCCGTGGAGACGATCACGAAGACCAGCACGGGGATGCCCAGCAGGCTGGCGATCGCCAGGCCGAGCGCCACCGGCACGAGTCGCAGTCGCGTCATCATGCGGGAGACCAGGGTGATCGGTGGGGCCACAACGGCCATTCTCCTCAAACCCGACTGGCCGACAGCCGCTTTGCGGCAAGTCGCTCGGGGTCCGGCCAGCGCACGTCGTGGGCCCAGCCGAGCCGTTCGAAGATCCAGATGACCCGGGCGCTGGGATCGACCTGGCCGGGCAGCGCGCCGTGCCGGGCGCAGGTGGGGTCGCTGTGGTGCAGGTTGTGCCAGGACTCGCCCATGCTCAGCACGGCCAGCCAGGCCACGTTGCGTGACTTGTCGCGGACCTCGAACTCCTCGGCCCCGAACGTGTGGCAGATCGAGTTGATCGACCACGTGACGTGGTGCAGCAGCGCGACGCGGACCAGCGAACCCCAGAAGAACGCCGTGAGGGCGCCCTGCCACGACATGCTCCACAGGCCGCCGACCAGCGCCGGCACCAGCAGCGACACGGCCACCAGCAGCTCGAACCGCTCGTGCACCCGCTTGATCGCCGGATCGGCCAGCAGGTCGGGGCAGAACTTCTCGGCCGAGGTCCGCTCACGATCGAACAGCCAGCCCACGTGGGCGTGCAGCAGGCCCTTGGTCAGCGCCTTCCAGTCCGAGCCGAACCGCCACGGCGAGTGCGGGTCGCCGGCCCGGTCGGCGTACTTGTGGTGGCGGCGGTGGGTGGCGACCCAGTCGATCACGCCCATCTCCAGCGCCAGGCTGCCGGCGATGGCCAGTCCCACCCGCAGCGCCGGTGTGGCGCGGAACGAGCCGTGCGTGAACAGGCGGTGGAATCCCACCGTCACGCCGAATCCGGACACGAAGTAGAAGACCACGACGATCACGACATCGTGCCAGCCGAGGCCCCAGCCCCAGGCCAGCGGCACCGCGGCGAGCAGCGCCAGTAACGGCAGCACGACGAAGACGGCCACCAGCGACCGTTCCAGGGCGCCCTTCGGTTCGGGATCGAGATCGGGCCTGGCCAGCGCTGTGGGCACGGGAACCTCCGGGTAGTTCGAACGTGTCCCAAACACTGCCGGGTGGGGAAGCCCAGGTCAGGATGCCTGGACTCCGAACTCGTGGTGGGCTTAGACCTACTGTCGACTCCCCCACCACGCCGATTGGACCAGCACGCTCATGACCGCTGAAAGCTCGCTGCCCGTGCAGGTCGTCGACACCATGGAGCACCTCGACGGCCGGCACGCCGGTTACCGTCGGGCCCATGCCCGTGGCGCCTGCTTCGTGGCCACGTTCACGCCCACCGGCGACGCCGCCAAGTACACGACCGCCGCTCACCTGTCCGGCGAGCCCGTCTCGGCCACCGTGCGTTTCTCCAACGGCAGCGGCAATCCCGCCATGCCCGACACCCAGCCCGGCGGGCGGGGCATGGCCGTCAAGTTCGCGCTGCCCGACGGCACCGCCACCGACCTCATCGGCGTGAACCTTCCTCGCTTCCTGGTCGCCACCCCTGCCCAGTTCCTCGACCTCGTGCGGGCGCTGGCCGCCGACAAGGACGCCGGCAAGGGCGACAAGGCCCACCTTCAGGGCTTCCTGGCCGCCAACCCCAGCTCCATCCCCGCCTTCCAGGCCCTGGGCGAGATGGGCGTGCCGGCCAGCTTCGGCACCACCGCCTACGCCGCCCTGCACGCGTTCATGTGGGTGAACGCCGACGGCGACCGCCAGGCCGTGCGCTACCGCTGGGCCCCCTCCCTCGGGGAGCAGAACCTCGGCCCCGACGAGATCGCCAACGAGGAAGAACAGTTCCTCATCAGCGAGTTCGCCTCACGACTGGGCCGCGGTCCCGTGACGTTCACCCTGCACGCCACGTTGGCCGATCCCTCCGACCCCACCCACGACGCCACCCAGGTCTGGCCGGCCGACCGCCCGGAGATCGCCGTGGGCGAGTTGACCGTCACCGGCGAGGTCTCCGACCAGGACCACTGGGCCGCGCAGATCTTCGACCCGACCAACCTCACCCCGGGCATCGAGCTGTCCGACGACCCACTGCCCAACCTGCGCAACGCCGCCTACTCGGTGTCGTACGACCGCCGCAGCAAGGGCGAGTAGGCGTCAGCCCGGAGTCGGCTCGGCCCCGGCCTCACGGCGGCCGAGCCCGCGACGCCGCAGGCGCGGAGAAGGTACTGCCGGCCCCCAACGCCGCTCGGCCCCGCCGGTGCTTCGCACGATTGCCGGATTTCGCCCGCCGCCACCGAACGCACCCACCCACCCAAGCCGACGCGGCGGGCTAAATCCGGCAAGGGCGAGGCACCGGTCACGAGGGGCCGAGCCGCGACGCCGGAGGCGGCGCCATCAAACACTGTCGGCCCACTTGAAGGTGCGCAGTCCGATGGCTCCGAAGAGGACGGCGAAGCCGAGTAGGGCCGACAACGGGATCAGGACGGCGTAGCCGCCGGACAGGGTCTGGCGGACGGCGTCGTTGAGGTAGGTCAGGGGCATGAAGCGGGACGCGGTGGTGAGCCAGGGCGGGGCCAGCTCCAAGGGATAGAAGGAGCCGGACAGGAAGGCCATGGGGATCATGATGCAGTTGGCGATGGCGGCCACGGCATCGGGATTCGGGGCTACCCGGGCGACGAGCACGCCCATGGCGAAGAAGGTCAGGCTGCCGACCATCAAGACCAGAGGCAGCAGCACGATGCTCGGCGAGGTGACGGTGAGTCCGAAGGCGGGCAGCAGAGAAACGCCGAGGAACAGGACGGCCTGGGCGATGGCCAGGCCGACGGTGACGACGTACCAGCCGGACAGCAAAGAGGTGATGGGCGTCGGGGTCGTGCGGACGAGGCGGAGCAGGTCGTCCTTGCGCCACTGGACGATCGAGTAGGCGACGCCGAACATGGCGGAGTTGCCGACGGCCCAGTCCAGGACGCCGGCGGTGAGCTGGTTCATGTGGCCGGGCCCGCCAAACAGGAGTCCGAACAGGACGATGAACAGCAACGGGAACGCGAACGTGAAGAACAGGGCGATCCTGTTGCGCAGCATGGCGATCAGGTAGGCGCCGGCGGCGGCGTTCATGCGGCCACCAACGCCAGGTAGGCGTCTTCCAGAGTGGCGGCGCCGGTCCGCTCACGCAGGGCCGACGGGGTGTCAACGGCGACGATCTGTCCACGATGGAGGATCGCGACGCGGTCGCACAGGTGCTCGGCCTCATCGAGGTGATGCGTGGTGTAGATGACGGTGCGGTCGGACAAGCTCTTGAGCAGTCCCCAGAGTTGCTTGCGGGCCAATGGATCCAGCGCAGCAGTGGGCTCGTCCAGGAACAGGATCTCGGGGTCGTGGGTGAGCGCGGAGGCGATAGCCAGGCGCTGGCGCTGACCGCCGGACAGTTTCTCGACCCGGGTGTCGGCGCTCTCGTCGAGACCGACGAGCGTGAGAACCTCATCGGCCCGAGAGCGGGAAATCCGGTGCAGGGCGGCGACGCGGCGCAGGTGCTCACGGGCCGTGTGGCGGGTGAAGAACGCGGACGACTGGGTCTGAATGCCCAGGCGGGCCAACAGGTCCAGGTCACGCGGCCAGGGCGATCGACCGAAGACCCGGACGGAACCCGAGTCGGCGGGGCGCAGACCCTCGACGATCTCGACCAGCGTGGACTTGCCGGCCCCGTTGGGGCCGAGCACGCCGAAGAACTCCCCCTCGTGCACCGACAGCGTGACGCCGTCTACGGCCTTCCTTGGCCCGTAACGCTTTCGCAGGCCCTCTACCTCGATGATCATGGCGGTTCCCCCCTCGGTCCCAACAGGGCACGAAGCCCCTCGGTGTACGCCTCGAACGCGCGCCGGCCGGCGGGCGTCAGGGCGACGTAGGTCACGGGCGTGCGACGCTCGTGGGTCTTGCTGATCTCCACGTACGCGGCGTCCTCGAGCTTGCGCAGGTGCGTGGAGAGGTTGCCCGCGGTCATGTCCAGAAGTTGTTGCAACCGCGGGAAAGTCAGCCGGTCACCGGCCCCGAGCGTGGACAGCGCGACCATCACGCGCAGCCGGGCCTGGGCATGGATGACGGGGTCGAGCTCCGGCCACGGCTCGCTCATCCGCGACGCCGGATCGCGTAGTACACCGACAGCGCCAGCATGCCGCCGCCACCGGCGAAGGCCAGCACCAGGAAGTTGCCCGGCACGCCGGCCAACACGCTGCCGGCGGCCGAGACCAGGATCCAGACGCCGAGCGCGTACATCGGCACGTCGCGCCACACCATCGCGCCGGCCAGGTACATCAGCCCGACGACGGCCAGCGAGCTGGACGTCCACATCAGACTGACGACGTCCCAGGACGGCATCAGCCGCTCCTGCAACGAGGACTGTACGACCGAGTTGGCCGCGAACGCCAGCCCCCAGGCCGTGCCGTACATGGCGCCGACCGTGCGGGACGGGCCCCGCATCCCCCTGGAGGCCCGCACCCCCAGCACGATCGGCAACACGAGGGCGATCGCGCCGAGGACTCCGAGCACCACACCGGACAACGCCGCCGGCACGACGCCGTGCAGCGCCAGATACCAGCCGCCGAAGCCCAGCAGGTACGCCAGTCCCCAGGCAAACGTGATCAGCTCCGGCCGTACCCCCCGCCGCCGACGCAGCTCGGCCCGCTGCCCCTCGATCAGCGCCAGCGACTCCGCCGGCGACAACTCGCCCTCGCCGTCCATCTGCCCACCCCCTCGCGAACCCTCAAGCAACTTTGTAACACAAAGTACCTCGTCCCGCAAAGAGATCATGGTGTGGGTTACCCTGTGATCACGCTGGGTCACCCGCGCGAGGGGGGAGCGCCACATGCCCGATCTGCCGTTGATCTCCGGCCCCGAGTTCCCGATCGGCCTCTACTGGCCGCCGCCGCCGGAATTCACCACACTCGCGCGCTACCAGGAGATCGCCGCCGCCGGCTTCAGCTTCCTGATCACCGGCAACTACCTGGGCGACGGCACCATCATCGGCTCGGCGCTGCAGCAGGCCGACGCGGTCGGCCTCAAGGTGTTGGTGTTCGAGGACACGCAGCTGCTCAACCTCACCCGCTGGTTCACCCTCGGCGACGACCGCTCCGCGCCGATGTCGATCTCCATGTCCGACGGCGCCGAGCTGATCCGCCGGGTCGAGGCGGCCTACGGCCCGCATCCCTCGCTGGCCGGCTACAACCTGTTCGACGAGCCCGACTACAACAAGTTCGACACCGTCGGCCGGGCCTTCCAGCTCGTGCGACAGAACGCCCCGGCCCGCCTGCCGTACTGCAACCTCCTACCGGACCTCGGCCGCGCGCCCGGCGACTACCCGAACTACCTGGAACGGTTCTGCCAGGTGGTGCAGCCTTCCCTGCTGTCGTTCGACCGCTATCCGATGACCTCGGCGTCCGGCTCGTTCGACGTCGACTACTTCACCAACTGGGTGGATTTCCGCGAGGTCGGCCTGCGGCACAACCTGCCGACGTGGACCTACATCCAGGCGGTCGGCACCAACTGGTACCGGGTGCCGACCACCGCCGAGATGCTCTTCCTGATCAACGTCAGCCTGGCCTACGGCTGCAAGGGGATCCAGTACTTCACCTACTGGCAGCCGGATCCGGCCCGCGGCGAGGACTTCCAGCCGGCGCTGATGGACCTCAACGGCAACCAGACCGCCCGCTACCAGGGCGCCAGGACGATCAACACGACCTGGCTGCGGCAGGTCGGCCGGGAGCTCAAGCCGCTGGTGTCCGAGCGGGTCATGCACTTCGAGGAGCCGGCCGACCCGGCGCGGATCACCGAGTTCAGCCCGGACGCCTTCGTCAGCGCGGTGGCCGGGGACCCGGTGATCATCGGGCAGTTCACCTCGGGCGCGCCGGGCCGCTGGCTGCTCGTGGTCAACCGCTCCTTCAGCACCACCAGCACGACCTCGCTGTGGTTCGGGCCCGCGGTGTCGTCGGTGACGCTGTTCGATCCGGGCTCCCAGACCTACCGGTCGGTGCGTGACCCTTCCACCGTCACCGTGATGCTGCCGGCCGGCGGCGCGGCGCTATACCGCCTCCAGTAACCAGGTCTGCCCCTCGCGGTAGAGCCGGCGGGTGGCCTCGTCGTGCAGGCCCGGCAGTCCCGGCCGGACCTGTGCGCCGCAGGCCACCTCCTGGAGGTAGGCCAGGTGCCGGTAGCCGACCGGGAACCGGGCCAGGCGGTCGGCGTCCAGGCCCAGGACGGCCGCCGGGTCGAGGGCGTGCATGCGGTCGGACTCGTAGATCGGTTGACGGTGTGCGATACGCCATTCGCCCTCATGGCGCGCGAAGAAGTCGTAGAACCGGCCGGTGCACACCACGTCGACCTCGACGCCGTGCACGACTCCGCGCTGGGTGATGGTCATCTTGGTCTGGGCGATGGCGTGGCCGCCCACGACGTCGACCGCGGTGCCACCGAGGAAGTGCAGAATCCGCACACCCTCGGCGAAACCCTTGCGGCTGGCCCGGATGAACTCCTCGTACGGGCCCTCGAACCAGGTGGCGCTCATCCAGCCGTTGGGGTGCCAGACGTCGCGAAAGCGGTCCCAGTCGCCGGCGTCGCGATAGAGGACCCAGCGCTGCACCACCGCGGAGATCTCCAGTTCGTCCATCTCTCGACGCTAGGAGTGACCCACGAGTACGGTCGACACCGGACTTCCACCCGGTGAAAGGACTTGTCGACGATGGCAGCGGAGCCTCGGCGCAACGTGGTGCGCAGGCTGCTCAGCGTCCTGGCCACCTTCGACACCGTGACGCCCACCCAGTCGCTGACCGAGATCGCCGCCCGCACCGAGCTGCCGTTGCCCACCGCGCACCGGTTCCTGGCCGAGCTGACCACCGGCGGCTGGCTGGAACGGTTGCCGGACGGGCGATACCGGGTGGGGCTGCGGCTGTGGAAGCTCGGCACGCTCGCCCCCAGCTACCGCAACCTGCGCGAGCTCGCCCTGCCGTACATGCAGGATCTCCAGCACGCCACCCGGGAGAGCGTCCAACTGGCCGTGCTCGACGGGCGGACCGCGCTGTGCGTGGAGAACATCAACGGCGTGCGATCGGTGTCGACGATGAGCCGTATCGGCGGGCGATTGCCGTTACATGCCACCGGAACCGGCAAGGTGCTGCTGGCCGCGGCCGGCACCGAGCTGCTGAAGGCGCTGGCGGAGAAGGGATTCCGCCGCTTCACCCGGTACACGATCATCGAGCCCGGGCGGCTGGCCCGCAATCTGGCGGCCGTGCGGGACGAGCAGGTCGCCTTCTCCCGCGAGGAGATGACCCTCGGCGCGTGCTCGGTGGCCTCGCCCGTGACCGGCGAATCCGGCGAGGTGATCGCCGCGGTGTCGATCGTCGCCCACTCGTCGGTGGACATCGACCGGCTGGCCTTCGCCGTGCGGACCGCGGCCAGCGGCATCTCCCGCCAGACCCGGCTGCTGTAGGCCGTTTGTCACGGCTGAACCGTGATCGCCGGCCCAGGCGGTTGGCCGGGTCACGGCCCAGAATCGGGGCATGCGCTTCCCCGTACTGACCGCCGGCGTGACGGCCGTGACCGCCGTGGTGGACATCGTGCAGTTCGCCGTCCCCGGCACGTTGGAGCGGCTGGAGCGGACGCCCGCCCTGCTGCACGGCGAGTGGTGGCGGGCCGTGACCTCGCTGTTCGTGCAGGACGGCGGCATCGCCGGGACCGTGTCCAACCTGCTGTTCCTGGTGCTGCTGGGCACCCTCGCCGAGCAGGTTCTCGACAAGCCGCGGTGGCTGGTGCAGTACTTCGGCGTCGGCATCGCCAGCGAGTTCCTCGGGTGCCTGTGGCAGCCGGTCGGCGGCGGCAACTCCATCGCCCTCTGCGGCCTCGCCGGCGCCGTGGCCGTGGCGCTGTGGCGGCGCGACGTCCGGCTGCCGGGGTGGGCCTCGCCGGCCGCCGTGCTGTGGTGCGGGGCGTTGCTCGCCACGGCGTGGCTCCCCCTGATCTTCGTCGGCATCGTCGCGGCGGGCGTCATGCAGCGGCGAGCCTGGGCCATGCGGCCGGCCGCCGTCAGCGTGCTCGCCGTCGGCATCGCGCTGTCGGCCCTGACCAACCTGCACGGCGGCTCGCTGCTGATCGGCCTCGTGGTGGCCCTGGGCACTGCATCGTGGCGAAATTCGGCCGCGATCGCCGCGCCCGCTGCCTAGGCTGCCGATGTGGGCGAAATCGATCTGGTTGCGGCGTTTCCGGCGCGCTTCGCGGCTGACGCGCGGGTGGCCGTCGAGGTCATGCCGCCGCCCCGGCTGTGGAACGCCACGCCGTTCGAGGTCGAGGTGGACGGCGAGACCGTGGCGATCCCGGATCGGCTCTACCCCGTCGAACCCACACCCGCGACGGAGTCCGGGCTCACCGCCCCACAGCGGCTGATCCTGGACTGCCTCTACACGCGCAACAACGACGGCTGGGTCCGACAGCGGCGGCTGGCCACACTGCTCGACTCCACCGAGCCGTTCGTGGCCCCATTCGTGCTGAAGCTCGTCGGCGAGTACGTGCTGGAGATCGTGAGGACCATCGAGGATGCCGCCCCGGGGCCGTACCCGGACTTCGCCGCCCGCAACCCGGCCTTCGTCGGACTCACCATGGCCCGGGTCATCAGCTACTGGAACGAGTACTACCGACGCAGCTACCGGGACTATCACGAGTATCCCGGCTACCGGGTGCTCCGCCGGCTGACCGGATCTGCGGGAACCCGCAGTTCGGTGTGATGCTGGGCGGGACTCGCGGGGGTGTGCTCGAAGGTGTGGTTCGGTGGGTCTGGCTCGCGGGGGGTGTGGGAGCGCTACCAGGTGGGTGTTGACCGAATCGGTTCAGGTTGCGAGGATCGTGTCTGCCTCCGCCAGAGTGACGCTCCCGGAGGTGTACCCATGATCCGGTTCCCAGCACTGCTGGGCTCGGTGGCGCTGGCCGTGACCTGCCTCGCCGCGCCCGCGGCCCAGGCCGTCACGGCCGGGCCGGCGGTCACGGTCGGCGCGGCCGCCAGCGGCCACGTCGGCCAGGACTTCGCCGGCTTCAGCTACGAGAAGGACCGCATCGGCGCGGGCATGTTCGACGCCGCCGACACCAATCTGGTGCGACTGTTCCGGCTGCTCGGCCCGAGCTCGCTGCGCATCGGGGCCAACCTGGTCGACATGACGCCGTGGAACCCGAACGGGGCCGGCGGCTCGCCGACCGAGGTAGCCCCGTCCGACGTGCTCAAGCTGGCCAAGTTCGCCAAGGCGACCGGCTGGAGCGTGATCTACGGCCTCAACCTCAAGACCGGCACGCCGGAGAGCGCGGCCGACGAGGCGGCGTTCGCGGCCAAGGCCCTGGGCCACAGCCTGGCGGCGTTCGAGGTCGGCAACGAGCCGAACTTCTACCGCACCGAGGCGGCCTACGAGGCCTCGTACGAGTCCTACGTGACGGCGATCCGGGCCAAGGTGCCGGGCGCGGTGTTCGACGGCCCGGGCGTGACGAACGGCCAGAACGCGTGGCTGCCGCCGTTCACGGCCAAGGAGAAGTCCAACGGCCTGAGCATGCTGACCATGCACAGCTACATCGGCGACCAGACCACCGGCACCATTGCCGGCATGCTGGCCGCCAACGGCAAGGGCTACGAGGACAAGGACGAGACGGCGCTGCAGACCGCCAAGGCAGCCAACAACATCCCCAAGTGGCGGATGAGCGAAGCCAATTCGTACTACCACGGCGGCACCGCCGGCGTGAGCAACGTGCAGGCGGCTTCCCTGTGGTCGCTGGACTTCATGTACGGCATCGCCGCGCACAACGGTGACGGCGTGAACTTCCACGGCGGCACCTCGACGCAGTGGCCGCTGAACTACTCGCCGATCAAGTTCGACAACCTGGCGCCGGTGGGCGTGCAGGGCGTGTTCTACGGCGAGCTGCTGTGGTCGCTGGCCGGCACGGGCGCCGTGCACCCGGCCACCGTCACCGGCGCGACCGACGTGACGGCGTGGGGCATCGGCAACAACGTCATCGTCAACAACAAGGGCACGTCGGCGCAGACGTTCACGGTGAACCTGCGCTCGGCGGCGTTCATGGGCACCGAGTACGTGCTGACCGCCCCGACGCTGGACTCCACGGCGATCACCATCGCCGGCTCGGGTGTGGACGTGAAGGGCTCGTTCCACCCGGCGCCGAAGCTGGTGCGCGTGCACGGTCACACGGCGACGATCACCGTGCCGGCCGGCAGCGCCGCGCTGCTGAAGACGGTCTGATCCCGGTGTCCTGAACCGCCGTCGTTGTCCAGGCGACGGTTCAGGACACGGCGCCGAGGATGATGTCGCGGAGCCAGCGCTGCGCGGGGTCGGCATCCAGGCGGGCGTGCCAGAGCATGGTGACCTCCACCTCCGGCAGCGCCACGGGGATGGGAAACGACCGCACACCAACGGTTGCGCCGTACATGTCGGCCAGTCGGCGTGGCACCAGGCCGATGAGGTGGCTCGACGCCACCAGATGCAGGGCCACCACGAAGGTCGGCACGACGGCGGCGACATGCCGTTGCCGCCCAACGGCTTCCAGCGCGTCGTCGAGGGGACCGCGGGCCCGGCCCCGGCGCGAGGCCGAGACGTGCGGATGCCGGCACAGCTGGGCCAGCGTGGGCCGCCGGCTCAGGGCGCTGTCCGCACGGACGATGCCAACCACACTTTCCTTGTACAGCACCGCAGTGCGGATGTCGGTGGCCGGCTCCTCGACCACGCCGATGTCGATGTCGATGGAGCCGTCGCGCAGGGCTTCGGCGCTCTCGCTGCCTTCGGCGACGAAGCGCAGCACCACACCGGGCGCGACCGCCGCCACGGCGTCCATCACGGCCGTGACGAGCGTGGCGGCGACGCCGTCGTTGATACGCAAGGTGAACGTCCGCTTGAGGTCGGCGACCGAGACCTCGCGGTCGGCGCTGATAAGAGCGGACGCCTCGTCGAGCAGGGACCGTACGCGGGGCGCGGTGCGCAACGCGAACGGCGTGGGGGCCATGCCGCGGCCGGCCCGCACCAGGATCGGGTCGTCCATGGCCCGCCGCAGCCGGCCCAGCGCCCGGCTGGTGGCCGGGATGGACAGGTGCAGGCGCTCGGCCGCACCGGTCACGCTGCCGTCCTGGAGCAGCGCGTCGAACACGCGCAGCAGGTTCAGGTCGAGCTCCATAGTTGCATCGTACGCAACTGTCTGTTGCCACATTTGCGTGGCGCGACCTATCAGAGCGCTCCTAGCGTTGTGGGCACGACAACGAAGGAGACGCATCATGCCGAGCACCGGTGACCAACTCGCGGTGGTCAGCCAGGGCGCCTGCACCGTCACACTGCTGGACGCCGTCGATCACGGCGTGCGGACGGTGCTGACCGTGCCCGCCCAGCCGCACGAGCTGCTGTTCGACGCCGAGCACCGCCTGCTGTACTGCACCAGCACGTATCACGACGGCTACTACGACGCCAACGCCGGCCGCAACCACCAGCTCACCGTGATCGACCCGGACGCCGGGCGGATCGTGGAGGTGCTGGACCTCTCCCCCGAGCACGGCCCGCACGGGCTCGCCCTCGACGTGGCCCGCCGCCTGCTTTACGTCAGCGTCGAAGCCGGGCCGGCCGGTCCGGGCGGGGTGGTCGTACTGGACACGGTCACCCGCCGAGTGTTGCGGCGGATCGACACGCCGGCCCCCGGCCCGCATTGGTTCGCCCTCGGCCCGGGCGGCGAATTCGGCTATGCCACGAACAAAGAGGCGCCGTACGTCACCGTCGTCGAGCTGGCCACCGGCACGCTGGTGGACAAGATCCCGGTGCCGGGCAGCGAGGGCATTTCCCTCAGCCCGGACGGATCGACCCTCGCCGTGGCCGCGCCGAAGGCCGGCACGCCCGGCGCGGAGCCGGGCGTGCGGCTGATCGACACCGGGACCGGCGTGATCGTGCGGACCCTGCCGACCGAGCGGTTCCTGATCCCCGTGCACTGGACCTCGTCCGGTCTGCTGCTGGCCGGCGAGCTCGGGCCGAACGGCGTCAAGTTCGACCCGAACCCCCGCCCTGACGGCCGGCTGGCGGTGTGGGCCGGGCCGTCGCCGACCGCCGTCGAGCCGGTCGGCTCGGCTCCGGTCGGCGCCGGCCCGCTCACCCTGACGTCCTCGCCCGAGGGCGATCGTGCTTATCTGGCCGGCATTTTCGACTCCTCGGTGACCGTGGTCGACCTGACCGTGCCGGCCCGGCCGGCGGTGCTGGACACCCTCGCCATCCCGCGCGCCGGCATGGCCGGCGCGCACGGGTTGGCGTACATCCCGGCGGCCTGATTCCCTTACACCGTCAGCTCCGCCCCGGTCCACCGGCGGCGGAACTGCCGGTCGCGGGACACCACGACCACCGCGCCGGCGAAGGTCTCCAGGGCGATCTCCAGCTCCTCGGCCAGCGCCGGCGGCAGATGGTTCGTCGGCTCGTCGAGCAGCAGAACGTCCACTTCGGACGCCAACAGCCGAGCCAGTTCGAGTTTCCGCTGCTGGGCAACGGACAGCTCGCCCACCGGCGTCGACAGGTCGTCCTCGGCGAACAAACCCAGGGCCAGCAACCGGTCGGCGTGGTGGTCGAACGTGCCGGCGCGTCCCCGGGCGAACATGGCCAGCACACTGCGATCCGGCGTCCGGACAACACTTTCCGCCGCCAGATAGCCGATCCGTCCACTGCGGACGATCGACCCCATGTCGGGCTGGCGCTGGCCGGCGAGCAACGACAGCAGCAGCGACCGGCCCGGACCGTCGACCAGCAGCCGCGATCCCGGCTTGATGGTCAGCGGGCCGGCGGTCAGCCGCCCGCGCACGGTGAGGCGGGTGGTGGTGAGACCGCCGGAGCCGAAGGTCTCGAACCGAAGCGGGTCGGGCGGCCTCGGCACGGGCGTCGCCCACAGGTGCTTGGCCCCGCGCTCGATGGCCGTGACCCAGCCGAGGTACTCCCGCTCCCACCGCTTGCGCGCGGTCCACTTCTCCTTGAGGTAGCCGGCGTATCCGTTGCGGTAACGGGTGATCTTCTCGGCGGTGGCCTCGACGATGGTGGTGGCGAAGCGATCCAGCAGCAGCCGGTCGTGGGTCGCCATCACCAGCCGGCCGGGGTGGTCTCCCGGCACTTCGGCGGGCTCGTCGAGCACCAGCAGGTCCGGCTCGTCGACCAGCTGCCGGAGCACGGCGGAGCGGTTCTCGCCGACGACGCCGATCCGCTCGCCGGGACGGACCGCGAGGCGAACGGGCGAAAGGGACAGAGTTGACATGGACACCTACCGCGAAATGAGCATGCGGACATGCCCGCCGGGCGATCTACGCCTCGGACGCGGGCCGGAACAATGCCAGGTGTCAGCTCAACATGGTCCGGCGAGGGTGACAGGACGGCCAGCGGCCCGTCAACCGGATATTCGACGGCGGAGGTGCTCGGCGGTCGGCTCGTTGATGCCGGCGGCCACCGCCTTCTCGAAGGCGGCACGGGCGGCGTCCTTGTCCCCCAGCCGGTTCAGCAGCTCGGCCCGGCTGGCGTGCCACCACGGGTACGACTCCAGGTCGGCGATGCCGTCCACCAGCGCCAACCCGGCGGCTGGGCCGTCCCGTTCGGCGACGGCGGCGGCCCGGTTCAGCCGGACCACCGGCGTGTCGTGCACGGTCAGCAGCACGTCGTACCAGGAGACGACGGCCTCCCAGTTGGTCTCCGCGTACGACGGCGACAGGGCGTGACAGGCGGCGATCGCGGCCTGCACGGCGAACCGATTGTCGGGACCACGTCTCAGGGCCACCCCGACCAGCTCGACGCCCTCCTTGATCGCCCGCCCGTCCCACCGCGTCCGGTCCTGGTCGGCCAGCAACACCGGCTGGCCGTCGACCGATCGCGCCGCGCGGCGGGACTCCTGCAACAGCATCAGGGACAGCAGGCCCAGCACCGTCGGCTCGTCGGGCATCAGCTCGGCCAGCACCCGGCCCAGCCGCAGCGCCTCCGCGGCCACCCCGGCCCGGCCGATGTCGGCGTACCCCTCGTTGAAGATCAGGTAGACCGTGGTGGCCACGCCGTCGAGCCGGTCCGGCAGCTCCTCGGCCGCCGGCACCCGGTACGGGATGCCCGCGGCGGCGATCTTCTGCTTGGCCCTGGTCAGCCGCTTGGCCATGGTCGCCTCGGGCACCAGCAGCCCGCGCGCCACCTCGGCCGTGGACAGGCCGCCCAGCGTGCGCAGGGCCAGCGCCACCTGCGCGTCGAGCGACAGGAACGGGTGGCAGCAGGTGAACACCAGCCGCAGCAGGTCGTCCCGGACGACCTCGGCCGGCTCGTCGTCGACGGGGTGCTCCATCGCCGCGGCCTCCTTGTCGGCCCGACGGCCCTCGCGCCGGATGTGGTCGATGGCCTGCCGCTTGGCCGCGACCAGCAGCCACGCGCGCGGGTTGTCCGGCACGCCGTCGCGCGGCCAGGTCTCCAGCGCGCGGACCATGGCGTCCTGGGCCGCGTCCTCGGCCAGGACGACGCTGCCGGTGACGCGGATCAGCGTGGCCAGCACGCGGCCGTACTCCTCGCGTACCAGCCGCGCGACCGCGTCACCGGCGGAGCTCATGCGAACGTGACCACGGGGCGGACCTCGACGGCGCCGCCGTTCCACGCGGCCGGGATCCGGGCCGCCGTCTTGACGGCTTCCTCCAGGTCGGCGCACTCCAGCACGTAGTAGCCGGAGAGGACCTCTTTGGTCTCGGCGTACGGGCCGTCGGTGGTCAGCACGTCGCCGCCCTTGCCGCCGGTGACCCGGACGGTGGTCGCCGTCGCGGTCGAGTGCAGGGCGTTGCCGCCGCGCAGCACCGCCGCCGCGGCCTGGCCGAACTCGGCGTACTCGGCGCCCATCTCGGCCGCCCCGGACTGGTTGAAGTCCATGTCGGGGGTGTAGATGAGGGCGATGTAGGTGGTCATGGCTGCTCCCAAGGCTGCGGGCCGGCTCCGTTCGCCGACCGACACCCTAAGGACGAACGGCCTCCCCCGCCCGAGGACACCCCGCACCACAAAACCTCGGCGAGTCCCGCTCTCCGGCACACCGAAATACGGTTTTGTGCAGAACTGAGCCCCGAGGCTCAGTTCTGCATGAGCGCGGGTTTCGGTGTGCCGGAGAGCGGGACAGTGAGGATGTAGATGGTGGTCCTCCCGACCCGGTCTGACCCCGAGCGGGACCGGCGTGATGCCTTGCGC
>NZ_JBFBAM010000103.1:0-24610 GCF_040682195.1 Kutzneria sp. NPDC051319 | reverse complement strand
GTCGCCGATCGGCGACGTCTGCCAGGAGGTCCAGCGTTCCGGCCACCCCGACCGGTACGCGCCGCAGGCGGCTGACGCGCAACGCATCGTCGCCCGCCTGTGGGACGACCAGCCCGTCGACGAGGCCGCCCGTGGTCCACTGTGGAACCGAACGCGGTGGGCCGCAGGCACTTGGGACACCAGCGCCACCAAGGTCGACGGCAGCGCGAGCCTCACCGACACCGCAGTGGCCAGCGTGCCCAACAGCAACATGTACGCCTTCAACGTCGTCAAGGGCTCCGGCATCTGGTACCGCGGCCGCACCGCCGCCGGCGTCTGGGCCGCTTCGGCGACCCAGATCGACACCAACCCCAACATCACCGCCGTCGCCGCCGCCGGCCTCAACGACGGCACCCTCCACGTCTTCGCCGTCGTCCCCGGCTCCGGCGTCTGGCATCGCACCCGCGCCGTCGACGGCACCTGGTCCAACGCCGCCTTGGTCGACACAAACCCTTACACCGTGGCAATCGCCGCCGCAGCACTCCCCAACGGCACGCTCTCGCTGTTCACCGCCGTCCCCGGCAGCGGCGTCTGGGTCCGTGACCGCGCCACCACCGGAACCTGGGCCGCCTCGGCCACCCACATCGACACCGACCCGTACATCACCTCGGTGGCCGCCACCAGCCTGCCCAACGGCACCTTGCACGTGTTCAACCTCGTGTCGGGCAGCGGCGTCTGGTACCGCAGCCGCACCGCCGGCGGGACCTGGGACGCCGCAGCCGACCCCATCGACCTCAACGACTCGGTCAGTTCCGTCTCCGCCGCCGGTCTCCCCGACGGCACCCTTCACGTCACCACCGTGGTCCCGGGCAACGGCATCTGGGACCGCACCCGCACCGCCGCCGGCGCCTTCACCAACGCCACCCGCATCGACACCAACCCGAACGCCTTCGGCACCTACACCGCCGGCCTCAACAACGGCACCCTCCAGATCGGCGCCTTGATCGACGTCACGTAGCCGGCATCGAGCGGCGGTCGCGGGCGCCACCCGCCGACCGCCGCTCGCTACCGACGCGACTCCGGCGGCACGTACTCGAACGACGGCCCCGCAGTGGTTTTCCCGTCCCCCGTGGGCATCCTCATCAGCGCCGTGGCCTGTGCCTTGATCACGTACATGTGGCGCACCGCCGCGCCCATCTGCGTCGGGTTTCCGTTGAACGTCTCGTGCAGCAGGTACAGCAGCAGGCTGTAGGCGTTGTTGAAGTCCTCCTGCGCCTGCCGAATCGGGCTGCCTGCGGGGTAATCAGCAGTACGAGGGTTAGGCCGCATGGGCTGCACCCCGTCGTAGTCGACGCTGATCGCTTCACCTGTGGGCCCGCTCTGCGGCGTATCCCCACTCCGATACCGGCGGCCGTGCTTGAGCTCTTGGAACCGGTAGAAGTGCGCCACTTCTTCCCGATCCGGATGGAAGACGTCCCGATCCCCGTCCCACACCTCCGTCCGGGCCGCCCCTTCTCCTTGCTCCACGATCTCCGCCAGCGCCGCCAGCCCCGACTTCAGGTCCGTCACCGGGAAGACCCGCCCCGCACCTCCCCGGAAGTGCATCTCCCCCACCTGCCGGCCCGGATCCCCGGTGAAGACCGCCTCTTCCCCCAGCCTCTCGCACAGTTCCCGCAGCCCGCTCTCGATCGCCGCATAGAACTGCCCGATCGTCCGATACCTGTCCCCTTGCTCCGGCGCGTCCGCCGACGCCGGCCGCTCGATCGCCAGAAAGAGCTCCAGCGCCTCCGCCCCGAACGCCCTCAGGTGCACCTGCACAGACCCGTCGCTGTGCGGCAGCGGATGCGGATATCCCGGCAGCATCTCCGCACTGTCCAGCCTCGGCTCCCCGCCTACCGCGTTCAGCAGGTTCGCCGCCAGCGCCAGGTGCAGCATCTCCTCGATGAACACGCTCCCCACCACCCGCGCCACCTCGGGATTCCGCTCCCCGTCCACCGAGTACAGCGCGCACAGATACGGCGGGATCGTCGAGTGCTCCAACTCCACCGCCCACTGCAAATGCCTACGCAGCTCCTCCACCGTCTCCATCAGCCACCCCAAGTCTCGCCGTCCCCTCACCCCACTAAGACAGCGCCCACCCCTTACCTGTGACACATCACTTGGGGTCAAACAGCCAGCAAGACGCCAAACGGCAGCCGAACCACCACGATGGCGCAGCCGAGTCCGGGGGTGTGGGGGCGGAGCCCCCACGTCGGGGGTCTGGGGGTCGCCCCCCAGAAACGAGGACGGCCGACGCGGTCCGCGCTTTCTGCGGACACACGTCGGCCGAGGGCGTGGGCGCAGTAGGTTTCGAACCTACGACCTTCCGCTTGTAAGGCGGATGCTCTCCCACTGAGCTATGCGCCCGTGACTCCCGGGCCGGCATCGGCCGACCCGGGGTCATGGTCTCACGTCACAGTGCCTTCAAGGCGCGCTTCCACTGGTCCTGGTCGCGGGGCTCGCCGGGCTGGTTGGCCTCGGCAAAGCGGATGACGCCCTGTGTGTCGATGAGGAACGTGCCGCGCAGGGCCATGCCGGCCTTGTCGTTGAAGACGCCGTAGGCCTGGGCGGTGGCGCCGTGCGGCCAGAAGTCGGACAGCAGCGGGAAGGTGTAGCCCTCCTTCTCGGCCCAGGCTTTCAGGCTGAAGGGGGTGTCCACGGACACGCCGATGACCTGCACCTGGTCGTTCTGGTACTCGGCCAGGTCGTCGCGCACCTGGCACAGCTCTCCGGTGCAGACACCGCTGAAGGCGAACGGATAGAACACCAGCAGCACGTTCTTCGCGCCGCGGAACGACGACAGGGTGACTTCCTCCCTGTTGGCGTCCCTGAGCGTGAAGTCAGGGGCCTGGGTACCGACTTCCAGCGCCATGCTCGCGTTTCCTCCCGGTGGGCTCGGCAGTTGCCTGCCAAGCCTAGGCCACCGGTCGGCGAGGTCAGCGCTTGGTCTTGGCCGACTTCGGCGACACGAGCTTGATGCCCGCCCAGTCCTCGCCGACGCTCGCGTTGAGCGTCTGGGCCAGTCCGGCGGTGGGCACCGCCTCGGCGATGTCGCTGGGCTCCACGTAGCCGGTCCGGCCCGTCTTCGGGGTGAGCACCCAGATGACGCCGTCCTCGGCCAGCGGCCCGGTCACGTCCATCAGCGTGTCGACCAGGTCGCCGTCACTTTCTCGCCACCACAGCAGCACGACGTCGACGACATCGTCCGACTCCTCGTCGAGCAGGTCACCGCCGATCCTCTCCTCGATCGCGGCGCGGACGTCGTCGTCGACGTCCTCGTCCCAACCGATCTCCTGGACCACCATGTCCGGCTCGATCCCGAGCCTGTCGGCGACGCCGACCTTGCCAGCGTCTCCCGCGGCCACCACGGCTTCCACTCCTCCAAGCTATGCCAAGAGCGGCGACTGGGCAGTCGCCGCACCTGTATTCAACACCGGTCGCGGCTAGCGAACACTGAGGGTGGCCACCTGCGCAACCACCCACACCGTGACACACCGAAGACGACCCCGGGATCCGACCCCGCTTTGCCACCCGTTCGGGGCATCAGGCAAGCTCTACTTACCTCCTATACGCGCGCGCGAGCAGGCTACCGATCGGTAGCACGGACTGATGGCGACCAGCCAGCGCCGAATGAGGGAGGATGGCCGTGAACGAGTCGACACACCAGGCGAGGAGACCCCTTGGCCCCGCAGAGCAACGGCGCTGGCAACGCGAGCACCCCGGAGCGGGTCCGGGTCATCCGCGACGGCCTCGCCGCCCATCTCCCGGACATCGACCCCGATGAGACCGCGGAGTGGCTTGAGTCCTTCGACGGCGTGCTGAAGGGCGGCGGGCAGCAGCGTGCCCGCTACCTGATGCTGCGACTGCTGGAGCGAGCCCGGGAGAGCCGGGTGGGCGTGCCGTCGCTGACCAGCACGGACTATGTGAACACCATCCCCACCGAGCAGGAGCCGTGGTTCCCCGGCGACGAGGAGACCGAGCGCCGGTACCGGGCGTGGATCCGCTGGAACGCGGCCATGACGGTGCACCGGGCGCAGCGGCCGGGCGTCGGCGTCGGCGGCCACATCTCGACCTACGCGTCCTCGGCGACCCTGTACGAGGTCGGCTTCAACTGGTTCTTCCGCGGCAAGGACCACCCGGGCGGCGGTGACCAGGTCTACTTCCAGGGCCACGCCTCCCCCGGCATGTACGCCCGCGCCTTCCTGGAGGGCCGGCTGTCGGCCGAGCACCTGGACGGCTTCCGCCAGGAGTACTCGCACGCCGGCCCGGGCGGCGGCCTGCCGTCGTACCCGCACCCGCGGCTGATGCAGGACTTCTGGGAGTTCCCGACGGTCTCGATGGGCCTGGGCCCGATGAACGCGATCTACCAGGCGCGGTTCAACCGCTACCTGCGCGACCGCGGCATCAAGGACACGTCCGACCAGCACGTGTGGGCGTTCCTGGGCGACGGCGAGATGGACGAGGCGGAGTCGCGCGGCCTGATCCACGTGGCGGCCAACGAGGGCCTGGACAACCTGACCTTCGTGATCAACTGCAACCTGCAGCGCCTGGACGGCCCGGTCCGCGGCAACGGCAAGATCATCCAGGAGCTGGAGTCGTTCTTCCGCGGCGCGGGCTGGAACGTCATCAAGGTGGTCTGGGGCCGGGAGTGGGACTCGCTGCTGCACAGCGACCGCGACGGCGCGCTGATCAACCTGATGAACACCACGCCGGACGGCGACTACCAGACGTACAAGGCCAACGACGGCGCGTACGTCCGCGAGCACTTCTTCGGCCGCGACCCGCGGACCAAGGAGATGGTCGCGGCGATGAGCGACCAGGACATCTGGAACCTCAAGCGCGGCGGCCACGACTACCGCAAGGTGTTCGCGGCGTACAAGGCGGCGCAGGAGCACAACGGCCAGCCCACGGTCATCCTGGCCAAGACCATCAAGGGCTACGGCCTGGGCCCGCACTTCGCCGGCCGCAACGCCACGCACCAGATGAAGAAGATGACCCTGGAGGACCTCAAGCTCTTCCGGGACGAGCTGCGCATCCCGATCACCGACGCCGACCTCGAGCGCGACCCGTACCTGCCGCCGTACTTCCACCCGGGGCCGGACTCGCCGGAGATCCAGTACGTGCTGGAGCGCCGCCGCCAGCTGGGCGGCTTCGTGCCGGAGCGGCGCGGCAAGTCCAAGGCGCTGGTGCTGCCGGGCGACAAGGTCTACGACACGATCCGCCGGGGCTCGGGCAAGCAGGAGGTGGCCACCACCATGGCCATCGTCCGGCTGATCAAGGACCTGATCAAGGACCCGGAGATCGGCGGCCGGATCGTGCCGATCATCCCGGACGAGGCGCGGACCTTCGGCATGGACGCCATGTTCCCGTCGCAGAAGATCTACAACCCGCACGGGCAGCTCTACACCTCCGTGGACGCCAAGCTGATGCTGGCGTACAAGGAGAGCGAGCACGGCCAGATCCTGCACGAGGGCATCAACGAGGCCGGCTCCACGGCGTCGTTCACCGCGGTGGGCACCTCCTACGCCACCCACGGCGAGCCGATGATCCCGATCTACATCTTCTACTCGATGTTCGGCTTCCAGCGGACCGGCGACGGCCTGTGGGCGGCCGCCGACCAGATGGCCCGCGGCTTCGTGCTCGGCGCCACCGCGGGCCGCACCACGCTGACCGGCGAGGGCCTGCAGCACGCCGACGGGCACTCGCTGCTGCTGGCGGCGACCAACCCGGCGGTCGTGGCCTACGACCCGGCCTGGGCGTTCGAGATCTCGCACATCGTCAAGGACGGCCTCCGCCGCATGTTCGGCGACAACGCGGAGAACGTCTTCTACTACCTGACGATCTACAACGAGCCGGTGCAGCAGCCGGCCGAGCCGGAGAACCTGGACGTCGAGGGCCTGCTGCGCGGTCTGTACCGCTACGCGACGGCCCCCGGCGCCACCGGCCCGCGGGCGCAGATCCTGGTCTCCGGCGTCACCATGCCGGACGCCGTGAAGGCGCAGGCGCTGCTGGCCGAGGAGTGGGGCGTGCAGGCCGACGTGTGGTCCGCCACGTCGTGGGCCGAGCTGCGCCGCGACGCCGTCGAGGTGGACCGGCACAACATGCTGCACCCCGAGGCCGAGCCGCGGGTGCCGTACGTGACGCAGGTGCTGTCCGAGGCGGCCGGCCCGGTCGTGGCGGTGTCGGACTACATGCGCGCTGTGCCGGACCTGATCCGCCCGTGGGTGCCGACGGACATGGTGTCGCTGGGCACGGACGGCTTCGGCTTCTCCGACACCAGGCCGGCGGCGCGGCGGCACTTCCTGGTGGACGCGCAGTCGATCGTGGTCGGCGTGCTGACCGCGCTGTCCCGCCGCGGCGAGATCGACCACGACAAGGTGGTCGAGGCGACCCGCCGGTACCGGTTGGACGACCCGCAGGCCGCGGGCCCGTCGACCACGGATTCCGGCGCCGCCTGAGCCCCTGGGGCTTATGCAGGGAAGGACGCCTTACCCTCGCTCAATGCGGGTAAGGCGTCCTTCCCTGCATCAAGGGGGGGTCGACGTGTTGCGGGTGGAAGGGCTGAGCAGAGGGTTCAGCGGACTGCTGGTGCTGCACGAGCTGAGTTTCGAGCTGGCGCCCGGGGAGGGCGCGGCGGTGGTGGGGCCGAACGGCTCCGGCAAGACGACGCTGCTGCGGTGCGTGGCCGGCACCGATCTGCCGGACGCCGGGCGGATCACGATGAACGGGTTCCCGGTGCTGGAGACGTCGCCGGACACGCGCGCGGCGATGGCCTGCGTGCTGGACGACGTGGACTTCTTCCCGGACCTGTCGGTGGGCGAGCACCTGGCGCTGTGCGCGCTGGCCCACGGCGCGCCGGTGGAGATCGTCGAGCCGGTGCTGGCCGAGCTGGGCATCACCGAGCAGCGGGACCAGCTGCCGGCGACGCTGTCGTCCGGTCAGAAGCGGCGGTTGGCGCTGGCCAGCTGTTTCGTGCGGCCGCGGTCGCTGCTGGTGCTGGACGAGCCCGAGCAGCGGCTGGACGTCGAGGGGCGGGCCTGGCTGGCGTCGCGGCTGAACGCCGAGAAGGCCAACGGGGTGTCGGTGCTGATGGCCTCGCACGACCCGGAGCTGATCGAGGCCGTGGCCGACGTGTACATCGAGGTCGGGCTGTGACTGTGGTCACGGCTCGGGCCGTGCGTTCGGAGCTGCGGTCGATGCGGCGGCGCCGCAACCCGCGCTCGATCTTCCGTCGGCTGTACGACTTCTCCGACACCGCCTTGTACCTCGCCATAGCCGGCGGGCTGGTGACCGAGGCCGTGATCAAAACCCGGTCGGCGCCCGCGCTGTCGGTGGCCCCGACCCCGCACACCGCCGCGACCGTGTCGTGGATGGCTGTGGCGATCGCTGTGGCGGCCGTGGCCGCGTTCGGGCAGGCGCTGCTGGCAGTGGGGCCGATCTGGGCGGGTTCGGCCACTCAGACGTGGATTCTGGCCAGTCCCGTCGACCGGCGGTCGGCGCTGCTGCCGACGTACGTGCGGACGCTGCTCATCGCCGGGGTCGGCGGGGCGCTGCTGGCCGGCGGGCTGACGGCGATCTACCCGCCGTGGCTGGTGAATCTGCTGTCGAACGGGATCAGCGGGTTTCTGGCGGCGGTGATCCTGGTCGCCGTCACCATCGAGGCTCAGACCCGGGCGCGGGCGGTGCCGTTCGCGGTGCTGCTGGGTGTCGCGGTGGTGATGGGCGGCGTCGTGGCGTTGCAGCTGAACGTGCCGAGCCTGGCCGTGTCGATGGATCTTGTGCCTCGCGTGCTGGCGCTGCCGGCGTTGTTGGCCGTGCGGGTCGGATGGGTGGCGTTGCGGCGGCTGCACCGCGGCGCGCTGTCCGCCGGCACCGATCTCGTGCAGGCCGCCGCCGTTTCCTCGGTGTGGCTGGACCTGTCGCTGGTGTCGTCGGCGTTGATGCTGCGCCGGGCCCGCCGCATCGGGCGGGTTCGTTCCGTACGCCTGCGTGGCAGCCGGGCCTTCGCGTTCGTCCTCGCCGATGTGGCCCGTCTGCGGCGGTATCCCGCCACCATCGCCGTGTGGGTGGCCCTGCTGCCGGTGCCGTTCTTCGCCGCCGTGTCGTTGCCGCCCATCGCCGTCGGGCCGGTGCAGTTGCTCTTCGCCTACGCCGCCGCCGACCGCTTCGCCGGCGGCCTGCGCACCATCAGCGGCTCCCCCGCCCTGCGTCGGTCCCTCGGCGGCACCGACGGCGAGTTGAAGGCCATCCACCTGACGCTGCCGGCCGTCGGGGCCGTGGTCTGGTGCGCGCTGACCTCCTTCGCCCTGCCCCTCGCGCCGTCGGTGACGACCGTCATCTCCGCCGCCGGGGCCGTGGTCGTCGTCTACGCCATGGCCACCCGCAAGCCCATGGACTACGGCGGCGGCGCCATCTTCGACAGCGGCTTCGGCGTCGTCCCGGTCAACCTCATCCGCCAACTCGTCCGCGGCCCCGCCATCCTCGTCGGCCTAGCCGCCCTCCAACTCATAGCCACCCAGTAACCCCCGCGAGTCCCGCTTAGCGTCACACCGAAATGCCGAATCCGTTTCACACATTCGGTGTGACTGTGGGCGGGACTCGCGGGGGTCAGTGCAGGCCTAGGGAGCGGAGCCAGCGGGGGTTGGCGCCGTCGACGGTGAGGAGGGCGGCCAGGACGCCGCTGGCGCCGGTGAGCAGGGTCTCGTCCAGCGACGGGAGCAGGTCCAGGCGTTCCAGCAGGTACGCCTGCATCAGGTCCCGGAGGCCGACGGCGCCGGTGATACCGGAGCGGGCGAAGGCGTCGGCGATGAGCAGAACGCCGGCGGCGCCGTGGCAGATGCCCAGGCGGTCGGCGTCGCGGCCGTAGAGGTTCACCTCGGGATCGAAGGTCTGGCACAGGATCCGCACCAGTCGCACGGCATCGGCCCGGGCGCCGGCGGTCCACAGGGCCCAGGCGATGCCGGGAATGCCGTAGCACCAACCCTGCCGACGTTGATCCACAAAGGACTGCTCCAGCAACCATGAGATGAGATCCGGCTGCGGCGACACGAGGAGCACGCCGGCGGCGCCATGGGCCAGGCCGGTGTCCTCGCCCGCGAACCACACCGGCTGCGGGTAGCCGGCCAGGCAGGCGCCGACCGCGCCGGAGACCAGGTCGAACTCCTCGAACCGCCGCTCCCCCAGCCAGCCGGAAACCCGTTGCGACAGGCGGGAAACGGGCGGATGCATCGCCGCGAGCAGTTCCAGGCCGAACAGGGTTCCGGCCATGCCGCCGTGCAGGCCGACGCGAGGCATCGGTCGCACGGCGGCATCGAGCCAGTCGGGCACAGCGGATCGCACGGCGGCCCGCACCGTGCGATCCGACGAGCCGGCCAGCAGCGTCGCAAGCACGCACGGACCCAGGTCCGGCGAGCCCGCGGCGCGACTCAGCAGTGCCAGTGACTCATGTCGCAACCGACGAGCGAGCAGATCGCCGAGTCCGGCGCGCGGCCCTCCGGGACGACATCGGTCATCCGGGTGTCCAGTTCCGCGATGAGGCGGTCCAGTTCGGTGACGGCCAAGACGGATTCCATCCACTTTCCCCTTCCTGATTCCCCACCGCGGCGGCGGTGGTGGCTCGGCGGTGCGACAGCCGCATCAGCAGCTGGCCCGCGACGGGCTCGCCGCGGTCGTCCCGCAGCGGCGGGTGGTCCGGGTCGGGCAGCATCTCCTCGACGACGATTTCGTCGGGCGAGAGCCGGGAAAGGTCCCGCAGTGCCGCCAGGCTGTGCAGATCTACCGGCCGCGGCCGATGTCCGGCCGCCCGTGCGAACACGAAGCGCGGCAGGTCGAGCGCGGCCAGATCATGGAAGTTCCGCGGCGTGGGAATTCGCCAGTGCCGGCCCGAGAGCACGAGGCCGCCGGCGATCTCTATGCGTGGCAGGAAATCCCGCTCCGGGAAGGCCGCCATGCGGTTGCCGAACGAGATCGACGGGCCTCGCGGCGCGGCGGCGGTGAGCAGGGCGACGACCACTCCCCATGGCCCGATCGGCGTACGAGTCGCGTGATACATGGGCCACAACACCGCGCCGGACGGATCCTCGGCCACGATCCGGTTGTCGACCCGACGGAGGGTGATCCGGTCCAGCGGCAGGTATCGCCCGACTGCGGGCAAGTAGCTCGAATGATCAGCGTCACCGGTCCATAGTGGACAGTATGAGGGTCTTCGCACCGCGTTGGCGGCACGGTCGTCAAGTGGCGGCACGAGGATCTCCACGGTCCGGGCGCCCTCGTCCAATGCCTTGCGAGACAGGAATTCCCGGTAGGAACGGACCTGTGGCGGCTCGCCGCCGAGTTCCGTCAGCGCGGACGCGAAGCGGGCGTCCACCACGCCGGCCGGGGCGATCGCCTCCAGCACGGCCCGCTCGACTCCCGGGGCCATCGGCCGGACCAGGCAGTCCAGCGGCCACTCCGGCAGCTCGGCCGGCGGCAGGCCCATCTCGTCGAGCAGGTGCGGCGTCAGGACTTCGGGCAGGTCCGGCGATCTTCGCCGTTCGGACGACTCCGTCGGCGCGCCGGCCATGAACTCGGCCACGAGATCGGTGACGGGTCTTGGCGCGGAGCCGATCAACGACAGCACCGGATGGTCAGCTGGCCGCGGCAGCACGTCGACCAGCCGCAACGCCTGCAGGGCAAGGGAACTGGTCCGAGCAACGAAGTCGACCGGCACGGGGCCTTCGACGGACCGGTAGACGTCGACGAACCCGTCGAGGGGAACGGTCCAGCTCGATCGCGGCGGCCGGGACAGCTGGAGCACGCCCAGATCGACCAGGTGCTTCATGAAACCCTGCAGCACATCGCCGGAATCCGGGGCCAGTCGGCGGCTCAGCTCGTCGACGTCGTGCACGCCGTCGGCCAGCACGTTGCGGATCGCGTCCAGCAGCGGCGTCCGCCGGACCTCGACCACGCGGGTCGGCGACCAGCAGCGCAGGCGGTCCCCGTCGACCCAGGTCAGCCCGTTCAGGGTGATGGTCGAGCCGTCGAGGCCAGCCTGTCTTCGGTCGGCGTTGATGTTGCTCACCCACTGCGCCGAGCATGCCCCGACCGACGGCCACGCTGCCGTCTCCGCCACCTCGGCCGACCCGACGTGGGCGAGGTAGCCGCGTGGGGTCGGCTTGGTGGCGCCACGGGCGATCATGCGCAGCAGGTGCTCGGACCGCTGCCGCAAACGCTTGCCACCCCAGTTCTCCTCGGCCTCGACCCGCCGCGAGAGCTCACCGACCAGCTCCGGCACGGCCCGCGCCACGGCCTCGTCGACCTGCGACCAAGGCAGCCTTCGCAGCCGCTCACGCTCCCGATCGATGCCTTCGTTCACCGCCGCCCGCCGCAGTTCGAGCGCCATGGACCAGGCCACCGCACGGGACAGCTCCGGCATCGCGCTCGACACGGGACGGCCGTTGTGCAGGGCCCGACGCAGAGCCAGCAGCTCTGCCCGTTCCTCGGCCTCGGGGATCACCGTGCCGAGCCAGTCGGCCAGCGAGCGGGCGTACGCGGCGTACTCCGCCTCCTCGGCCAGCAGTTCTCGCAGGTCAGCGACCAGTTCCGGGTTGCCGGCGGTGGTCCACAGACGCATCGGCAGCCCGGCCACCCGCAACAGCACACTCATGCGCCGGCCAGCGCTTCGGTGATCAGGGCCTGCCTCGCGGCGCTCAGCCGACCCCGGTTCCAGTGGAAGATCACGTAGTAGGGCGCGACTTCGGCGGCGTCGACGCCAACCCGCTCCAGCGCCACCCGCCAGCTCCGCGCGGCCGGCTCGACCGGCGCTCGCGTCGTCTCCCACACGGCCCGCAGCTCCGCGCAGGCGACCTCGACCGATTGGTCCTTGAGCGACACCCGCCGGCCGCAGTCGTCCCGCACGCGCGGCCACGCCTGGCAGCACAGGCCGAGCCCGCCGAACACGGATCGCAGCAGCCGCATGGACACCAGCCACGCCGGCAACACCGGCCGCGCGTGATGATCCAGCCAGGCCACGGAATCCACCGTGAACAGGCGGTGCACGTGGTGCATCGACGCCGATCCGCCGAACAGGGCCGCCTCGGGTTCGTACACGCCGGGCACGATCCCGTCGACCAGGCCGTCCTCGCGCCAGCGCCGGGCCAGCCGGTTCGTCTCGGCCCGCACCCACGACTCGCGGCCGGGCGCGGCGGCGAACCGGACCCGCAGGCCGGGCGGCTTGTGCATGAAGAAGAAGTCGGTGATCCGGTCGCCCGCGAGCATCTCTCGCACTGCCACCAGAAGTTCGGCGTAGAGGCCGGTTTTCGGCCCACTCAGGCCCCATTGCGTCCACGTCGGCGCGGCCGTGTCGCGCAGCGCGGCCAGACCGCCGGCCAGGAAGGTGAGCCGTTCTTGCTGTGACAGCACAGTTTCACCTCCGTCCGGCCGGGTTCCTCCTCGACGTTAGGCGAACTTCGCGAGTTGTCCACAGGTGGTCAGTCGAAGGTGTGAACGGGTCTAACCTGTCGCTCATGGTGACCGGACAACCCTGGGAATGGCCGGAAACGGCCTGGCGGCAACAGGTCGGCCGGGTGCGCGCGGGCCGCAGCCTGCGCCCCGACCACTGGCCGGACGGGCGGCGGGCGGCGGTGGCGCTGTCCTTCGACTCCGACCACGAGACGATTCCGCTGCGGGACGGGGAGTTCAGCCCCTGCCAGCTTTCACAGGGCGAGTACGGCAGCCGCGTCGCCGTGCCGAAGATCCTAAACTTGCTGGCCGCACACGGAATTCCGGCCACGTTCTTCGTGCCGGCGGTGTCCGCCCTGCTGCATCCGGCCGACATCGGGGCGTACGTGGACAACGGGCACGAGGTGGCGCTGCACGGCTGGATCCACGAGCGCAACACCGCGCTGCCGCCCGGCGTCGAGCGTGACCTGGCGTTCCGCGCCGCCGACACGCTCGAACGGCTGAGCGGAACGCGGCCGGTCGGGCTGCGGACGCCGTCGTGGGACTTCAGCGCGGACACCCTGGCCGTGATCAGGGAGCTGGGGCTGCGCTACGACTCGTCGCTGATGGCCGACGACGACCCTTACGAGGTGGTGGCCGACGGCGAGCCGACCGGGCTGGTGGAGATCCCGGTGGAGTGGATCCGCGACGACGCCCCGTTCTTCCCGCGCGACCCGGCCCGGCCGAGTGTGCCGCCCCGCCAGATCCTGGCCGTCTGGCGGGACGAGTTCGACGCGGCCTACGCCGACGGGGGTCTGTTCCAGCTCACGATGCACCCGCACGTGATCGGGCACCGGTCGCGGTTCGTGGCGCTGCGTCAGCTGGTCGAGTACATCGCCGGGCACAACGTGTGGTTTGCGTCACATGCCGACGTTGCCGACTGGTGTCTGCGCGGGTGAGGCCTGGGCGACCGCGCGGGCGCTTCGGGTCCAGTCCCGCCAGCCCTTGATCACCAGGGCGGTGAACACGATGTAGACGCTGGCGCTGAAGTACAGGCCCGACGCGATCTGCAGCGGCACGCCGATGGCGTCGACCAGCAGCCAGACCAGCCAGAACTCGACCAGGCGCAGTCCCTGGGCGCCGTAGGCCACGGCCGTGCCGATGAAGATCGCCGCGTCCGGCCACGGCGCCCAGGACGCGTCGGTCGCGGTCAGCAGCAGGGCCATGCCGACCGTGCCGACGACCAGGACGGCGGCCAGCGCCCCCAGCTCGGGCCAGGTGGAGCGGCGGACGACCACGCCGTACTCGGCGTCTCGGCGGCGGGTCCAGGCCCACCAGCCGTAGACCGAGATGGCCAGCACGATGACCTGGCGCAGGGCCAGTCCGCCCAGGTGGGCCGAGGTGTACACGGAGAACAGCAGGATCGCGGCGGCGATCTGCACCGGCCAGGTCCACAGCGTTCGGCGTTGAGCGAGGAACACCACCGCCACCGCGCCGATCTGGCCCAGCAGCTCCGCGAACGAGATGTGCTCGCCCAACAGCGTCAACCCGTGCTCCAACAACCAGTTCACCTGGTCAGCCCCCTTCCGGCTCCGGTCCGGGGGCTGGTCACGCGCGCACGCCAGTGGCGGACGTGTGCGCGCCTCTCATCCGGACTGTCACCGTCGGCCCCGGAGTTCCACCGGATCGGCCACCCTTGCGGGCGGTTCGCGGGCTGTACCGCCGGTTCTGCCGAAAAATTCAACACTGCACACCAGGCCCCGGAGCGCACGTCTCCTAACCAGAGAACATAAGCCCCGGGGCCGGGTATTCCGGAGGGATTTAGCTCACTCGGGCGGCGATTGGTCAGGACGGGGGAACCCCTCGGCCGGCGTCGGCGTGTCCGAGCCCGGCGGCTGGTTGCGCTCCCAGGGCGCGTCGTGCGTCGCCGGGTTGGCCGGCCGGTTGGCCGCCTCGGCCTGGGCCCGGGTCAGCCAGTGCTCCCACCGTGACTGCATCGGCCGCACCAGGCCGCCGCCGACACCCACGACCAGGATGCCGCCGACCGTGGCCAGCGCGAAGATCAGGATCGGCTCCGTCACCGTCGTCGCGATGCCCAGCTGGTTCAGCGCCGCGATGATCCCCAGCGCCAGCAGGAAGGCGTACGTCACCGTGCCCAGCAGCTGGCCGTGCTGCCGGCCGGCCAGCGCACCCGTGACCAGGGTGCGCACCACCCGGGCGATCGCCGACGCGATCAGCACCAGGATGATCGCCACCACCACTCGCGGCAGGTAGGCGATGACCTGGTTGAGCAGGTCGCTGATCGGGTTGCCGTTGCCGAACACCGCGAACGCGTAGTTCAGCGCGATCAGCATGACGAAGTAGAAGACCAGCTGGACGATCAGCTTGCCCGCGTCCACCGGCGACTTCGGCCCGCCCAGCCCCGACCGCTCCACCAGTCTGGCGAAGCCGGTCTTGGCCAGCAGAACCTCGACCGCTTTGCTCAGTGCCTTGGCCACCAGCCAGCCGACCAGCAGCACGAGCAGAAAGCCCACCAGCTTCGGCACGAACGTGGTGATCAGCGCCCACGCGTCGCCCAGTCCCTGACTGAGTTGATCGCCCATCACCGGATCGTTTCGCACCGTCCTGTGTGGAGCAACTCGACACGGTTGGCACGAAAGAGGGAACCGCGTGGCGGTACGGGCGGAGATGATCCACAGTGGACATACCGGTGGGGACCGGGGAGAGGGAGGCCGCCCAGCGCGCAACCGCGCGGGCGGCCTCCGGCACTTCCGAGCAGGTTTCACCCGCCGGCACGACCTCACCCCCGCGAGTCCCGCGCTCGGGCAGGCATGTGTTGAGTTGATGGCTGCCTGAGCGCGGGACTCGCGGTTAGAAAGGGGCCAAGGCTGCCAGGTAGTTCTGGACGGACTGGCCCAGGGTGGCAGCGCGGGTGGGGGTGTCGGGGCGGGGAGAGCCGGGGCAGACCGAGGAGCTGTCGGGGAGGACTCCGGCGACGAAGTAGCGGTTGATCTTTTCGGTGGCACAGGGGTTGGTGCCGTATTCGCCGTGGGCGCCCTCATCGGAAACGGTGATGAGGTTGTCACGGAGCCGAGAGGCCATGGCGGGGCCGCCGGCGTAAGCGGTCTGGGTGTCACCCTCGGCCTGCACCACCACGCCGACGGGATAGCCGTTGCGGGACAAAGAGACCGGGGCCTCGACCGGAGAGTAGGACCGATAGGTGCAGGTGGTGGGCGCGGCGCGGAGAACGCCGTAGCCGTAAGGGAAGTTATCCCGGTACGAGCGCATGTCCTGGTAGTAGGTAGAAAGGTCGGTGGGCCAGTCGGCCTCACAGGTGACGGTGTCGAAGACACCGGCCTGCATGGAGTCGAGGCCCCGCTGGGCCAAGGCCAAGCCGGCGCCGACGGCGTCACCCAAGGCGGGACCGGAACCTGAACGCACCGCGGCCAACAGCTGGGCCAGATCCGACCACAAAGGACGGTACCGGGCGCCCTCGCCGACGGTGCCGTCGAGAACGCTGCGGTTGAACTTGCCGACCGGGGACTTGGCCACGGCGACGGCGATCTGCTCGACGGAGGCCAACACGGCGGCGCGGCCGACGCCGAGACCGAACGCGCCGTTGCGGTCGCCGACCCACGAGGCCCAGGCGTCCACATCGGACCGGTAGGCCGAGGCCTGCTCCAGGAACTGCTGACGCCAGATCCACTCGGGGTGCACCGACGAGTCCAGGACCGACAGGTTCAGCCGATCGGGGAACAAACTCCCATAGACGGCCCCGAGATAGGTGCCGTAGGAGTAGCCCAGATAGTTGATCTTCGGCACGCCCAGGGCCGCCCGGATCCGGTCCATGTCGCGGGCGGTGTCCCGGGTGTTGACGAACGGCCGGATGCCGCCGCCGGCCTGGGCGCAGGCGTCCTCGGACGAACGGGCATCGGCGGCCCACAAGGCGAACTGGTCGTCCGCCGGCCGGGAATCCAGCGACGCCAGGCCGACCGGCTTCAGACAGCGCAGGGCGGTCGACGCGCCGACGCCGCGAGGGTCGAAGCCGACGAGATCGTAGTACTGGCCGAGCGGGGTGTGGTCGGCGATGTAGCGCGGCATGGCAAGCCCGCTGCCGCCGGGACCACCGGGATTGATGAGCAGCACTCCCTTGTGGTGCGCGGGATCGGACGCCGCGCGACGGCTGACGACCACGGCGATGGTGCCCTGGTCGGGATGGGCGTAGTCCAGGGGAACGGAAAGCGTGGTGCATTCGAGTGCGGCGAGCGCGCCGGGGCAGGGAGCCCACACGACCCGCTCCGCGCGTGCCGGCGTGACCAGCAGTGCGACGGCGAGCAGGCTGAGCGCGACGGGCAGCAGTCTTCGCAAGACGACCTCCTCCAAGGCTTCGACACCGCCGAACATAGGGGCGATTTCCCGGCACGAGCCGGTTGTTCCTTCGGACGGGTGGGTGGCGTGCGAAGCTGGGAACCATGAGTGAACTGGCGTGGGACTCGCTGTCCGCGGAGACGCTGCGCCGACTGGAACACGCCTCGGGCCGGCTGGCCACCGGCACGATCGGCGAGATGGAGGAGCGGCTGCCGTGGTTCCGGCGGCTGCCGGCCGACCAGCGGGCCAGCGTGCTGATGGTCACCCAGACCGGGGTCGCCGGCTTCGTGTCCTGGCTGCGTGACAACAAGCAGGCGATCCGTCTGACGGCCGAGGCCTTCCGCTCCGCCCCCAAGGACATGTCACGGTGGGTGAGCCTGCGTCAGACCGTGGAACTCGTCCGGGTGGCGTTGGAGGTCTTCGAGCGCATGCTGCCGGAGATCGCCGCCGACGAGAAGGAACGAGCCCAGCTCACCGAGGCGGTCCTGCGCTACGGCCGGGAGATCGCCTTCGCCGCCGCCACCTCCTACGCCGCCGCGGCCGAGGCTCGCGGCGCCTGGGATGCCCGGCTGGAGGCGTTGATCGTGGACGGCATCGTCCGTGGCGACGCCGAGGAGTCGCTGCTGTCCCGCGCCTCGGCGCTCGGCTGGGAGCAGTCGGCCGAGGCGACGGTGCTGGTCGGCAACCCGATGTCGACCGAGCCGACCCGGGTGGTGTTCGACGTGCGCAGCCGCGCCGCCCGGGTGCACCGCCCGGTGCTGCTCAGCGTCCAGGGTTCACGGCTGGTGGTGGTGCTCGGCGGCTCCGAGGACGAGGCCCGCGGCCACGAGGTGCTGACCAAGATGGCCGAGGCGTTCGGCCCCGGCCCGGTGGTGGTCGGCCCGACGGTCGACAGCATCGCCGAGGCCCACCGCAGCGCCTCCGACGCCCTGTCCGGGCTGCGGGCCGTCGTCGGCTGGCCGACCGCGCCACGGCCGGTGCGGTCGCTGGACCTGCTGCCGGAGCGGGCCCTGGCCGGCGACCCGGAGGCGGAGTGGCAGCTGATCGACCGCATCGCCCGCCCGCTGGAGGAGGCCACCGGCGGCCTGATGGCCACGGTCGACGCCTTCCTGGAGACGGGTGGTGTGCTGGAGGCGTGCGCCCGCAACCTGTTCGTGCACCCCAACACCGTCCGCTACCGGCTCAAGCGGGTCACCGAGCTGACCGGCCGCAACGCCAACGATCCCCGTGACGCCCTGGTGCTGCGGGTGGCGCTGACGGTGGGCCGCCTCGCCAAGGCCCGCGGCCTGTGGTGACCAACGGTGTGAAGGGACCATTCCTGAACTCCGAGTAGAGGAATGGTCCCTTCCGAACATCAAGGGCTTGACACAGTGGGAGTCAGCGGCCGAACGGAGCAGCGGGACCCGGCGGGAGTGAGCAGCGCCTCAGGGGTATTGTGCGACGCCTTCGACAACCCAGCCGGCCGCTCAGTGGTCATATTCCGGCAACCTTTGTAGGGTTCCTACAACGCTGACCACCGGACTTCGTCGGTGGCGACATCACACCGCGCCGCCGCGACCGTGTTCAGTGAGCGGGTGATCGCGCTCCTAGCCCCCGGACAGGGGTCCCAGGCTCCCGGCATGCTCGCTCCATGGCTCGAACTGGACGGCGTGGCGGAGCTGATCGCCGGCTGGTCCGAGACCACCGGCCTGGACCTGGCCCGGCTCGGCTCGACGGCGGACGCCGAGGAGATCAAGGACACCGCGATCACGCAGCCGCTGATCGTCGCGCTGACGCTGGTGGCCTTCCGCGAACTCCAGCGCCGCGTCACGGTGCCGAACGCGGCTCCGGTCGCCGGTCACTCCATCGGCGAACTGGCCGCCTCCGCGATCACGGGCGTGCTCTCCATGGACGACGCGGTGGCGCTGGCCGCGGTGCGTGGCCGGGCGATGGCCGACGCGTGCGCGCTGGAGCCGACCGGTATGGCGGCGGTGATGGGCGGCGAGGCCGATGAGCTGCTGGCCCGTCTCGACGAGTACGGCCTCGTGCCGGCCAACCGCAACGGCGCGGGCCAGACCGTGGCGGCGGGGTCGCTGACCGCGCTGCAGAAGCTGGCCGACGAGCGTCCGGCCGGCACCAAGGTCGTGATGCTGAAGGTGGCGGGCGCCTTCCACACGCACTACATGGACCCGGCGCGGGACACGCTGCGGGAGCGGGCCGCCGGTGTCACCACAGCCGACCCGACCCACCCGCTGCTGTCCAATGCGGACGGTTCCGTCGTGACCAGCGGCGCCGAGATGCTCGGCCGCCTGGTCGCCCAGGTGACCCTGCCGGTGCGCTGGGACCTGTGCATGGACACGCTGGCCCGCTCCGGCGTGACGACCACCATCGAACTGGCCCCGGGCGGCGCGCTCACCGGACTGGTCAAGCGGCAGCTCAAGGGCGTCGTGACCAACCCGATTGCCATCAAGACCCCGGCGGACCTGGACAAGGCAGTGGAGGCGGTGCAGCAGTGAGTGAGCGTCCCAGGTTGATCGGCCGTGCCGGCCCGGCCGGCACGCGGTTGCTGGGCTTCGGCAGCGCGCAGGGCAACCGGGTCGTCACCAACGACGACATCGCGGCGATGGGCGTCGACACCAACGACGAGTGGATCCGCCAGCGCGTCGGCATTATCGAGCGCCGGTTGGCCGATCCCGACCAGTCGCTGGTGGACATGGCCGTCGAGGCGGGCGCCAAGGCGCTGGCCGACTCGGGCATGTCGCCCGAGGAGATCGACACGGTCATGGTGGCCACCTGCACCATGCCGGGCAACATCCCCAACGCCGCCGCGCAGACCGCGGACCGGATCGGCGTCAGCTCGCCGGCCGCGTTCGACCTGAACGCCGCGTGCGCCGGCTTCCCGTACTCGCTGACCGTGGCCAGCGACATGATCCGCGGCGGCAGCGCCAACAAGGTGCTGGTGATCGGCGCGGAGCGGTTCACCGACTGGGTGGACTGGTCCGATCGCGGCAACTGCATCATCTTCGCCGACGGCGCGGGCGCCTGCGTGGTCGGCGCGTCCGACGAGCCGCTGATCGCGCCGGCCGTGCTGGGCAGCTCGGGCGACCTGGTCGACATGATCGGGCTGACCGAGAACGGCCACATCTTCCAGGAGGGCCAGTCGGTCTTCCGCTGGGCCACCACGCAGATCGCGCCGATCGCCGAGCGCGCGGTCGAGGCGGCCGGGGTGAAGCTGTCCGACATCGACGTGCTGGTGCCGCACCAGGCCAACCTGCGCATCGTGGAGCACATCGCCAAGAAGCTGCGGGCCCGTGGCGCCCGGGAGGACCTCGTCGTCGCCGACGACATCGTCCACTCCGGCAACACCTCGTCCGCCTCGATCCCGATGGCCATCGACCACATGCGGGCGGCCGGCCGGATCGCCAGCGGCGACGTGATGCTCCTGGTCGGCTTCGGCGCCGGCCTGTCCTACTCCGGCCAGGTGGCCGTCTGCCCGTGACCGCGGGCGCAAGAACTTCCGGCGGGCGACCCGCGTCGTCGGGAATCACGAGGAAAGGAACCACCAAGGTGGACAACGAGGAGATCCGCACCGGGCTGGCCGAGATCGTCGAGGAGGTCGCCGGTGTCGCCGTCGACGACGTGACGATCGAGAAGTCCTTCGTCGACGACCTGGACATCGACTCGCTGTCCATGGTGGAGATCGCGGTGCAGGCCGAGGACAAGTTCGGCGTGAAGATCCCGGACGACGAGCTGGCCAACCTCAAGACCGTCGGCGACGCGGTGAACTACATCGCCAGCAAGGTCTGAGCTGTTCACGAACGAACTGTTGTAGAGCGGAGGCGCAGTGAGCTCTGTCGACGTCGTCGTCACCGGTGTCGGCGCGACGACCCCTCTGGGCGGGGACGTCGCGTCCACCTGGGACGGCCTGCTCGCCGGCCGCAGCGGGGTGTCGACCCTGGACGCGGACTGGGTGCACAAGTACGAACTGCCGGTGCAGATCGCCGCGCAGCTCAAGGTCGACCCCACCGAGATCCTGCCCAGGGTCGAGGCCCGTCGGCTCGACCGCAGTGAGCAGGTCGCCATGGTGGCGTCCCGGCAGGCTTACGCCGACGCCGGTCTCGACGAGAACGCCGTGGAGCCGGAGCGGCTCGCGGTGATCATCGGCACCGGCATCGGCGGCGCGCTCACCCTGCTCTCGCAGGACGACCTGCTGGAGACGGCGGGCCTGCGCAAGGTGTCGCCGCTGACCGTGCCGATGCTGATGCCCAACGGCCCGGCCGCGCACGTCGGGCTGTGGGCCAAGGCCCGGGCCGGGGTGCACGCCCCGGTGTCGGCCTGTGCCTCCGGCGCGGAGGCGATCGCCTGGGCGTACCGGATGATCCGCAGCGGCGAGGCCGACGTGGTCATCGCGGGCGGCGCCGAGGCGTGCATCACCGGCATCACCATGGCCGGCTTCGCGCAGGCCAGGACCATGTCCACCCGCAACAGCGAGCCGGAGAAGGCCTCGCGGCCGTTCGACGGCGAGCGCGACGGCTTCGTGCTCGGCGAGGGCGCGGGCATCATGGTGCTGGAGCGGGCCGACTTCGCGAAGGCGCGCGGCGCCAAGGTGTACGCCCGGCTCGCCGGCATCGGCACCAGCTCGGACGCGCACCACATCACCGCGCCCGACCCGGAGGGCAACGGCCAGCTGCGGGCCATCCAGGCCGCCATGCGCAACGGCGAGCTGTCCGCCTCCGACATCGGGCACGTGAACTGCCACGCCACCTCCACCCCGGTCGGCGACACGATCGAGTCGATCGCCATCAACCGGGCGATCGGTGCCCACCCGCTGCTGACCGCGCCGAAGGGCTCCTTGGGGCACCTGCTGGGCGCGTCGGGCGCGGTGGAGGCGATCGCGACCGCGCTGTCGGTGCGGGACAACGTGATCCCGCCGACCGCGAACCTGGAGAACCCGGACCCGGCGCTGCTGCACGAGGTCGTCGCCGGTCAGCCGCGCAAGATCGAGCTGAACGCCGCCATCAACGACTCGTTCGGCTTCGGCGGCCACAATGTGGCGCTGGCCTTCACCAAGGCCTGAGCCAGAACGGCAGTGTCAGACCCGAGAGGGGCCCTTCCCGTGTCTGGGGGAAGGGCCCCTTCTCATGCGTCGCACTTCTTCTTCACGATGGACGGACTGTCGATCCGGAAGCCGTTGCCCGATTTCACCATCGGCCACACCATCCACCAGTTGATGCACGGCGCCTTCAGATCGGGCGGCGCGTTGGTGACGTCCTGCCGGCTGGTGAAGGAACCGAACACGTCCGCGCCATTGGCGGTGGCCTCGATGCGGTAGACCTTCATGTCCGAGTCCTTGGTGGTCCTGAAGCCGTCCCGCCAGTTGTACTCGGTCTGCTGCGAGGTCACGTTGGGCGTCATGGTCTGCTTCCACAGGCCGTAGTTCTGGTCGTTGACCGCGTTGAAGTAGTTCTGTATCGCGCTCTGGACCGGCTTGAACTGCGGGTCGTTCCTCGCGAACGGCGTGAAGATGACCGAGTGCGGGTCCCCGGTGCCCGGATCGCTGGTCGCCTCGGGCGTGCTCGTCACGGCGGGCGGCAGCTGGGTGGCGGCCGGCGGCTTGGTCGAGGCGTAGACCTGGCGGGCGATCAGGCCGCCCACCAGCGCGCAGACGGCGACGAGCAGCGTGATCGGGATCAGCCAGGTCAACGTCGACCGGTTGGGTGAGGCCTGCGGGGTCACACCATCGAGAGTGCCACGGCTCACCCGACCCGGTGCAACCAGGTCACCGGCGCGCCGTCGCCGGCCCGGCGGAACGGTTCCAGCGCGTCGTCCCAGGGCTTGCCGAGCAGGGAGTCGACGCCGTGCGCGAAGGACTCGCCGGCCCTGGCCTTGGCCGCGAGCGCCCGCAACTGGTCCTCGGCCACCACGACGTCGCCGTTGGCGGCGGCGCGGGCGTGCCAGAGCCCGATGCCGGGGGCGAAGCAGAAGCGCTCGCCGTCCACACCGGGGCTCGGGTCCTCGGTGACCTCGAACCGGATCATGGGCCACGCCTTGAGCGCGCCGGAAAGCTGCGCGCCCGTGCCCGGGTCGCCGGTCCACGCGCATTCCGCGCGCAACTGGCCGGGCGCGGCCGGCTGCGCCGACCACCGCAGATCCGCCCGGACCCCGAGGGTGCCCGAGATGGCCCACTCGACGTGCGGACAGACCGCAGACGGCGACGAGTGGACGTACACCACGCCACTGGTCTTGCCACGGTTGTTCACTGCTGACCTCCGCACCTGCCGAGGGACGTCTTCCCCTACGCCCTCACACGTGTCGGTGACCACCAGCGGATCAAGCCGATGCGCCATTCTGCCCTGGGTTCGGGCCCAGCCGCCACCGCAACGGGCACATCGCGGCCCAGAGATCACCCGAGCGAGGGGACATCGACACGGGTGAGGTCGATCACAGACCAGCCTCGGCGAGCCCGCGACGCGGCTCCCTGTGCTCGACGGTGACCTCGCAGCTCGGTCACGCCCGGGAGTCGGCGTCACCATCGGGGCCGGTTACCGTTGTGCCCTCGGGATGTCCAGCAGCTGGGGAGGTGGCGCCGTGCGCCTGGTGCGACTGGGCGACGCGCAGTCCGCGGTGGCGGCCGACGTCAAGGCCGCGCTGGCCTCGTGGGGCGGCGGCGACGCCGTGCTCGGCGGGGTCGCCCTGGCCGGCTACCTGCCGCCGGGCCGGTCGCGGCCGGTGGACATGGTGCTGGTGCTGCCCAACGCGGTCGTGGTGATCGCCGGCGTCGACCTGCCCGATCCGGCGATGCGGCTGGACGCGCCGGTCACCGGGCAGTGGAAGATCGACGGCTGGCCGCTGGTCGGGCCCGATCCGACGCTCAACCCGGCGGCCGAGGCGGTCGGCGTGACCGAGGCCGTGGCCGAGGCCGTGCGCGAGACCGGCTTACCCGTTCGGCTGATTCTGGCCATCGGCCCTTACGTCGGTCAGGTGACGCAGCCGCAGATGGATGTCGACCGGGGCATCCGCGTCCTGCACCCGATGCCGACCACGCTGCTGGCCGCCGTGCGCGATGTCGCCGCGGCCGCGCCGGCGCTGACCGCCGAGCAGGCCGGCGGTCTCCTCATTCATCTGTGCCCGGACGAGCGGTTCGCCACCGACGAGCTGGTCGCCGAGGGCTTCGCCCTCGCCAAGGCCGCCCCGGCCGAGCTGCCGGCGAAGAAGCGCCGCCGCTGGCTGCCCATCGGGGCAGCGGCGTTGATCGGGGCCCTGGCCGTCGGCAGCGTCATCGCCGCCCTCACCACCGGCGGCAGCACGCCCGCCGCTCCACCACAGGCCACCGCCGGGTACACGAAGGTCGACGCCGCCGACGACGGCGGCCACTGCGCCGAGCACGCGTACGGGGACGTGCAGGTGTGGCTGAGCCACAACCAGTGCGTGAACCTGCGGCGGTGGAACTACCGGGCCGAGAACGCCGGCGACCCGGCCGGCGTGGCCGTGGCCGAGATCCGCTTCGTGGGGGCCGAGCCGGCGGCGCAGTTCCAGTCCCTGGCCGAGCAGCCCGGCACCGGTGGCATCACCGAGCTGCTCAAGGAGCGCCCGTGGCCGGGCGGCCCGACGTCGTTCGATCGCGCCGCCTTCACCAGCAACCGCTCCGGCGGCACCGTGCGGCTCGTGGAGACCGTCTGGATCGGACGCCCCAGCGCCGCCGACGACCCCGCCCTCAAGTCCATCGCCCAGCGCACCCTGAACCTGGCGCTGTCCTGATGCAGGGAAGGACGCCTTACCCGCGTTGAACGAGGGTAAGGCGTCCTTCCCTGCATCAAGGCCTCAGAGG
>NZ_JBFBAM010000102.1:0-24738 GCF_040682195.1 Kutzneria sp. NPDC051319 | reverse complement strand
TCGTGTGTTTCTGTCGCAAGAAACATGATCACTCAAGGGCTGCGTTCATGATCAACCAGGGACCCCTTGAACCACCCCGACGTTAAAACTCAAGGACGCCTTACCCTCGTTCAACGCGGGTAAGGCGTCCTTCCCTGCATAACGGGCACCACCAGTGCTCAGATGTAGCGGGGGCGGCCGATGATGGCGCCGAGGAGGGCCTGGGCGGCGAGGATGCCGAGGACCAGGATCAGGGGCACGGTCCAGGAGCCGAGGGAGGCGTGCACGAGGCCGGCGGCGAAGGGGCCGCCGGCGGCGATGAGGTAGCCGAAGCCCTGGGACATGCCGGAAAGCTGGGTGGTCTCGGCGGAGTTCCTGGTGCGCAGCCCCATCATCAGCAGCACCACGGGGAAGATCGTCGTGCCGGCGCCGAGCAGCAGGGCCCACAGCAGCGGGGCCGCGGTCGGCGCGAGCATCACTCCGAGAACGCCGAGCACCGGCGCCACGGTCAGACCGACCATCACCCAGGACTGGGACCGCAGCTTGGCCGCCAGGTGCGGGATGACCAGGTTCAGCGGCACCGCGACGACCATGGTGATGCCCAGCAGCACACCGGCGGCGTCACGGTCGATGCCGGCGTCGCGCAGGATCTCCGGCAGCCAGCCCATGACCACGTACGCGAAGATCGACTGGGCCGCGAACAGCAGGGTGAACACCCAGGCCATGGGCACCCGCAACAGGTTCCGGTCGCTGTGCTTGGGCTGGTCCCCGGCCAGCACCGTGGTGTCCCTGCGGGCGCCGACCAGCCACGCCGCCAGGGCCAGCCCGGCCGGGATGGCCCACGCGGCCAGCGCGGGCCGCCATCCGCCGGCGGCGGTCTCCAGCTGCGGCGTCACGGCGGCGGCGATGGCGCTGCCGCCGGCCAGGGAAGCGCTGTAGACGCCGGTGATCAGCCCGATCCGGTTCGGAAACGACTCCTTGACCACGACCGGCACGAGCACGTTGCACACGGCGATGCCGGCGCAGGCGATGAAGGTGCCGACGAGCAGCAGCCCGGAGCCGGCCAGCACCCGCACTCCGAGGCCGATGACGAGCACCGCCAGCGCGGCCGCGATGGCCGGGCCGCCGCCGATGCGGCGGGCCAGCCACGGCGACACCAGGGCCGCCAGGCCGAAGCAGATCGACGGTGCGGCGGTCACCGCGCTCGCCCAAGCGGAGGTCGCGGTCAGGCTTCCCTGGACGTCGCCGAGCACCGAGGACAGACTGGTGACGGATATGCGGAGGTTGGCCGCCGCCAGCGTGACCGCAACCGCCAGCAGGGTGGTTCCGGCCAGCACGGCGTGTCGCGAGTGCGGTGTCATTGCCGGCTCAAGTAAATGCGCTGTCTGGTTGCCTCGGATGGCACTCTGTTCGGTCGACGGAGTCCGATCCGGCACACGATGCTGGGTCGCCACCGCCACACTATGACAAACGTAGGATGTCCGGACGAGAGGATGACCCCCGTGCCGTTGGCCACTACTCGCCGCACCGGTCTGGTCGACCAGGTGATCGAGCAGATGCGGAAGGCGATCTCGTCCGGGGAATGGCCCGTCGGCCAGCGCATACCGGCGGAGCCCGAACTCGTCAGCGCGCTCGGCGTCGGCCGCAACACCGTCCGCGAGGCCGTGCGTGCGCTTGCTCACGCCGGCCTGCTGGAGGTCCGCCAGGGCGACGGCACGTTCGTCCGCGCCACCAGCGAGCTGTCGGGCGCGGTCCGCCGTCTCGTCGGCGACGAGCTGCGCGAGGTGCTGGAGGTGCGCCGCACCCTGGAGGTGGAGGGCGCGCGGCTGGCCGCCAAGCACCGAACACCCGAGGACATCACCCAGCTGGAAGCGGTGCTGGCCGAGCGCAACCAGGCCGCCGCCGACCAGGCCTGGGAGGCGATGATCGAGCGCGACACCGCCTTCCACCTGCTGATCGTGCAGAGCTCTCACAATGCCCTGCTGACCGAGCTGCACCGCGGCCTGACCGAGGTCGTGCGGGCCAGCGTGGCGGCCACGGTCAATATCTCGCCGCGGGAGTCCGGGCAGATCTCGCACGACGGGATCCTGGACGCCGTGCGGGACGGCGACCCGGACCGGGCGGCCCGCGAGGCCGGCAGCTTCCTGGACGAGCTGCTGGAGCGGCACACCGCCGAAAGGTCCTGACGGGCGAGGTCCTACGATCGGGCTCGTTAGGGCAATGATCGTGCCGAAGACCTGGCTCATGTGAGGTTCTCGATGGACGTCCGCAGTTCCAGCCTGCCCCGCCGGGCCGCGCTGACCGGTCTGGGTGGGGTGGCCCTGCTTGCCGCGGCGGCGTGCTCCCCGAGCAAGGAGGCGGCGTCCTCGCTGCCCGCCGGCCAGGCCCCGCCGGTGCCGAAGGCCGACGCGACCGCGTCGATCGCCGAGCAGCAGAAGGTCATCGACGGCCTGGACAAGCAGATCATCGAGCTGCTCAAGCAGCGCGAGGACGCCGCGACGGCCCTGCAGAAGCTCCAGGGCGGCGCCAACTCGGGCCGTGACCAGGCGATCATCTCCGCCTACGCGGCCGGCGCCGGCGCCAACGGAGCGGCCATCGGGCGGGCCGTCATCGGCGCGGGCAGCGGCGGCGCCGGGAACATCAGCCCCACGGCGACCTCGACGTCGCACTGAGGCTCAGAAGAAAGTTTCAGTCGAGCGGCGGAGCCCCCGGCGGCAGCACTGGCAGCCCACCGGGGGCTCCGCGCTCGATCAGGGCCAGTAGCGCGTCCGTGTCCAGGTGCTGCTCGACCAGGTCCCCCAGCAGGTCCAGCTGGGCCGCCCGGGCCGCCGCGAACGAGGTGCCTTCCGCCGCCGTGAAGCCGTCCCTGCCGGCCGTTGTCGCGGCCCAGCGCAGGAACTCCCGGCGGAAGCCGTCGTTCTCCAGCAGGCCGTGCCAGTGCGTGCCCATGACCGGGCCGTCGACGACGCCCTCGACGTCACCGTCGGGCAGTTCGATCAGGCCGCCCAGCCTCGGCCCCCGGCTCAGCACCTGGCCGTGGTGAATCTCATATCCGGTGACCGCGTGGCCGAACGCCTTGCCGGCCGGGCGGGTCAGCGTCTTGTCGGCGGCGAAGCCGATCGCCGTGTCCAGCAGGCCCAGGCCGGCCACCTCGCCCGCACGGGACTCGACGTCGTCGGAAATGGTCCGGGCCAGCATCTGGAAGCCGCCGCACAGGCCCAGCACCGGCAGCCCGCGGCGGGAATGCAATCGAACAGCATCGGCCATTCCGCTGCGCCGCAACCAGTCCAAATCGGACACCGTCGCCTTGGAACCCGGCAGCACGACCAGATCCGCGTCGCTCAGCCGAGATGGTTCAGTGACAAAACGAACGGCCACACCGGGTTCGCCGGCCAGTGCCTCCACATCGGTGGCGTTGGAGATGCGAGGCAGCCGCACAACCGCCACCCGCAGCCACTGCTCGCCCACCGGCGGGGCCGGACGGCCGATCACGCCATCGGCCACAGAGGACAGCGAGTCCTCGGCGTCGAGCCACAGATCTTCCCGCCACGGCAACACGCCGTACACCGGACGGCCGGTGACCCGCCGCAGTTGGCGCAGTCCCGGTTCGAGCAGCGCCGGGTCGCCGCGGAACTTGTTGATCACAAATCCGGCCATCAGCGCCTGGTCTTCCGGCTCCAGCAGCGCCAGCGTGCCGAAAAGATGGGCGAACACGCCGCCCCGGTCGATGTCCCCGACCACCAGCACGGGCAGGTTCGCGGCCCGTGCGAGGCCCATGTTGGCGATGTCGGTGGCCCGCAGATTGACCTCAGTGGGTGAACCTGCGCCTTCACAGATAACCACCTCGAATTCCGAACGGAGGTCCGCAAGGGCCGATTGGGCGATCACGGACAGCTCAAGCTTGCGGTCCCGATAGGACATCGCGCTGACCTCGCCGACCGCCTTGCCGAGCACCACGACCTGCGAGCTGCGGTCGCTGCCGGGCTTCAACAGCACCGGGTTGAAACGCACGCTCGGCTCCAGCCCGCACGCGGCCGCCTGCAGCGCCTGGGCCCGGCCGATCTCGCCGCCCTCGATCGTCACGGCCGAGTTGTTGGACATGTTCTGCGCCTTGAACGGCGCCACGCGCACGCCGCGGCGGGCCAGCCAGCGGCAGATGCCGGCCGCCAAGACGCTCTTGCCGGCATCGGATGTCGTGCCGGCGACCAGCAATGCGCCCACTGCGCCCCTCCCCGGTTCCTCGGACTGCCATCATCCTCGTCATGCCCACCGTTGTTCTCGTGCACAGCCCCTATCTCGGTCCGGCGAGCCTGCGCCCGTTGGCCGACGCACTAGCCGCCGGTGGCATCGACTCGTGTCTCGTCGACCTGCGCGTGACGGTCAGCGCCGCCCCCGTGCACCAGCGGCTGATCGGTGCTTTCGCCGACGCCATGGACGAGGTGGAGCTCACGCCGCCGGCCGTCTTGGTCGGGCACAGCGGGGCCGGCCCGCTGCTACCCGCTTTCGCCGCCGAGCTCGACGAACTGGTCGCCGCCCTGGTGTACGTGGACGCCGGGCTGCCGACCCCCGGCCGCAGCTTCCGTGAGCTCGAACCCGACCGCTTCGCCGTGCTGCGGGCCTCCGCCCGCGAGGGTCAGCTGCCGCGGTGGTCGGACTGGTTCAGCCCCAATCCCTTGGTGGAGCTGGTTTCCGACGAGGCCCTCCGGGCCGAGATGGCCGACGAGGAGCCCGAGGTCGCCGTCGAGTTCCTCAAGGAGCAGCGGCCTTCCGCCGAGTGGGAGGGTCCCAGCGGCTACCTGCTGCTGACCGAGGCCTACGCCGGTGATGCGGCGGCAGCGCGGGAACTGGGGTGGCCGGTGCGTGAGCTGGCGTCCAACCACCTCGCACCGGCCACCGACCCCGTTCCCGTCGCCGCCGCGCTGACGGAGCTGCTCGCGGCGCTGGCCTAGTTTCCGCCAGCGCGCCCCGTTCCACGCTCTTGGCGTAGTCGGGCGTCTCCAGGACGTTGTGCGCGGCTACCACGGCGGTCCGCTCCGCCAACGCCTGCCCGAAGGTGACACCGGCGTCCTCCAGACCCATGAGTGGTGTCGATCAGCACCCGGTCGACGACTTCTTCCTTGTGCGACATCAGTTCTTCTCCCACCACTCGGTGAGCAGGCGCGCGTAGTCGTCCGCGCCTTCCTCCCAGATGAAGTGCCCCTTGTCGACGATGTCCAGGCGGCTGCCGGGAATCCGCTCCTGGAGGTACTCGGCGTTGGCCAGCGGCACCACCGGGTCGAAGCGGCCGTTGAGGATCTGCACGGGCGTGGTGATGCCGCCCAGCTTCTCCCCCAGCACCGGCAGCTGGCTCCGATACGCCTGCACGTAAGGGATCTGGTCGGCGAAGCGCTCGCCGACGTAGGCCGCCAGGTAGTCCTCGCGGACCTCGTCCGGCAGTTCGTAGCCCTGGATGGCGTCCAGTGCGATGGTCACGACGTCCTTGGGGCCCATGGCCCGGTACGGCGCCAGGTCCTGGGCGTGGACCCAGGCCCGCAGCGGCTCGCCGAGGTGGATCGGCACCGCCGCCCCGCCGCTGCCGACGGTCGCGCTGCGGAACCGCTCCGGGTGGCCGGCCACCGCGAACAGCACCGCGCTGGTGCCGATGTCCGGCCCGACGACGTGCGGTTTGGCCAGCCCGAACTCGTCGGCCACCCGCACGACGAACTCGCCCATGGCCTGCGGCGACAGCAGGTCCTTGCGCATCTCCGAGTGCCCGAAGCCCGGCAGGTCCACCGCCGTCAGGTGGGCGTGTTCGGCCAGCTTGGACCAGGTCACGTCGTACGCGTACAGGCTCTCCGGCCACGGCGCGAACAGCAGCGCCTCGACGTCCCTCGGCTGCGTGCTCTCGGCGTAGCGGATGGACAGCCCGTCGATCGTCCGGAACCTGGTGTTGATCTCACTCATGGCCCCTCGCCCTCTCTCGTGTCATCAAAATGACCGGTCGTCTTATAATGACCGGTCGTCTTGGATCGCGTCAAGAGGAGGCCCCTGAGACGCACGTGAGTGGCCCATGTGGCCCGGAAACGCCACATGAGCCACTCACGTGCGGCAAGAGGGCTCTTAAGGCAGGGTGAGGATCTCGGCGCCGGTGTCGGTCACCACGATGGTGTGCTCGAACTGGGCGGTCCACTTGCGGTCCTTGGTGGTGACCGTCCAGTTGTCGGGCCAGATGTCGTACTCGATGGTGCCGAGGTTGATCATCGGCTCGATGGTGAAGGTCATGCCCGGCTCCAGCACGGTGGTGACACTGGGCTCGTCGTAGTGCAGCACGACCAGGCCGCTGTGGAAGGAGCGGGCGATGCCGTGGCCGGTGAAGTCGCGCACGACGCCGTAGCCGAAGCGGTTGGCGTACGCCTCGATGACCCGGCCCACGACGTTGAGCTGCCGCCCGGGCCGCACGGCCTTGATGGCCCGCATGGTGGCCTCGTGGGTGCGCTCGACCAGCAGCCGGGCCTCCTCGCTGACCTCGCCGGCCAGGAACGTGGCGTTGCAGTCGCCGTGCACGCCGCCGATGAACGCGGTGACGTCGATGTTGACGATGTCACCGTCCTCGATCACAGTCGAGTCGGGGATGCCGTGGCAGATGACCTCGTTGAGCGAGGTGCAGCACGATTTGGGGAAGTTCCGGTAGCCCAGCGTCGACGGGTACGCGTCGTGGTCGCACAGGAACTCGTGCACGACGGCGTCGACGTGGTCGGTGGTGACGCCCGGCGCGACCGCCCTGCCACCCTCCTGCAGCGCCTGCGCGGCGATGCGGCCGGCCACCCGCATGGCCTCGATGATCTCCGGCGGCTGCACCCACGGGTCGGTGTTGCGCGTCGGCGCCGGCTTGTCCACGTATTCGGGACGCGGAATGTGGGTGGGGACGGGACGCCGGGGAGACAACTCACCGGGCTTGAGAGCGGCACGCACGGGCATGCCCATCACCCTACGACTCCGCCGTTCGACCGGTCGCCGGACCGGCGTTGACGGGATGTGACGGGCCCGACCCGGTGTGCGGTGCATCACTCGACCGGGAGGGGTGCCGGCCGTGGACGGCCTGCGGAACACGTTCACCGGCACCGACCTGCCCCGCACGCTCGACCCGGGCGACCCGGAGTGTGTGGGACGCGGCGCCCGGCTGGCGGCGGCCTGTGGGGTTCGGCGTCCTTCACCCGCACCGCAACGGAAAGTACACCGCACGCCTCGGTAACGGTTACGCGCCAACCACAATGCACGTCACCGCCGAGGGCGTCGGCACTACTGCACGCTCGTCACGATGAACGAGACCAAGCAGAACGACTCCGCCTTCTACCTGGCCTGCTACACCGCCACCGGCGCGCTCGCCGACACCTCTCGGCCTGCTCTACACGTCCGCCCGCATCTACTGAGTCACTTGACGGCGCGGAGGAAGTTGCCGCCCACCACCACGGCCGGCGACGAGGTGCCCGCGCCGACCAGCAGCACCGCGAACGCGAGGTCCCCGCGGTAACCGACGAACCAGCCGTGCGAGTTCTTGCCGTCGCCGAACTCCGCGGTGCCGGTCTTGCCGGCCACGTCGGGGATGTCCCTAATGGCCTTGGCGGTGCCGTCCGTCACCACCGCGCGCATCATCTGCCGCATCGAGTCCAGCACCGGGCCGGGCACCGGCTGCTGGGCCGGGGTGTTGACCTTGGTCTCGGTGCCGCGGATCAGCGTCGGCGTCGGGATCGAGCCCTTGACCACGGTCGAGGCCACCAGCGCCATGCCGAACGGGCTGACCTGGTCCTTGCCCTGGCCGAAGCCGTCCTCGGCCCGCTCCACGGTGGAGGTCGGCACCGGCACGGACCCGGTCACGGTGACCACGCCCGGCACGGTGAAGTCCGCCCCGATGCCCATCTGCTTGGCCGTGTCGGCCAGCTGCTGGCTGGTCAGCGAGCCGGCCGCGATCTGCGAGAACGTGGTGTTGCAGGACTGCGCGAACGCGGTGCGCAGCGGCACCGTGCCCAGGTCGAACTCGTTCTCGTTGGGGATGACCCGGCCGTCGATGGTGGTCTTGCCCGGGCACGGCAGCGGCCCGTCCAGGGTCACCTTGCCGGCCTCCAGCGCCGAGACGCCCGTGACGATCTTGAACGTGGAGCCCGGCGGGAACTGCCCGGTCAGCGCGATCAGGCCCTGCGCGTCGGCCGGCGCGTTCTGCGCCACGGCCAGGATCTCGCCCGTCGAGGGCTGCATCGCCACGATCGCCGCGGGCTGCTGCACGCCGGCGATCGCGTTCTGCGCGGCGGCCTGGATGCCGGTGCCGATGGTCGTGGTCAGCGAGGTCGCCGGCTGCGGGTCCTTGCCGGCCAGGTCGGCCACGGTGGTGCCGGCCGCGTCCTTGGTCACCACGTGCCAGCCGGCCGCGCCGGCCACCTGGGCGTTCACCGCGGTGCGCAGCGTGGACAGGAACTGCGGGCCGAGGGACTTGTTCTGCGCCAACAGCTGCGACTGCGTGGCGAACGTGACACCCGGCAGCTCGTGGATCTGTGCCTTGACCGACTGGTAGTCCGAGTCACGCAGGTTCACCACCGAGTACGCCTGGCCGTCCGGCGTCTTGGTGGCGCCGTCGATGATCGACTGGGCGGTGATCGAGTTGTCGAACTTGTTCAGCGCCGCCGCCAGCGCCGTGGCCACGGCGTTGAGGTCCGGGGTCTGCTTGCGGTCGACCGCGATGCCGATCACCGGGGTCGGCGCGAGCAGCGGGGCTCCGTCGCGGTCCAGCACCGGGGCCGGATCCGGCTGCACCACCGTCAGCGCGAGCGACTGCTGCGCCGACAGCTTGGGGTGCACGTCCTCGGGCTGCCAGTGCACCCGCCAGTCGCCGCTGGCCTTGGTCATGGCCAGCGAGCCCTGGTACGTCCAGGTGCGGCCCTTGTCCAGGTTCCAGTTGGCGTTGAACGGCACGGTGGCGGTGTCGCCGCTGGGCGGCTGCGAGGCCGTCGCGTCCAGCTTCAACGCGGTCGGTTTGAGCGCCGCCCTGACCTTGTCCATGAGCGCCTTGGACGCGTTCGCGTCGTCGGTGAGCTGGGCCGCCCCGGCGGTGTCGCCGCCCGCGAAGTCGGCGAGGAAGGTCCTGGCGATGTCGTCCTGGCTCGGCTTCGACTCGAACAGGCCGCACGCCCCCAGCGGCAGAACGAGCGTGAACGCGATGACCAGCGACAGCTTTCTCGGCACGGCCGCAGTATGCCAACCGGGCCCGACAAATTCGCGTGATATGGCCGTACGTGCGGTCAGAACAACACGGTGGCGTACCGGCCGACCTCCGAGAAGCCGATCCGGCGATAGGCCGCACGCGCGGGCGCGTTGAACCCGTTGACGTAGAGGCTGGCCGTGCGGCCCATCCCCCGCACCAGCCGGTCGGCCACCGCCGCCGTGCCGCTCGCGCCCAGGCCCTGGCCACGGCGGTCCGGCCGCACCCACACGCCCTGGATCTGCCCGACCTTCTCCGACAGCGCCCCGATCTCGGCCTTGAAGACGACCTCGCCCGCCTCGAACCGGGCGAACGCGCGGCCACCGGCGATCAGCTCCGCCACCCGGGCCCGGTAGCCGGCGCCCCCGTCGTCCAGCCGCGGGTCGACGCCCACCTCCTCGGTGAACATGGCCACCGCGGCCGGCAGGTAGATGTCCAGCTCGTCCGGCCGCACCGGGCGGACCAGCGCGTCCGGACGGATCGTCGGCGAGCCGCCCATGGCCAGCAGCGGCTGGTGCGGCCGCACCTCGCGGGCCGGGCCCCACACCGGCTCCAGCTCCTGCCACAGCCCCATCACCAGGTCGGCCGGACCGACCAGGGAGGAGCACATACGGTGTCGACGCAGCGCGCGGTCGGCGAAGTGCCGCAGCGCGGCCCGGTTGCCGGACAGCGGGATCAGGTTCGGGCCGGAGAAGCACAGGCCGTTCAGCCGGCCGCTCCGGGCCGGGCGGCCCTCCAGACCCCACAGCTCGCCGCCCAGCCGCCACGGGTCGGCGCCGGCGACTTCCACGCGCGCGGCGACCATGCAGGACGCGACCGGGTCCTCGTCGAGCACGGCCCGCACCGACGACACATCCCGGTCGTCGAGCACCCGTGCCCCGGCAAGCCTCAACACGCTTCCCAGCCTGCCAGATAACGCAGGCAACCTGCGCGCATGAGCACCCACTTAGCGGATCTTAGGCACCTGATGGCACGAGCCGGGCGTCGCCGCCCGGCTCGTGCCGCGATCCCACGCTCAGGAGGCCGTGACCACCGGGGAGGCGCCGTCGACCGGCTCCATGTCTTCGGCGATGCGCATAGCCTCTTCGATCAGCGTCTCCACGATCTGCGCCTCGGGCACGGTCTTGACGACCTGGCCCTTGACGAAGATCTGGCCCTTGCCGTTGCCCGAGGCCACGCCCAGGTCGGCCTCGCGGGCCTCGCCGGGACCGTTCACCACGCAGCCCATGACCGCGACCCGCAGCGGCACCTCCATGCCCTCCAGGCCGGCGGTGACCTCCTCGGCCAGCTTGTACACGTCGACCTGCGCGCGGCCACACGACGGGCAGGACACGATCTCCAGCTTGCGCGGGCGCAGGTTCAGCGACTGCAGGATCTGCGTGCCGACCTTGATCTCCTCCACCGGCGGGGCCGACAGCGAGACCCGGATCGTGTCGCCGATGCCCTGGCGCAGCAGCGCACCGAAGGCCACCGCGGACTTGATCGTGCCCTGGAACGCCGGGCCGGCCTCGGTCACGCCCAGGTGCAGCGGGTAGTCGCAGGACTCGGCCAGCAGCTCGTAGGCCCGGACCATGACCACCGGGTCGTTGTGCTTGACCGAGATCTTCACGTCGTAGAAGTCGTGCTCGGCGAACAGGCTGGCCTCCCACAGCGCCGACTCGACCAGCGCCTCCGGCGTGGCCTTGCCGTGCTTCTGCAGCAGCCGCGGGTCCAGCGAGCCGGCGTTGACGCCGATCCGGATCGGCGTGCCGTGGTCCTTCGCCGCCTGGGCGATCTCGCGGACCTTGTCGTCGAACTTCTTGATGTTGCCCGGGTTCACCCGCACCGCCGCGCAGCCGGCCTCGATCGCGGCGAACACGTACTTGGGCTGGAAGTGGATGTCGGCGATCACCGGGATCGAGGACTTCCTGGCGATCGCCGGCAGCGCGTCCGCGTCGTCCTGCGACGGGCAGGCCACGCGCACGATGTCGCAGCCGGCCGCGGTCAGCTCCGCGATCTGCTGCAACGTGGAGTTCACGTCGGAGGTCAGGGTGGTGGTCATGGACTGGATGGAAACCGGGTAGTCACTGCCGACGCCGACCGAGCCGACGTGCAGCTGCCGGGTCCGCCGCCGCTCGCTCAACACGGGAGGAGGCGTCGCAGGCATACCAAGGCTGACAACCATGCTGATCCATTCAGATCGTGGGGGCCTTCTACGCCACCAACTTACCGTCTGAACGGTCCAGGACGCGCACCACGGCTACGTGACGCTACGGACCATTACACAGCGTCAACCCTCGGTCGACCCAGCGAGGTCACCCCAGCTTGACCGGGTTCACGATGTCGGCGGTGATGGCCAACAGGGTGTACGCGCCACCCAACAGCACCAGGAGATAGGTCAGCGGCAGCAACTTCACGTAGTCGACCGGCAGGCCGGCCGGCTTGCCCCGCCACTTGCGCACCGCGTCCCGCACCCGCTCGTACAGGTTGACCGCGATGTGCCCGCCGTCCAGCGGCAGCAGCGGCAGCAGATTGAACACGCCGACGAAGAAGTTCAGGTTGGCCAGCAGGATCACGAAGAACCACCACAGGCCGAGATCGGCCGCCTGGCCGCCGATCAGGCTGGCGCCGACCACGCTGACCGGTGTGTTCGGGTCGCGCTCGCCGCCGCCGATGGCCGTGATCAGCGCCGGGATCTTCGTCGGCAGCGCCTTGAGGCCGTCCCACACGCCCTCGAACAACTGTCCGGTGAACGCGCCCGTGGCGCCGAACGCGGCGACCGCCCCGTAGCTGATGGTCTGCGACGGCGACATGCCGATCGCGCCGACCGGGCCGGTCGCGTTGCTGGCGCTGAGGGGCTTGGTCGGGTCGAGGATGCGCTGCACGGTCGCGACGTCCACGGTCAGCGTCAGCTGCTGGCCGTTGCGGTCGATCACGAACGGCGTCGGGCCCTTGGCCACCCGCGTGACGTTCACCATGTCCAGGTAGGTCGGCGTGGCCTTGCCGCCGACCGAGAGGATCTGGTCGCCGGGCTGGAGGCCGGCCGCCTTGGCCGGGGCCGGGTCGCTCGCCGTGCAGGCGCTGTACTTGCCGGTCGCCGGGTCCTGTGTGGCCTGCGCGCACTGGGCGATCTCGCCCACCACCGGCAGGCTCTTCTGGTTGGGCAGGCCCAGCGAGATCGCCGCCACGTAGATGATGAGCAGGCCGAGGATGAAGTGGGTGATCGAGCCCGCGGACAGCACGATGACGCGCTTCCAGGTCTTCTGCCGGTAGAACGCGCGGGGCGCGTCCTCGGCCGGGACCTCGTCCAGCGCCGTCATACCCACGATCTCGCAGAACCCGCCGGCCGGGATGGCCTTGAGGCCGTACTCGGTCTCACCGCGGCGGAACGACCAGATCTTCGGGCCGAAGCCGATGAAGTACCTCGTCACCTTCATGCCGAAGGCCTTGGCCGTCAGCAGGTGGCCGAACTCGTGCAGGGCAACGGAAATTCCGATGCCCAACGCGAACAGCACCACACCCAGGACGTTGACCACCGTTGTTAGTCCCTTCCCGAACCGACCGGCCGTGCGACCAGCTCGCGCGCTCGCGCGCGGGCCCAGTCCTCGGCAGCCAGCACCTCGGCCACATCGGCGGGTTCCCCGCGCCACTGGTCGGCTTCGGTGAGTACCCGCTCAACAGTGTCCACGATGGAGGTGAAGGCAGCGTTGCCCGCCAGGAAGGCCGCCACCGACTCCTCGTTGGCCGCGTTGTAGACGGCCGGCAGGCAGCCGCCGCCCGTGCCGGCCGCGCGGGCCAGCTCCACCGCCGGGAACGTGGCGTTGTCCAGCGGCTCGAACGTCCAGCTGGCCGCCTTCGTCCAGTCGCACGCGCTGGCGGCGCCGGGCACCCGGGCCGGCCAGCCCAGGGCCAGCGAGATCGGCAGGCGCATGTCCGGCGGGCTGGCCTGGGCCAGCGTCGAGCCGTCCACGAAGGTCACCATCGAGTGAATGACGGACTGCGGGTGCACCACCACGTCGATGCGGTCGTAGGGCACGTCGAACAGCAGGTGGGCCTCGATCAGCTCCAGGCCCTTGTTGATCAGGGTGGCCGAGTTCGTGGTGATCAGCGGGCCCATCGACCAGGTCGGGTGGGCCATCGCCTGCTCGACGGTGACGTCGGCCAGATCCTGGCGCTTCTTCCCCCGGAACGGGCCGCCCGAGGCGGTCAGCACCAGCCGGGCGACCTCCTCCTCGGCGCCGCCGCGCAGGCACTGGGCCAGGGCCGAGTGCTCGGAGTCCACCGAGACCAGCTGGCCCGGCTTGGCCGCCTTCAGCACCAGCGGGCCGCCGGCGATCAGCGACTCCTTGTTGGCCAGGGCCAGGCGGGCCCCCGTGGCCAGCGCCTTCAGCGAGGGGTGGAGGCCCTGCGAGCCCGGCAGGCCGTTGAGGATCACGTCGGCCGGCGTGGAGTCGATCAGCTCCTCGTTCGACGCCGGGCCGGCCAGCAGGCGCGGCACCCGGAAGTCGCCCCGGTCGTAGCCTCGGCGCTGGGCCTCGGCGTACAGGGCGAGCTGGACGTCCTCCGCCGCCGTCGCCCTGGTCACCGCCACCGCCTCGACGCCGTGGTCGAGGGCCTGCCGGGCGAGCAGGGCCGGGTCGGAGCCGCCGGCCGAGATGCCGGCGAGGCGGAAGCGGTCTCGGTTAGCGGCGATGACGTCAAGGGCCTGGGTGCCGATCGAGCCGGTCGAGCCGAGCACGAGCACCCGCGGGTTCGCGGTGTCCATCACGGCCATTCTCGCCGATCCGGGGCGGCCCCGGACAGCCCAGTCGGATGATAACGAGTTGGTAAAAGGTGCGTGATGATCGTCGGTGTGGGTACATCTGTTCCTGCGAGGCGGACCGGACACGCCGGCCCGTCCCCTGAACAAGGAGCGTGACCCTGTGGGCATCATCGCGTGGATCGTGCTCGGCCTGATCGTCGGCATCATCGCCAAGGCGATCATGCCCGGCCGCGACGGCGGCGGCATCATCCTGACCGCGGTGCTCGGCATCGTCGGCGGCTTCCTCGGCGGCATCATCGGCAAGGCCATCTTCGGCACCGACCTCGGCGGCTTCTTCGATCTGCGCACGTGGCTGCTGGCCATCCTCGGCGCTGTCGTCGTGCTGGGCATCTTCCGGCTGGTGACGGGCCGTAGGTCCCGCGCATAAGCCGTTCCCCGACAAGGCGCCCAGGCGGCCACCCGCCTGGGCGCCTTGTCACCCCCGTGTGCGACCATGAGCAGGTCGGGAACCCTAGTCAGACCAGGAGCGATCGTGGCGTCCTCGGAGTTGGAGAAGCGTCCGGCCAACGCGGTCGACCCGCACGACGAGCCGTCGGCCGAGTGGGGCTGGCACGGCACGTTCCCCAAGGCCACCCGCATCGCCGGCTGGCTCACCGCCATCGCGCTGCTGCTCATGCTCATCGGCAACCACCGCGGGCACATCGAGGACATCTACCTCATCGGCGTCGCCGCGGCCATCGTGCTGGCCCTCATCTGGGACCGCATCCGTAGCCGCACCGCCTGGCGTCGCTGACCACCCGCTGACGCCCTTGCCACTCACGGCCGGGGTGCACTGACAGCATGGTCGTGACGCCGCCGGAGCCCTTCCGGCCGAGCCGCCGCGACCACCTGTTCGACAAAGCCTGTCACTAGGCCGCGCTCCTCCTCCGGGGCGCGGCCTTCGTGCGTCTCTTTCCTTGCGAGCCCCACCGGCGGTCGGCGGCCTTGCGCCAACCCCATAGGTGTTCGGTGTTCGGTATTGACAGAACACCGAACACCCACGAGCATCGAACTGTGCCCACCGATCCGGGAGTCGCGCTGGACGCCGTCGTAGCCGCGTTCGCCGCAGTAGGCATCAATGCCACGCCATCGCCGGCATCCGACCCGCAAGCCGACCTGGTTCTTGATGTTCACGGAACGCCATTGGCCGTGAACATCAAGGTCGTCGCAACCGCCACGCCGCAGAGCGTGGCCACATGGCTTCGCACACCGCCGGTTGCCTCGTCAGGCAACGGTCCAGCATGCCTCGTCATCGCCGACCGGGTCGTCGCCGGCGCTCGGCAACTCTTGACCGACAACGGTTGGGGCTGGCTCGACCTGCGCGGGCATCTACGTCTGTCCGGTCCGGGTATTCACATCGACACGAACGTGCCGGCGACGTCTCAGGCGATGCGATCCCCGCGTGTGTTCGCCGGCAAGGTGACGCTGGAGGTCGCGGCGTCCTTGCTGCTCGCTCCCGACCGACCTGCCTCGATTCGCGGACTTGCCCGCGAGCTCGAACGATCCCCCAGCAGTATCTCCGCCGCGGTCTCCGCCTTGCAGAACGCGCAACTGGTCGACGATCGGTATCTCCCGATAGTGCCCGACTTGTTCTGGGAAACAGCAGATGCGTGGCGACCGGCCACGACCACAGTCAGCCGAATCGACCTGCTTCATGATCCGGCGATCAGCGAAGTCCTCCACACGGCTTGGGACGACGTAGCCGGCAGCAGCGGCTGGGCGCTCACGGACACGCTGGCCGCGGCCGCATACGGCGCACCGGCGGGAGTCCGCGCCGACTACCCGCCGGACTTCTACGTTCCGGACGAGGCAATAGCTCGCAGAGCCGCGACCATGCTCGGCGTTCCCACATCCGAAGCGGCCCGCGGCGCGACCCTGCACGTAGCACCAGTACGTCAGGTGTGCGCGACACGCAGGCCGGCCCACGACGCCGAGACACGCTGGCCGCTGGCTCACCCACTGTTCGTCGCCCTCGACCTGGCCTCCGACCTCGGCCGCGGCCGGGAGATCCTCGACGGCTGGACTCCACCTGCGGACGTGACCCGTGTCTGGTGATCCACTCACTCGAGTTGACTTGTTCGGCCCGGTCGCCATCACGCTTCTGCAAGCAATCCCCGAGGTCGAACGCAGACTGAGCCGGCCGGTAACGCTCGTCGGCGGCCTGGCTGTGCTCTCCCGCCTCGGAACGGCGGCCCATCGTGTCACGACCGATGTCGACACCGTGAACCGGCGCGCTGACGGCGAACGCGGCCAGTTGGAGGTCCTGCTCGCCAGCGGCGCGACTGCGATCGACGGCGCCGGAGCGATGATCACCACTGCGGCAGGAGACGTCCGGATCGACGTTCTCGAGATCAGCGAACGGGAACTCACCGAACTGTCCGAGGATCCGACCGACCGGCTCTACGCTCTCGCGCACGACTGGGCGCTCAGGACGGCGACTCCACTCCGCATCCGCGCCGCGGCAGGCGGGGCGGCCTTTGAACACTCGGTCAAGGTGGCCGAGCCGGGGCCGCTCATCGCCACGAAGCTCCAGGCATTGCCGAACCGATCGAAAACCAAGGAAGCCACCGATCTTCTCGACATCATCCGGCTTGCTCTCGACGTGCGGACCGGCCCCGCGGTCCGCACGCAGTTGGCAGCCTCCGACGGCCAGTTGAGGCGTGACGCCGCCCTGCACGTCCGAGCCTGGTTCATCGACAACGCCGGCCGAACCCTGCGCCTGGTACGAACAACCCAAGCAGGCGCAGACACTCCGCCGGACACCGTCACTCTCGTCGGGGAACTTCTACTCGCCGTTCTACGGTGATCAGCGAGACCCGACGACGTCACCCCTCGGCGGCGAGCTGTCCGCAGGCGGCGGCGATCTCCTGGCCTCGGGTGTCACGCACGGTGCACTCCACACCCTGGTCCTTGACCCGCCGCACGAACTCGTCCTGCACGGGCTTCGGGGAGGCATCCCACTCAGACCCCGGCGTCGGGTTCAACGGGATCAGGTTCACGTGCGCGTACTGGCCGAGGTGCTTGTGCAGCTTCTTGCCGAGCATGTCGGCCCGCCAGCCCTGGTCGTTGACGTCACGGATCAGCGCGTACTCGATGGACACCCGCCGCCCGGTCTTGTCGGCGTAGGCGCGAGCGGCCTGGAGGACCTCGGACACCTTCCACCGCGTGTTGACGGGCACGAGGGTGTCGCGGAGCTCGTCGTCAGGGGTGTGCAGGGACACCGCGAGGCGGACGTGCAGGCCCTCCTCGGTCAGCTTGCGAATCGCCGGCACGAGACCGACGGTCGACACGGTGACGGAGCGCTGGGAGATGCCGAGGCCGTCGGGGGCGGGGTCGCAGATGCGGTGCACGGCGTCGATCACGCGGCGGTAGTTCGCGAGCGGCTCGCCCATGCCCATGAAGACGATGTTGGACAGCCGGCCGGGACCGCCGGGCAGCTCGCCGTCGCGCATGGCGGCAGCGGCGGAGCGGACCTGGTCGACGATCTCGGCGGTGGACAGGTTGCGGGTGAGCCCGCCCTGCCCGGTGGCGCAGAACGGACAGGCCATGCCACAGCCGGCCTGGCTGGAGATGCACAGCGTGGCCCGCTCGGGATAGCGCATGAGCACGCTCTCCACGAGCGTCCCGTCGTGCGCCCGCCACAGCGTCTTGCGGGTGGTGCCGTCGTCGCAGCTGAGCTTGCGGACCTCGGTGAGCAGGCTCGGCATCAGCTGACCCACGAGCCGTTCCCGGGTCGAGGCCGGGATGTCGGTCATCGCGTCGGGGTCGACGGTCAGCCGGGAGAAGTAGTGGTTGGACAGCTGCTTGGCGCGGAACGGCTTCTCCCCCAGGTCGGCGACGGCCTGGGCACGTTCGGACGCGGACATGTCGGCCAGGTGCCGGGGCGGCATGGCACGGCGGGGGGCATCGAAGACAAGGGGGAGCGCAGTCATAACCCGTCCATTCTCCCATGTCGGCGGGTGTGACTACCGTCACTCTATCGGACGTTGTATCGCGATACATCAACGATATATCGTTAGCGATGTCAGAGAGACACCACACCCCGAAGGGAGCGCATCATGCGCAGCCACCACTCTCACTTCCAGCGCGAACACGGCTTCGGCTCGCTGCCGGGCCACTTCCCGCACCACACCCCGCCCAACCGACCGGAACCGCCGATGGGCCCGATGCCCTTCGCGGCCGGCGGCCCCTGGCCCGGCGCCCTCGGCGCGATGGCCGGCTTCCGTGGCGGACGCCGCGGCGGAGGACGGCGCCAGCGTCGCGGCAACGTCCGCGCGGCGGTGCTCACCCTGCTCGCGGAGCGTCCGATGCACGGCTACGAGATGATCCAGGAGCTCAGCCAGCGCACGAACGGCATCTGGCGGCCCAGCCCCGGCTCGGTCTACCCGACGCTGCAGATGCTCGACGACGAAGGCCTGATCACGGCCGACGCGGCCAGCGGCAAGAAGCTGTTCACGCTGACCGAGACCGGCCGGGCCGAGGCGGCCAAGCTGGGCGACGCCAAGCCCTGGGCCGAGGCGATCGGCGAGGCCGACGAGGTCCGAGAGCTGCACACGGCCCTGCACCAGCTGTTCATGGCCGTGGACCAGGTCACCCAGGCCGGCACCGACGACCAGAAGTCGCGGGCCGTCGACGCGATCAACGAGGCCAAGCGGCGGATCTACGGCGTGCTGGCCGAGGACGTCGACGAGACTGAGTCGATCTGATAGGCGAAGTGATCAGCCAGGCAGGATGATTCCGGTCGGCTTCCGGCGCACATGCAGTCGGTAGCCGACCGGGATCTCCGTGCCGGCGGTCTCGGCGATCGCCCTCGCGGCCACCTTCGCCGAGAACTCGATGCCCAGCACGGCCTCCAGGTCGGCCCGGCGCTCGAACCGCCACACCGTCTCCACGTGCCGGGTGCTGAAGCCCTGCTCGTCGAAAAACCTTTGCACCGCAACGGGATCGTAGCCACGGACGTCATCGCACAGCCATCGTCCGTACGGCATCGCGGGGCCGTCGAGATCGACGATCGCCAGGGCGCCGCCGGGTCGTAGCACTCGATCCGCCGCCATCAGACCGGGTTCGCAGCCGGGCCCGAAGAAGTACGCCGTCCGCGCGTGCACCAGATCCGCGCAGCCGTCCGGCAAGGGCAGCCGCTGCGCCCCGCCTTCCACCACACGGATGTTGTCGACGTCGCGGGTGCGCGCCTTGGCTCGCTCCACTAGCGGCGGATGCGGTTCCACGCCGGTGACGCTCGCCGCGCCGTTCGCGAATACCGGCAGGTGGTATCCGTCGCCGCAGCCGACGTCGACAACATCCAGGCCCGTCCAGTCGCATTCGGCGCGCAGCGCACGCCAGATCTCGCCGGTGCTGTCCTGGGCGCGGTTCTCCACCTCGTACAGCTCGGGCCACTGCCAGATGTTGGGGCTGGGAAGCACGTGCACGGCCGTCATTCTGGCCCTCATCCGGGCCGCGAGCTGCGGCACCCATGCCATTCCCATGTCCACAAGCCAATCATGTGGCGGCTTGCCATGGGGATGATGCTGCGTTGACCATTGACTACACGCCGTGAACGCGAGGAGGTGCCCCGATGACGCACACCACCGGCATCCTCTCCGGAACGCCGTGCTGGGTCAGCCTCGACAGCACGGATCCGCCGGCCAGTCGCGACTTCTACGCCGCGCTGCTCGGCTGGCGGTACACAGTGGACAGGCGCGGGGGCGCGCTCGCGCACGTCGGCCGGGACGAGGTGGCCGCCGGCATCGATCCCGGGCGGCGCCACGAATGGCGACTGCACCTGGCGATCCGCAACCCCTGGATCGCCTCGGAACGTGTGCGCCAGCACGGGGGTCGCGTCGTGCGGGGCCCACTGGAGGGGCGCACCGTCATCGCCGAGGACCCCAGCGGCGGCGTGATCGCCCTGAGCGCACAGCGACCGGATATCTCGCTGGCGTACGGACTTCACGGCTGCTTCGAGTGGGCCGACCTGAACACGCGGGACGGCCACCTGGCCGACAAGTTCTTCCGTGGCCTGTTCGGCTACAGCCAGGGCCAGGTCGGCGACGGCGTCGACGTGGACTACACCGTCTGGTGGCTCAACGGCGAGGCCGTGCTCGGCCGTTACCGCATGGACGCCGAGTTCCCGGCCGACACCGCCCCGCACTGGATGGTCTTCTTCCGTGTCACCGACACGGATGAGGCTGCCCGCTGCGTCCGCCGCCTGTCAGGAACCGTTATGGTGGAACCATTCGACTCCGCGTACGGCCGCGCCGCCGTGCTGTGCGACCCCCAGGGCGCGCCGTTCTCGGTGATCGAGCCGCACGAGGAGGAAGAGGAACCCGCCGACCCCTACGACGACTAGGCCAGCACCGCGTCGGCCACCTGCTCGACGGTTCTCGGCCCGGCGTCGACGCGCCGTCCGAGGCCGACTCGTTCGAGCGCGTCGGCCTCGGCGGCGGCGCGGTCGGCGACCTGGCGTAGGTAGGCGATCGGTCGGCCCAGCAACGGATCGCCGGGTTGTGCCCAGCCCTGGCCCCGACCGCGCAGCATGATCCGCTCCATCAGCCGACCCGGCCCGGCGTGCAGCCGGCATAGAGTGATCTTCGCGCCGGGCAGGGCGTCCGCGTACGTCGCGACGACCGCCTCGTTCTCGGCCGGACCGACGACAACCAGCTGCTGAGCGCCGGCCGCGCGGTAGGTCCGCCACAGCGCAGCCAGGTTGCGCGCCCGCACACCATGGCCGGCGGGTGTCGGCCCGCGGAAGCCCAATTGATCCAGATCGACGTAGGCCGCCGTCCGGCCGGCGCGCAGGATCCGTTGGTAGACGGCAAAACCAACGGCCGACTTGCCGACACCGGTGGCGCCGCACAGCCACAGGATCTCACCGTCCACGGCGCCGACCGGCTCCTCGACGGTGGGCTCGTCGCGACCGGCCGGGTCGGGCCAACCGGTGCGCTCCCGCACGCGCCGCACGACCTCGGCCACCGTCAACCCCGTGGTGTCGACGCAGATCCCGCCCGCGGCGTCGAGGATTTCGGCCTCCTGCCGCACGGCCTCGATCTGCTCGGCCGGCCAACCACGCCGTTCCAGCCGCGCGCGAAGCTGCCCCTCGTCGACGCGGAGACGACACATCGTCAACGCCGTCCCAGGGATCCGGGGCATGCCCTGAACGGGGTCGGTGACGCCGGAGACGACAACACGGCCGGCATCAAGATTCGACACCACCGCACCGAGATTGCGCGCCTTCATCCCGTATCGCTCGGGATCCGACGCCGGCGCGGGATAGCACATGCCCAGCTGGTCGATGTCGACGAAACCGGTCCGGACGCCGGCCTCGACCAGCTGGGTGTACAGCAGCCAGGCGACAGTCGTCTTGCCGACACCAGGCGGGCCGCACAGCCACAGAACTGCCACGACCCCAGCGTCCCGGGCCGGTCAACGGATTTTGCTAGGCCGGGATGAACAGCCGCAGCAGCAGCCAGGCGACCACGGCCGACGGCAGCAGGGAATCCATGCGGTCCATCAGACCGCCGTGGCCGGGCAGGAGGTTGCCCATGTCCTTGATGCCCAGGTCGCGCTTGATCAACGACTCGACCAGGTCGCCGACGGTGGAGGTGATCACCAGCGCGGCGCCGAGCAGCACGCCCTGCCACCACTGGCCGTGCAGCAGCAGGGTCACCGTCAGTGCGCCGCCGACCATGCCCGTGATCATCGAGCCGGCGAAGCCCTCCCAGGACTTCTTGGGGCTGATGAGCGGGGCCATGGGGTGCTTGCCGAACAGCACACCGGCCGCATAGCCGCCGGTGTCGGAGCAGACGACGCCGATGAGGAAGCAGAGGACCCGGTACACGCCGTCGGCGGGCACCACGAGCATGGCGGCGAACGAGGCGAACAGCGGCACGTAGGCGGCGACGAACACGGAGCTGGTCACGTCACGCACGTAGCCGGAGACGCCGTCCCGGAACCGCCAGATCAGGCAGCCGAGAATCGTCACCACGAACGCGGCGAGCAGCCCGACCCGCTCGAACGGCCAGGACAGCCACACCATGGCCTGCCCGCCGACGAGGACGGGGACCAGGGCGACCTTGATGCCGCCGGCCTGGCGCATCGCGCCGGACAGCTCGATCGTGGAGATCGCGACCGCGATGGCCACGATCCCCACGAACGACTGCGGCACGGTGAACAGGCACACCAGAATGACGGCGCCCAGACCGCAGCCGACCGCGACGGCGGCCCACAGGTTGCGGCCCGCGCGCGATGCTTTTGCCGGCGGCTGGTCGCCGGGGTCGTCGGCGGACGAGTCCTGATCGTCCCGCCGGCCACGTGTGGAAGTCACGTCCGTCGAACTCTCCCCTGCCGGCAGGTCCTCAGACCTCCAGCAGCTCGGCTTCCTTGTGCTTGACGAGCTGGTCGATCTGCGCCACGTACCGGTCGGTGAGCTGCTGGAGCTCCTTCTCGGCCCGGGCCACCTCGTCCTCGCCGGCCTCGCCGTCCTTGCCGATGCGGTCGAGCTCCTCCTTGGACTTGCGGCGGATGTTGCGCACCGCGACCTTGGAGTCCTCGCCCTTGCTCTTGGCGACCTTGACCATCTCCCGGCGGCGCTCTTCGGTCAGCGCCGGGATCAGCACGCGGATGATCGTGCCGTCGTTGCTCGGGTTCACGCCCAGGTCCGAGTCGCGGATGGCCTTCTCGATCTCGCGGAGCTGGCTGACGTCGTACGGCTTGACGACGGCCATCCGAGCCTCCGGGATGGTGATGCCGGCGAGCTGGTTGAGCGGCGTCGGCGAGCCGTAGTAGTCGACGACGATGCCCTGGAACATGGCGGCGTTGGCGCGCCCGGTGCGGACCGAGGCGAGATGGTCCTTGGCCACGGACACCGCGGTTTCCATCTTCTCCTCGGCGTCGAGAAGGGTCTCGTCGATCACGGCTGCTCCTTAACGATGCTGCTGGCCGGTTGTGACTTTGACGGTGCTCACGATCCCAGCGTCAGGCGCAGGGCCTGTCGTCAGGGGGTGCTCACCACGGTGCCGATCTTCTCACCGCGCACCGCACGCGCGATGTTCCCCTCGGTGAGCAGGTTGAACACGATGATGGGCATGTTGTTGTCCTTGCACAGCGCGAACGCCGTCGCATCCGCCACCTCGAGGCCGCGTTCGAGCACCTCCTGGTGGGTGATGCTGTCGAACTTGCTGGCGTCGGGGTTGCGCCGGGGGTCGGAGTCGTAGACGCCGTCCACCGCCTTGGCCATCAGCACCACGTCGCAGCCGATCTCCAGCGCGCGCTGGGCGGCCGCGGTGTCGGTGGAGAAGTACGGCATGCCGACGCCGGCGGCGAAGATCACCACGCGGCCCTTCTCCAGGTGCCGCTCGGCGCGGCGGGGGATGTAGGGCTCGGCGACCTGGCCCATGGTGATAGCGGTCTGCACGCGGGTGTCGATGCCCTTCTTCTCCAGGAAGTCCTGGAGCGCGAGGCAGTTCATGACGGTGCCGAGCATCGCCATGTAGTCGGCCCGGTCCCGGTCCATGCCGCGCTGGCTGAGCTCGGCGCCGCGGAAGAAGTTGCCGCCCCCGATGACCACGGCCACCTGGGTGCCGCCGGCGACCACGTCCACGATCTGGCTGGCCACGGTGTGCACCACGTCGGGGTCGACGCCGACGGCGCCGCCGCCGAACATCTCGCCACCCAGCTTCAGCAGCACCCTGCGGTAGCCATTGCCGTCACCGCTCGGGGCGCCCTTGGTCGATCGGTCCTGGGTCAACGACATCGAAGCTCGGTTTCCTCTCGTCGTCCGCTGTGGTCCTTGGCGTGCCCGCTGTGGTCCTGGCGTGCGAAAGCGGGGCCGCCACGTACTGTGGCAGACCCCGCCTTGCGCCGGGCCTCAGCCCTGGCCCACCTCGAAGCGAGCGAAGCGAGTCACGGTGACCCCGGCCTCGTCCAGCAGGGCCTTCACGGTCTTCTTCGACTCCTGCACGGAAGCCTGCTCCAGGAGCACGACGTCCTTGAAGAAGCCGTTGACGCGACCCTCGACGATCTTGGGCAGCGCCGCCTCCGGCTTGCCCTCCTCGCGAGCGGTCGCCTCGGCGATGCCGCGCTCGTGCTCGACGACGTCCGCCGGCACCTCGTCGCGGGTGACGTACTTGGCCTTCATGGCGGCGACCTGCATGCCGACGCCCTTGACCGCGTCACCGTCCTGGCCGGTGAACTCGACCAGCACGCCGACGGCCGGCGGCAGGTCGGCGGAGCGGCGGTGCAGGTAGGTGCTCACCTGGCCGTCGAAAACGACGACCTTGGCCAGCTCCAGCTTCTCGCCGATCTTCGCGGACAGCGCCTGCACGGCGTCGGCGACGGTGCCGTCGCCGACCTTGGCCGCGGTCAGCGAGGCCACGTCGGTCGCGCCGGAGTCCTTGGCGGCGCCCACGATCTTGGCGGCCAGCTGCTGGAACTCCTCGTTCTTGGCGACGAAGTCGGTCTCGCACTGGAGCTCGATCATCACGCCGCCGTCGGCCGCGACCAGGCCGTTGGCGGTGGCCCGCCCGGCGCGCTTGCCGACATCCTTGGCGCCCTTGATGCGCAGGATCTCGACGGCCTTGTCGAAGTCGCCGTCGGACTCCTCCAGGGCCCTCTTGCAGTCCATCATGCCGGAGCCGGTGAGCTCGCGGAGTCGCTTCACGTCGGCCGCGGTGTAGTTCGCCATCGTGCGGTGTCCGTTTCCTTCTTCGGGTACGCGCGGGTAGTGCCTAGGGCACACGCCCGCCCGCGCCGGGGCGCG
>NZ_JBFBAM010000101.1:0-26156 GCF_040682195.1 Kutzneria sp. NPDC051319 | reverse complement strand
GGTCCCATTCCGAACCCGGAAGCTAAGCCCTCCAGCGCCGATGGTACTGCACTCGTGAGGGTGTGGGAGAGTAGGACGCCGCCGGACAAAATTTGGGAAGCTCCCCAGATCTGTAGAAATACAGATCTGGGGAGCTTTTCCTATTTCTGGACCAAAAATCAGTCGCGGAGCCGGCCGGCGCCTGGGCACAGTGGCGGCATGGAGGAGACCAGGTTCTACGACGACGTCGCCGCCTTCTCCGCGGTGACGCGAGGCCTGTACGAGGCCGAGCCGGTCCGGCACACGACCGTGCTCAGCGTGATCCACGCACTGAGTGATGCGCCACAGGCCGACGCCGTGCCGCCGGTGCTGATCAGTCTGCACGGCAACGACGGTGCCCTGCGCGGAGCTGCGCTGTGGACCCCACCCTGGCCACTGGCGTTGAGCGGCATCCACTGTGACGACGTTCCCCTGCTGGTCAAAGAACTTCTCTCCACCCATCCGGAGCTCGACTCCGTCATGGGTCCGCGTGACGTTGCCGACTCCTTCGCGGCCGCCTGGTCCGCCGCCACCTCCCGCCCCGTCCGCACCATCCTCGATCTCCGCCTCTACCGCCTCGCGGATCTCGTTGTCCCCCAAGTGGTTGGCCGGGCTCGCATCGCCACCGTCGACGACGTCGATCTCCTCGCCCAGCACGGTCGCGCCTTCTCCCTCGAAGCCAACGCCCACCGCCCCCACACCCTGGCCGAGGCCGCCGACGGCGCTCGGCGTCTCTTGGCCCTGGGCGCCGGCTGCGTGATCTGGGAGGTGGACGGCGTGCCAGTAAGCAGCGCCGCAGCCAAGGCCCCCACCGCCGGCGCCTCCCGCATCGGTCCCGTCTACACACCCCCCGAGCACCGCCGCCACGGCTACGGCGCCGCCGCCACTGCCGCTGCCGCCCAGTGGGCCCAAGCCGTTGGCGCACAGGAGGTCCTTCTCTACACCGACCTCGCCAACCCGACCTCCAACGGCGTATACCAGCGCATTGGTTTCCGCCCCGTCTCCGACTACGTAGAGCTGGCCTTCGACCCGCCCAGCCGGCAGGACTAAGAGTGGCGTGGCCTTACCTTGCCTGCCGGTTCTCGCTGGTCCGACTTCAAAGGACGTGTACCGGCGCGCCGGCTTCCAGCCTGTGGCCGACAAGGTGGAGCTGGCCATCGATCTCCCCACCCGCCGAGATCCAGCGGCGTGACTCTCCTTCGCCTGCCGCGTCTGGCCAACCCGACCTCAACGGGGTGCACCAGCGTCGGGTTCCGGCCGGTCGCCGACCATGTGGAACCGGCCATCGATCCGCTCGGCTGGCGGGCTGGCAGTGGCGTGGCCCTGTCTCGCCTTTCGGATCTGGCCGATCCGACCTCGGACGGGGTGTACCAGCGTCATCGGGTTCCGGGACTAGGTGGAGCTGGCCTTCGAGTCCGCTGGGAGGCGGGATTAGGCTCAGTGGTGTGACTCTGCCTCGCCTGCTCGTCATCCAGCCCTCCGACCACGATCCGGTCGGGCGCCTCGGTGACTGGCTCACGGAAGCCGGTGCCGAGCTCGACGTCGTGGCGCCGGCGAGGGAAGAGCTGCCGGCGCTTGACGGGTACGAGGGCCTGGTGTGCCTCGGGGGCGACATGGGGGCGTTGGACGACCGCGAGCATCCGTGGCTGGGGGATGTGCGGCTGCTGCTGTCCAAAGCGGTGGCGACGAAGGTGCCGACGCTGGCGGTGTGCCTGGGGGCGCAGCTGCTGGCGGCGGCGACCGGCGGACAGGTGCGGCGGGGCAAGGAGGGACCTGAGGTCGGGGTGCTGCTGGTGGCCAAGCGGGATACCGCCGGGCGGGATCCGTTGTTCGCGGAGCTGCCGCTGACGCCGGATGTGCTCCAGTTCCACCATGACGAGATCGCCATGCTGCCGCCCGGCGCGGAACTGCTGGCGTCCTCGCCGCGATACCCGAATCAGGCATTCCGGGTCGGTTCGGTGGCCTACGGCGTGCAATTCCATATCGAGACGACGCCGGAAATCGTGCTGAACTGGGCGGCGCTGGCCCCCGGTGAGGCGGCGCTGGCGCGGCCCGGCCAGTTCGAACCGGCATATCTGGCCGAGGCGCACGTCACCATGGCTGAGGTGTGGCAACCGTTTGCGCAGCGGTTCGTGCAGCTCACCGCCGGCCAACTGGAACCGGCTCTGACCAGTGTCAGAACACTGCCACTGGTGTGATAACGCGCGGTCACTGTACGTTCGCGGTATGACGCCCACTTGGTCGTCTGTCACCCCATCCGACGTGGGGTAGCGTTCCACACATAGTTGCCCACCGGCGGAGGAATTGGTGGACGTCCCCCTACTGGTCGCCGTTGTTGTGCTGACGGCTCTGGCCTTCGATTTCACAAACGGCTTCCATGACACGGCCAACGCGATGGCCACCTCGATCGCGACCGGCGCATTGCGACCACGAGTCGCCGTCGCCATGTCCGCTGTGCTGAACCTGGTCGGCGCGTTCCTGTCCGTCGAGGTGGCCAAGACCATCTCGGGCGGCATCGTCGACGACCTCAAGATCACTCCCGCGGTGGTGTTCGCCGGCCTGGTCGGCGCCATCATGTGGAACCTCATGACCTGGCTGGTCGGCCTGCCGTCCAGCTCCTCCCACGCCCTGTTCGGCGGCCTGATCGGCGCCACCTGGGTGGCCTCGGGCGCCGACGCCGTGCATTTCGGCAAGGTCGTGGAGAAGGTCCTGATCCCGGCCGTCGCCTCGCCGCTGATCGCCGGCCTGATCGCCATGGCCGCCACCTACTTGACCTACCGCCTGACCCGCACGGCCGACCGCAGAGTCGTGTCGTCGGGCTTCCGGGTCGGCCAGATCGTGTCGGCGGGCCTGGTCTCGCTGGCCCACGGCACCAACGACGCGCAGAAGACGATGGGCGTGATCACGCTGACGCTGATCACGGCCGGCGCGCTGCCGGCCAACGCCGGCCCGCCGGTGTGGGTGGTCATCAGCGCCGGCACGGCGATCGCGCTCGGCACCTACTTCGGCGGCTGGCGCATCACGCAGACCCTGGGCAAGGGCCTGACCACCATCGACGGACCGCAGGGCTTCGCGGCACAGACCAGCGCGGCGGCGGTCATCCTCACCTCCTCGCACCTCGGCTTCGCGCTGTCGACGACGCACGTCGTCTCCGGCGGCATTCTGGGCGGCGGCCTCGGCCGCAAGGCGTCGAACGTGCAGTGGAGCACCGCGGGCCGCATGGTCAGCGCGTGGGTGCTGACGCTGCCGGCGGCGGCCGTGGTGGGTGCCATCGCCAGCTCGATCGCCAGTACCGGTGCCGTCGGCGTGATCATCGTGGCTGTGCTCGGCATCGCCGTCGCGGCCGGCATCTACGTGGCCTCGCGCCGCAAGCCGGTCACGGCCGACAGCGTGGTCAACGACGACGTGGCGCCGGAGCCCGAGCCGCTGAAGGTGGCGGCATGAGCGTGAACTGGGCGGCGCTCGGCGAAGTCTTCGCCGTCGGCCTGGTCTCGGTGGCCGCGTTGGTGGCGTTGTTCGCCATGGGCATTCGCGGCGTCTCGCAGCGGGTGACGGCCAGGGCCCAGGGCGGCTCCGGCGTAGCCGGCCTGACTCTCGCGGTCTTCTGCTTCGCCGCGTGCGGCGCCGTGGTGCTCGAAGGCCTGTTCCTGATCGTCGCCCGCTGAGGCGAGCGCACGACAAGATGACGGGACCCCGGCCGGTGGGACTACGGTTGGGCCCGTCATGACAGATCCACGGTCCACGTCCTCGCCGGCCAGGTTCGGTCTCACCGATCCGCGAGCAGAGGAAATCCTCCACGCCGGCGGCTGGTGGCGCGGAGGTCCGGTCGAAGGCGCCGAGCTGGTGCTCGGCGCTTTGTCGCGTAGTCCCGACCCGGACCTGGCGTTGCAGAGCCTGGACCGGCTGCGGGAGGCCGCCGGCACGCAGTGGCCGGCCATCGCCGAGGCGCTGAACACCGACGGCGCTTTTCGCGGCCGCCTGATCGCCGTGCTGGGCTCGTCGACGACGCTCGGCGACTTCCTGGTCGCCAACCCCGACGAGTGGCGGCGGCTGAGCGCGGAGACCGTGCCGGCCGCCGACTACACAGCCCACCTGCTGCGATCGGTAGAGGAGGGCCCGAACGAGGTCCGACAGCTGCGCCGGGCCTACCGGGGGCTGCTGCTGGACATCGCGGCCGCCGATCTGGGGCACCTCGTGCAGCCCGAGATCGCCGAGCGCGGCTACGAGCAGGTCGCCGAGCAGCTGTCCGACCTGGCCGCCGCGGCATTGCGAGCATCCCTCGCGCTGGCCGCGAAGCAGGTCGGCAAGCCGTCCACGCTCGCGGTGATCGCGATGGGCAAGTGCGGTGGCCGGGAGCTGAACTACGTCAGCGACGTCGACGTGGTTTTTGTCATCGACAACGACGACGACCTGCCGACCGCGACCCGGCTGGCCAGCTCGATGATGCGCATCGCCGGCGAGGCGTGCTTCGAGGTCGACGCGGCGCTCCGCCCGGAGGGCAAAGCGGGCGCGCTGGTCCGCACGCTGGACGGCCACGTCGCCTACTACAAGCGCTGGGCCCGCACCTGGGAGTTCCAGGCGCTGCTCAAGGCACGGCCGATCGCCGGCGACGAGGAGGTCGGCCGTCGCTACGTCGAGGCGTTGGCCCCGATGGTGTGGACGGCGGCCGGGCGGGAGAACTTCGTCGTCGACGTCCAGGCCATGCGCCGGCGGGTCGAGGAGCACGTGCCGAAGGACATCGCCGAGCGGGAGCTGAAGCTGGGGCGCGGCGGCCTGCGGGACGTGGAGTTCGCGGTCCAGCTGCTGCAACTCGTGCACGGCCGCTCCGACGACGCGCTGCGCTCGCCCACGACCATGGCGGCGCTCGAAGCGCTGGGCTCGGGCGGCTACGTGGGCCGGGCCGACGCCGCCGGTTTGGCCGAGTCGTACCGATTCCTGCGCACGCTGGAGCACCGGCTTCAGTTGCAGCGCCTACGGCGGACGCACACGTTCCCGGCCGATGACGACCGCGCGGGCCTGCGCTGGCTGGCCCGGTCGGCGGGGCTCTACCCGGACGGACGGCGCGCGGCGGCCGACGTCCTGCTGGCGGAATTCCGGCGGCACGGCAACCGGGTGCGTCGTCTGCACGAGAAGCTCTTCTACCGGCCGCTGCTGGAGGCCGTCGCCCGCGTGCCGACCGAGGCGATGCGGCTGACGACCAAGGAGGCGACGGCCCGCCTCGCCGCCCTGGGCTACACGGCGCCGGACGGGGCGCTCCGGCACATCGAGGCGTTGACGTCCGGGGTGTCGCGGCGTGCGGCGATCCAGATGACGTTGCTGCCGGTGCTCCTCGACCTCCTGGCCAACACACCCGATCCGGACGGCGGGCTGCTGGCGTATCGGCGGGTGTCGGAGGCACTGGCCGACACGCCCTGGTACCTGCGTCTGCTGCGGGACGAGGGGGCCGTGGTCGAGCGGCTCGCCGTCGTGCTGAGCACGTCGAAGCTGGTGCCGGACCTACTCGTGCGCGCCCCCGAGGTGCTGCGGCTGCTGTCCGACACGGCTTCGCTGGCGCACCGCAATCCCGTCGAGGTGGGGATTTCGCTGCGCAGCGCCGTGGGCCGCCACGCTGACCTCACGCAGGCGGTCGCGGCGGCGCGGTCGCTGCGTCGGCACGAGCTGCTCCGTGTGGCCTGCGCCGATCTGCTCGGGCTGATCAAGGTCGAGGAGGTGTGCGCGTCGCTGTCGGGAGTGTGGCTGGCGGTGTTGCAGTCGGCCCTCGACGTGGCGCTGCGATCCTCCGATGGTGCCCCGCCGCCGGCCACGATCGCGGTGATCGGCATGGGCCGGCTCGGCGGCCGTGAGCTCGGCTACGGGTCGGACGCCGATGTGTTGTTCGTGTGCGAGCCCCGCAACGGGGCCACCGAGGCCGAAGCCGTGAAGTACGCCAACGGCATCGCCGGGGCCGTGCGGCGCCTGCTCGCCGCCCCCAGCCAGGACCCGCCGCTCGAGGTCGACACCGATCTCCGGCCCGAAGGCCGCAACGGCCCGCTGGCCCGGACCCTGGACTCCTACCGTGCGTACTACGCGCAGTGGTCGGAAGCCTGGGAGGCGCAGGCCCTGTTGCGGGCCAGCGCCGTGGCCGGGGACGAGGACCTCGGACGCCGGTTCTGCGAGATGGTCGACCCCGTCCGCTATCCGGCTGGCGGGCTCGACCCGGCGATGGTGCGCGAGGTCCGGCGGATCAAGGCCCGGGTCGACGCCGAGCGGCTGCCGCGAGGCGCCGATCCGGCGACGCACACCAAGCTCGGCCGGGGCGGGCTGGCCGACGTCGAGTGGACGGTTCAGCTGCTCCAGCTCCAGCACGCCGGCGACGAGCCGCGGCTGCGGACGACGTCGACGACCGAGGGCCTGGCCCACGCCGCCGAGCTGGGCCTGATCACCGAGTCCGACGCCGAGGCGCTGACCTCGGCGTGGCTGATGGCGACCCGGGCGCGCAACGCCGTGACGCTGGTGCGGGGCAAGCCAACCGACCAGGTGCCGACCTCGGGACGTGAGCTGGCATCGGTCGCCGCCGCGCTCGGGTATCCGCAGGGCACCGATCCGGGGGAATTCCTGGACGACTACCGGCGGACCACGCGCCGCGCGCGCAGTGTGGTGGAGCGGGTCTTCTACGACTACCCGCAGTGACCCCAACTGGAGGATGAGCCCACGTGAAGGCAATCGCTCAGAACGAGTTCGGCGACGCGGGAGTGCTGTCGCTCCAGGAGCTGCCGGACCCGCTGCTCGGCCCCGACCAGGTGCTCGTGGCCGTGCGGGCGGCGAGCGTGAACCCGGTGGACTGGAAGATCCGGCAGGGCTACGTGCAGGGCTCGCTGCCGCACCACTTCCCGCTCATCCAGGGCTGGGACGCGGCGGGCGTGGTCGTGAAGGCGGGCCCGGCGGCCGACGGCTACGAGCCCGGTGACGAGGTCTTCGGCTACCTGCGCAAGGACCACGTGCAGAACGGCACGTTCGCGGAGCTGGTGGCGGCGCCGGAGCGGGGCCTGGCCCACAAGCCGGCCGGCATCACCTTCGAGCAGGCGGCGGCGCTGCCGCTGGCCGGGCTGACGGCGTTGCAGCTGCTGAAGAAGATCGGCGTGGGCGAGGGCGACACGGTGCTGGTGCACGCCGCGGCCGGCGGCGTCGGGCACCTGGCCGTGCAGATCGCCCGAGTGCTCGGCGCGACGAAGGTGGTGGGCACGGCGTCGGAGCGCAATCACGACTTCCTGCGCTCGCTGGGCGCCGAGCCGGTGACCTACGGCGAAGGCCTGGAGGACCGGGTCGCGGCGCTGCTGGGCGGCGACGGCAAGGTCGACGCGGTGGTGGACCTGATCGGCGGCGACGCCCTGAGCGTGTCGCCGAAGCTGGTGCGCGATGCCACCCGGATCGGGTCGATCATCGAGGACCGCGTCCGCGAGACCGGCGGCAAGTACGTCTTCGTGAAGCCGAACAGCGAGCAGCTGGCCTGGCTGGGCGAGCTCACCGCGTCGGGCGACATCACGGTGGTGATCGAGAAGGTGTTCCCGCTGGCCGAGTCGGCCGACGCGCAGCGCCTGGTCGAGGCCGGCCACGTGCGCGGCAAGGTCGTCGTCTCGGTGCCGTGAGCCTGGGCCGGGGTGGGGCGCTCGCGCGCCCCACCCCGAGCGCTTTCAGGCCACCTCGGCCTCGCCGTCGGCCTCCGCCTCGGGAACGCTGGCGAAGATGTCGACCACCCACTCCTCGACGAACGAGCCGTCGTCGGAGTCGGTGTCCGGGACGATCCGGTTGGACAGCGCGACACCCAGACCAAGAAGGTCGGCGGCGCGCACCGCCTCGGTCGCCTCGGAGGCGGAGTCGAAGAAGTGGGTGGACAGCAGGTTCGTGTCATTTTCGGCCACGGGCGTGACACTAGAGGGTCCGCCGTCGGCCCCTGCTGTCAGCCTGCCTGCTCGATCCGCACCGGTAAGGAGCCGCGGTCGATCTCCAGCATGAAGTCGTCGATGCGGTGGTGGTAGCGCTGCGGCACGTCCGCCTCGGCCAGCGCCAGCAGCTGCGTGGCCAGGCCGCGCAGGCCCGCCTTGTCGCCCTTGATGACCACCTCGCCGTGCGGGGTGACGTCGAAGCTGAGCCGGTAGTTCGCCGGCCAGGCCCGGTTCAGGCCGCGCACCGCGTCGTAGACGGGAACGGCGACGACCACCTCGCGGGTGGACTCCACCTGCTCGGACTGCGCGGGAATGGGTTCGGCCATCTCGCCACCTCCAGCATCACTGCTGTTCATCCAACCCGATCGAGGCGATCGTTTTGTTACGTCCGTGTCACTTTTCCTTTGTGTCCCAAGCAAAAGCCGGGCCCGTGAGAACACGGACCCGGCTTCGGCGCGACGTCTAGCTGCGGCGGGGTGAATCCCGCCGCGGATCACACGTCGTAGTACAGCGCGAACTCGTACGGGTGCGGGCGCAGCCGCAGCGGGTCGATCTCGTTCTCACGCTTGAGCGCGATCCAGGTCTCGATCACGTCCGGCGTGAACACGCCGCCCTCGAGCAGGAAGTCGTGGTCGCGCTCCAGGTTGTCCAGCACCTCGCCGAGCGAGCCGGGCACCTGCGCGACCTCGCGGGCCTCCTCGGGGGGAAGCTCGTAGAGGTCCTTGTCGACCGGGGCCGGCGGCTCGATCTTGTTCTTGATGCCGTCCAGGCCGGCCATCAGCATCGAGGCGAAGGCCAGGTACGGGTTGCCCGACGAGTCGGGGCAGCGGAACTCGACGCGCTTGGCCTTCGGGTTGTTGCCGGTGATCGGGATCCGGATGCACGCGGAGCGGTTGCGCTGCGAGTACACCAGGTTGACCGGGGCCTCGAAGCCGGGCACCAGGCGGTGGTAGGAGTTCACCGTCGGGTTGGTGAAGGCCAGCAGGCTCGGCGCGTGGTGCAGCAGGCCGCCGATGTAGTGGCGCGCGGTGTCGGACAGGCCGCCGTAGCCGGACTCGTCGTAGAACAGCGGCGCGCCGTCCTTCCACAGCGACTGGTGGCAGTGCATGCCGGAGCCGTTGTCGCCGAACAGCGGCTTGGGCATGAAGGTCGCGGTCTTGCCGGCCTGCCACGCCGTGTTCTTCACGATGTACTTGAACAGCTGCAGGTCGTCCGCGGCGTGCAGCAGCGAGTTGAACTTGTAGTTGATCTCGGACTGGCCGCCGGTGCCCACCTCGTGGTGCGCCCGCTCGACGGTGAAGCCGGAGTCGATCAGGTTCAGCGTGATCTTGTCGCGCAGGTCGGCGAAGTGGTCGGTCGGGGAGACCGGGAAGTAGCCGCCCTTGTACTTGACCTTGTAGCCCTTGTTGCCGCCCTCCTCGTCCGCGCCCGTGTTCCACCAGCCGGCGCTGGAGTCGATCTCGTGGAAGGAGGCGTTCTCGGCGCTGTCGAAGCGCACCGAGTCGAACAGGTAGAACTCCGCCTCGGCGCCGAAGTAGGCCGCGTCGGCCACGCCGTTCTCCGCGATGAACAGCTCCGCCTTGCGCGCGATGTTGCGTGGGTCGCGGCTGTAGGGCTCGCGGGTCAGCGGGTCGTGCACGAAGAAGTTGACGATGAGGGTCTTCTCGATGCGGAACGGGTCGATCCGCGCGGTCGCCAGGTCGGGCAGCAGCATCATGTCCGACTCGTGGATCTGCTGGAACCCGCGCACCGACGAGCCGTCGAAGGCCAGCCCCTCGGCCATCGCGTCCGCGTCGAACGCCGCGGCCGGCAGGGTGAAGTGCTGCATGATGCCAGGCAGGTCGCTGAACCTGACGTCGACGAACTTCACTTCCTCGTCGGAGATGAAGCGCAGGACCTCGTCGGGATTGGTGAACACCCTCGTTGGCTCCTTCGGCTCGTAACCTGTCCCGGCACGTCGCCGGCTTTTTCCGTGACGAAACTAGGCGGGTGGTGTTGCCCGTCAGTCACCCGGGTGTTTCGCGGGTGTTAACGCGACCGCGAAAAGGCTAGTCGCGGACCTCACCGCCACCGTGCTGTGACCACGGCCTTACCCTGGAGGGGTGAACAGGTGGACCGGTTCGTGGATGTCCGGGCCGCGCGCGGCCACCGAGCCCGCCGCCGGCGGCCGTTCGGAGCACCGCTACCGCGGTGAGCGCTTCGGCCTGCCCGAGACCGGCGTCGGCTCCATCCCCTCCACCGCCCGTCGCGCGGTGGCCATGCTCATCGACTGCCTGCTGTCGGGCCTGATCACCGGCCTGTTCACCATGCCCGACCTGCCCCGCAACTGGAGCATCCTCACCTGGTTCGTCATCGGCGTGGTGGCCGTCTCCTTCTTCGGCTTCACCCCCGGCATGTACGCCATGGGCGTCCGCGTCGCCCGCATCGACGGCTCCGCCATGGTCGGCGTCCCCCGCGCCGTGCTGCGCACCTTCCTGTCCGGCCTGATCATCCCCGCCGTCGTCTGGGACTACGACTACCGCGGCCTGCACGACCGCCTGGTCGGCACCGTCGTCGTGCGCATGCGGTGACGCGCTCCCTCTCTTTCTCTCCCTGAACAGAGCGAAGGCGGCTTTGGTGGCATCTCCTGCCACCAAAGCCGCCTTCGTGTCGGCTGTGTTCGTGTTCCGTCAGCGGCGGCGCAGCGTGCGGGCCACGTTCCGCATCTTGGCGCCCTGCGGGAGCGGGCCCTTGGGCAGCGCGGCCCCGCGGCTGGCCAGGGCGGCCATGCCCTTCTCCAGGCGGTCGACGTCGGCCTTCGAGATGTTGCGGGGCAGCTTGGTCATGTGCTGCTGGAGCTTGCGCAGCGGCACCTCGCCCTCGCCGTTGCCGACGATGATGTCGTAGATGGGGGTGCTGCCCACGACCCGGGCCAGCCGCTTCTTCTCCTGCGCGAGCAGCGACTTCACCCGGTGCGGCGCGCCCTCGCCGACCAGCACGACACCGGGCAGGCCCAGCACGCGGTGCACGGCGTCGAGCTGCGTGGTGCCGGCCACGGCCTGCGTGACCCGCCAGTTGCCGCGCAGGTTGTCCAGGGCCCACGCGGCCGCGCCGCGCTGGCCCTCCGCCTTGCTGTAGACGTTGCGCGACACGCGCCGTCCGAACAGCAACACGGCGGCCAGGGCGCCGAGCACGACGCCGGGGCCGAGGAACAGCCACTGCATGTCCCAGATCAGGCCGACCAGGAACGCGACGGCGGCGATGCCCACCAGAGCCGCGACCATGAGCGGCACCAGGGCCTTGTCCTCGCGGCGCTGCATCTTGAACGCCTCGAAGATCTGACTGCGCCGGGCCCGCGACTCCGCGCGCCGAGCGCGTGCCGCCTCCTTGGCGGCCGCCTTGTCGTCCTGCTTACCAGCCATGTGTCCAGGATAAGGCCGGTGGACGGACCGGTTCCGCCCCGCTCCGCATTTTCTGTCGGAGGGCTCTGCGAGGATGCGGGTCATGGACGCCGAAGGTCGACTCCTCGAAGACCTGGATCCGGACCAGCTCGGAGCGGTCACCGCACCTCGGGGACCGGTGTGCGTGCTGGCCGGGGCGGGCACCGGAAAGACTAGGACGATCACCAGGCGCATCGCCTACCTCGTCGACCGGGGTCACGTCGCGCCGGGCCAGGTGCTCGCCGTCACCTTCACCAAACGCGCGGCCGGCGAGATGCGGACCCGGCTGCGGGCGCTCGGCGTGAGCGGCGCCCAGGCGGTCACCTTCCACGCGGCGGCCCTGCGTCAGCTGCGCTACTTCTGGCCGCGGGTCGTCGGCGACGCCCCGTGGGAGCTGCTCGACGGCAAGCTGCGGCTGGTCGGCCAGGCCGCCAACCGGCTCGGGGCGCCGACCAGCGCGGAGTCGCTGCGGGACCTGGCCAGCGAGATCGAGTGGGCCAAGGCCTCGCTCGTGACGCCGGACGACTACCCGGTGGCGGTGTCCAAGGCGCGGCGTGACGTGCCGCTGCCGGCCGAGCAGATCTCCCGGGTCTACCAGGGCTACGAGCAGCTCAAGACGCGGGCGCGGATGCTCGACTTCGACGATCTCCTGCTGCACACCGCGGCGATCCTGGAGGAGCACTCCGACGTCGCGGTCGAGTTCCGCGACCGGTACCGCTGCTTCGTCGTCGACGAGTACCAGGACGTGACGCCGCTGCAGCAGCGGGTGCTCGACGGCTGGCTCGGCGGCCGGGACGACCTGACCGTGGTCGGCGACGCCAACCAGACCATCTACTCGTTCGCGGGCGCCTCGCCGCGGCCGCTGCTGGACTTCCCGCGGCGGTTCCCGGAGGCCGTGGTGGTGCGCCTTGAGCGTGACTACCGGTCGACGCCCGAGGTGGTGTCGCTGGCCAACCAGGTGATCGGGGCGGCGCGGGACCGGCCGGCCGGGTCGCGGCTGCGGCTGATCGGCCTGCGGCCGCCGGGGCCGGTTCCGATGTTCTCGGAGTTCGACGACGAGCCGACCGAGGCGCAGGCGGTGGCCGAGCGGGTCGGGGCGCTGCTGCGCAACGGCGTGGCGGCCAGCGAGATCGCCATCCTCTACCGGGTCAACGCCCAGTCGGAGGCCTACGAGCAGGCGTTGACCGAGAAGCAGATCCCGTACCAGGTGCGCGGCGGCGAGCGGTTCTTCGCCCGGCCCGAGATCCGGCAGGCGATGATGTCGCTGCGGTCGGCCGCCGGCGGGGCGCCGACGGCGGAGCTGCCGACCGTGGTCCGCGAGGTGCTCAAGCCGCACGGCCTGTCGCTGGAGCCGCCGACCGGTGGGGCGCAGCGGGAGCGCTGGGAGTCGCTGCTGGCGCTCGTCGAGCTGGCCGAGGAGCTCGACTCGGTGACGCCGGGCGCCGACCTGGCGCGGTTCGTGGGCGAGCTGGAGATGCGGGCCGAGGCGCAGCATCCGCCGACCGTGGAGGGCGTCACGCTGGCGTCGCTGCACGCGGCGAAGGGGCTGGAATGGGACGCGGTGTTCCTGATCGGGCTGACCGACGGCACCGTGCCGATCCAGCACGCCGACACCGACGAGGCGGCGATCGAGGAGGAGCGCCGGCTGCTGTACGTCGGCGTCACCCGGGCGCGTGAACATCTGTGGCTGTCCTGGTCGCTGTCGCGGACCGCGGGCGGCCGCCGGAGCCGCCGTCGCAGCCGTTTCCTCTACGGGCTGCTGCCCGAGGACCACCCGGCCGCGCGATCGATCGGCGGCGCGAGCCGGGAGGCGGGGCCGGCGCGGCGAGCCGTCCGGGTCGAGTGCCGGGTGTGCGGCGACGCGCTGACGAGCACGCCCGCGATCAAGCTGGGCCGCTGCGCGACCTGTCCGTCCGATGTGGACGAGGAGTTGCTGGAACGCCTGAAGAAGTGGCGTGCGGCGCGGGCCAAGCAGTTGAGGGTTCCTCCGTACGTGGTGTTCACGGACACCACGCTCACCGCCATCGCCGAGCAGCGGCCGGCCGACACCGGCGGCCTGGTGGCCATCTCCGGCATCGGCCCGAGCAAGCTCGACAAGTACGGAGCGGACGTTCTTGCCCTGGTCAAGGGTGGTGCGGGTGTAGGCTCCACCTGACCGCCAAGAAGTTTCGGCGGAACTTTTCAAAAACCGGTTGCACGCCCCTGCGCAGGGGCAATAGCCTGCATAGGCGGGGCGCGAGACGCCCTGACAAGACGAGAACCGACACGGCGTCACTGGCACATCGGCACTACGAGACCCTGGATGGGAGGCGGACGGCATGGGCAGCAACGGAATCAACATTCTGGTCGCACCGGCCTATCCGCTGGCCGGGGCTCTTGCCATGTGCGGCAACGACAGCACCAGTGGTGTCTCCGTCGATCAGACCTGGCCTCGGACGGCCGGCCTGGTCGAGCGCGCCCTGACCAATGGTCAGCCGGCGTTCGTCAAGGTCCGCAAGCACGTTCTTCTCTGGTCCGCGCAGGAGCGAAGTACCTGACCGCAGCGTCAGGCACTACGGCTCACTAAGGCCGCGGACCCGGGAACGGGACCGCGGCCTTTGTGGTTTTTCGGCACAACTCGAACGGCAGGGACATGCACGCCCCGACGTACGACAGCACCACCGCCACCACCTGCATGAGCACCACCGAAACCGGGAGGAAGTCCACCATGTTCACCGCCACCGTTCCGATAGAGGGAACTGTGCTGCCCGACTTCGCCGCGCCCACCGGCGCCGGAGTGGCCGAGCTGCTCGACACCGCGCCGGGTGCCGGGCTCGACCTTCCCTGCCGGGCCAACAACCCGGACCTGTGGTTCGCCGATGCTCCCGCCGAGCTGGAGCAGGCGAAGTCCCTTTGCGCCAGCTGCCCCGTCCTGACCGAGTGCCTTGCCGCCGCTCTCGCCCGGCGTGAGCCGTGGGGCGTGTGGGGCGGCGAGATCTTCGAGCGTGGCGCGGTCATCCCGCGCAAGCGGCCCCGTGGCCGTCCGCGCAAGAACGACCGCCTCGCCGAGGCGGGCTCGGGCACCACAGGAAATCAGGAGGCCGCCGCGTGAACACCGCCAGCTACACCACAGACATCCCGATGATCATGGATCGCAAACCTGAGGGGACCTCGTTCATGTTGCTCGACCAAGAACTCGCACGAATCCGATTGCATGAAGTACGCCTGGTAGCCGAGGAGCAACGCTTGGCCCGCCGGCTGAGCGCCACCACCCGGTGGCGCAAGGTCGCCGGCTGGGCCGCCAGGCGCGCGGAACGGGCTTCATCCCGGTACGTCGCCTGACATAACTGAATCCCACAACCGAATAGCCAACCCGGCCCGGCCGGCGTGCTGCCGCTTCATGCAGTGCGCCGGCCGGGCGTGCGTGCTGTGTGGGGCGTGCGTCAGGCCGGTGGGCATGCCTTGGCTGGTGCACCTGCCTGGCGCGTGGCTCAATGGCTTCGTCCACCCGGAGCCCCAACTGCCCGCCCGCCGCGCTCGGAACTGTCCTAGCGTCGGGGGCGTGGCAGACAACGAACTGGTGCACTGTTCGATCTGCGGCCGCCGCCGCGACCCCGCCGCCGCCCCGGCCGAGGCCCTCGCCTGGGTCTCCGAACGCGAGCGTGGCGGCCAGCGCTGGCTGTGCCCCGGCTGCGCCCGCGCCCACGTCCGCGACATCGAGGGCAAGCTCCCCGCCGAATACTGGTGACCCATCGCCGGCTAGCGCGTGGGGGCGCGGTCGGAGAGGGCGTGGACCGGTGGTCGCACGCGGTCGGCGGCGCGGTGGAAGGCCTGGACCAGGTCGCGGCGGACGCCGGTGGGGTCGGACCTGAGGCGGGAGGCGGGGGTGCGGACGATGATGACGCCGGCGGAAGTGAGGGCGGGGCTGGCGTAGCCGGGCGACGGGTCGGTGTGGCCGAGGCGGAAGTGGTGGGTGCCGACCTCCCAGGCCAAGGCGACGTCGTCCCACCAGGCGTCGACGACGCCGAGCAGGGAGCCTGCGACGTCACGCAGGGGGACGTTCCACCGGGGCATGGGCAAGGCGGCGCCACGGGCGACGCGGCGGGCCAAGGCCTCGGTGAGGGAGACGACGCCGTCGGAGACGGAGCGGAGGGCGGCGCGAGGGGCGGCGGAGCCGCGCTGGTTGCCGGAATCGAGCTCGACGCGGAGGGCGGAGGCGCTGCACGCGCCGAAGCGGACGGGACCGGAGAGCAGGGCCCGCAGGCGCACGGCGTCGTGTTCGCGGCGGGCGGCGTCGACGACGGCGCGCGGCATAGGGGCGTAACGAAGGCCGTCGCGTTCGATGAGGGTAGGCATCCGGGTGGTGCGCTCGACGAAGACGTAGCCGTTGGTGGTGGTCCGCCGGGACGCCGGGATGAGCACATGGACGTCGCCCTGTGCGCGGACACCGAGATCGTGGTCGAGGCCCGCGGCGTCGAGGCCGGTGATGGCGGCGTCCTCGCCGGCGTAGGCCAGCGCGGCCCGGAGCCGTTGCCGCCGGCTGGGCTCGGCGCTGGACATCAGCACGACCCCGGGCAGCAGGCGCTGCCACGGCCCGCCGGGCCGGCACCGGCCGACGATGGCGGAGCCGGAGACACCGCTGGCCCGCAGTTCGGCGGCCCGGACCACACCGTCGGGCATGGTGTGCGCGAGCGACGCCAGGTCGGGCGGCGAGGTGTGCGTCATGACCTCGATGGTCCGGCCGGGGCCACCGCGGCGGAATACCGATTTGATTTCTGTGGACAACTCGCCGCCAGGTGGCCCGATCGGTTTCCAGGGCTGTGGACAACCCTGGGGACACGCAGTCAGTCGGCGAAGCCGGGCTGCCACCGCGACACGATCGCCCGCGCCGGCACCTCGGCCCCGAGCTGGCACAGAATGCCGGTCGCGCCCATGGTCACCCGGTGGATGAGCAGGTACTGCGGCGGCAGGTTGAGCGAACGCCCGGTGCGGAAGTCCTGCCCGCGCAGGTCGCCGATGCGCTCGGCCTGCTTCTGCAGCCACTTGCGGGTGAACTTGAAGCGCTCGGTCCGCAGCGGCTCGACGAACGGCCCGAGGTAGGCGACGACGTCGTCCGGCTCGACCTCGCTGTCCGGCCGCACGAAGTGCTCGACCCGCAGCAGCTCCAGCAGCTCCTCGGAACGGTGCTCCAGCGACAGCCGGGTCATCAGGCCCAGGGTGCGCGGCAGGCCGTCGGGCAGCCGGGCGGCCGCGCCGAAGTCGATCACGCACAGTCGGCCGTCCGGCATCAGCATGAAGTTGCCGGGATGCGGGTCGGCGTGCAGCAGCCCGGTCCTGGCCGGCGACGAGAAGTGGAACTCCGACAGCAGCGTGCCGGCGTGGTCGCGGGTCTCCTGCTCGCCGTCACGGATGATCGACGCCAGCGGCGTGCCGGTCACCCACTCGGAGACGACCACCATCGGCGCGCTGGCCACGACCTTGGGCACCAGCACGTGCTCGTCGCCGTCGAAGGCCTTGGCGAAGGCGCGCTGGTGGGCGGCCTCGGTCCGGTAGTCCAGCTCCTCGACCATGCGCTCGCGCAGCTCGGCCAGCAGCGGCTTGATCTCGGCCCCGGGCACCAGGGCCTGGAACAGCCGGCTGAACCGCTGGAGCTGCTTCAGGTCGGACAGCAGCGCCTCGTCCGCGCCCGGGTACTGCACCTTGACGGCGACCTCGCGGCCGTCATGCCAGATCGCCCGGTGCACCTGCCCGATGCTGGCGGCGGCCGCCGGCACGTCGTCGAACTCCTGGAACCGCTTGCTCCACGAGGCGCCGAGCTGCTCGGCCAGCACGCGGTGCACGCTGCGCGTCTCCAGCGGCGGCGCGGCGGCCTGGAGCTTGGTCAGGGCGTCGCGGTAGGGCGCGGCGAGCTCGTCCGGCACGGCCGCCTCGAACACGCTCAGCGCCTGGCCGAACTTCATCGCGCCGCCCTTGAGCTGCCCGAGCACCGCGAACAGCTGCTCGGCCGTCTTGGCGTTGAGCTGCGAGCTGACCTCCTCGGCGCTCTGGCCGATCAGCCGCTTGCCCCAGCCGCCGACCACCCGACCGGCTACCCCGATCGGGAGACTGGCTAGCTTCGCGGTCCGCTGGACGGCGTTGCGCGGGATATCGGTCACCCGGTGATTCTCCCCTTGAGCTGGGGGTGGGCGTGAGTGATCTCGTCCACCCGGCCTGCGCCCTACACGCTAGCCTCCCGTGCCCCGGCCGCACCGCAGCGGCAGTCGGGGTGCGGCTCCCACGGCCTCGGCGTCACCGTCGCGGTGACGGTGTCGATCTCCAGGCTGGAGTTGACCAGGGCCGGGGCGGCCCCGTCGGCCAACCACCAGTCCAGGGTGACCAGCGCCTGCGTGACGGCCAAGCCGGCGGCCGCCTGCGTGGCGGCCAGGTCGCCGGGCTGAAGCCGGCCGGCGAGTTGCAGGGCCAGCAGCGGCCACGCCGGGTCCAGATCCGTGCGAAGCAGGTCCATGCAGGTCGGGCAGCTTGTCCGCCCGGGTACGGTCAGCGGTCCGACCACACCGGTGCCGTCCCGCATCCGCACCAGCAGGTAGGGCACGCCCTCGGCCTGCAGCGGGGCGATCAGGCTCGGTGACGGCACGACCAGGTCGGTGAGGATGGCCAGGTCCGGTTTTCGGGACGGTGGCAGCGGTCCGGTCCGCGCGGTGCAGACGGCGCGGTGGATGGCGGCGAGGCCGGCCTCCTGCCGGGGCGTGTCCACGTCGGTGTCGAGGTATCCGGTGCCGGTGTCCTCCGCCCGCACCGTGCCGACCGCGGCGAAGTCGACCCAGCCGACGCCGGCCGCCGCGAGCAGGCAGGCGATGGCGATACCCAGCCGCCCGTCGCCGCGTACGGAGACGGCGGCCTGCTGCCGGTTGCGCACGAGCAGGCCGCGCTCGTTGCCGGTCCGCAGCGCCCATGCCGTCGCGTCGGCGGACAGCCGTGCGGGCGTGTGCGGGCCGGGCGGGCCTTCGGGCGGGGCGGCGTCCTCGACCACGCCGGCGTCGGTCAGCGAGGCCAGCAGGTCCCGCGCCGCCTGTCTGGCGGGCTCGTCCGGGAGCCGGTCGAGCAGGTCGCGCAGGGTGGCTTCGCCGGTCATCGCCGGCAGCAGGTCGACAAGGGCCTCGGACAGGCCGTCCAGCAGGACTCCGTGCTGGGGATCGATGCCGATCTGCACCTCGGTCTCGTTGCGGCGCAGCACGGCGAGGCCGGGCAGCACCCGGGGCCGCCGCGGCAGCGCCACGCTCCGTCGCGACTGCGTCACCGACTGCATGTGGTCCATGAACGCAGGCTGACAGGGTCGCGGAGGACCGCCAACCGGTTGTCCACCGGCGGAGTGGGTAGTGCACAGTTCACGATCGGTCGATTGACAGTTCGCCAAAATCGGACTATTTACCGTCGTTCGCCGCTCGCGGACGGCCCTTGACAGGACCACCCGAGTTGGTGTCCGGGCTGGCGGCGATTCCCCGAACAGCCCAGCCGAGCAGGGCAAACACGGTCGCGGGCGGTAGTGATGGACGGGGCGTGGGAACCACTCCCGAGGGGGAACCGACGGACGTCCGCAGTGCGGACCGACACGACTCGGGGTGGATTGTCGGTGCTTGGCCTTACCGTGAACGCGTGGCTGATCCACAGGTGGAGGTTCGCCGCAGCCGGCGACGTCGTCGCACGGTCACGGCATATCGGGAAGGTGACACGGTCATCGTGCTGCTCCCGGCCCAGATGACGAGGGCCGAGGAGGAGCACTGGGTGGCCGAGATGCTGGCGCGCCTGCAGCGGAGCGAGACCCGCCGCAGGTCGCCGGCGCGCACGTCGGACGAGGCGTTGCTGACGAGGTGCGCCGAGCTGTCGGCGCGACATCTGGGCAATCGGGCGGTGCCCGAGAGCGTGCGATGGGTGCCGCCGATGCGGACGCGCTGGGCGTCCTGCACGCCGGCCGACGGCACGATCCGGGTGAGCGAGCGGCTGCGTGAGGTGCCGTCGTGGGTGCTCGACTACGTGCTGGTGCACGAGCTGACGCACCTGTTGGTGCCCGGGCACGGGCCCAACTTCTGGAAACTGGTGCGCGACTATCCGCGGACCGACCGCGCGGTCGGCTATCTCGAGGGCCTGGCGGCGGCAGCGGGTTGGGGCATCAGCGAGGAGGACTGACACCAAGACCGATTTCGTGGCGCAGGCCGCCACGAAATCGCGTCTTCGGTGCCGGTCAGCTCTGACCGGGGCCGCTTTCGCCCCGCTCCTTCTCCTCGCGCTCGGTGCGCTCGAGCTCGGCGATCGGATCGTCCCCGAGTCCGCCGACGGCGCCGAGGCGCTCGGAGAACTCCATCGGGTCGTCGAGGTCCTCGGCCGTCGGAATGAGGTCCGGGTGGGCCCAGATGCCGTCCCGCTTCTCGATGCCGTGCTGGTCGCCGACCAGACGCCACAGGGCGGCGGCGGCGCGCAGCCGTCGCGGCCGGAGTTCGAGGCCGACGAGGGTGGCGAAGGTCTGCTCGGCCGGCCCGCCGCTGGCCCGGCGGCGACGCAGCGTCTCGCGCAGGGCCTCGGCGCCGGGCAGGCGCTCGCCGACGGCGTCGCCGACGACCACGTCCACCCAGCCCTCGACCAGGGCCAGCAGCGTCTCCAGCCGGGTGAGCGCCGACTTCTGCTCGGGCGTGGTCTGCGGTTCGAGCAGGCCGGACCGCATGGCCTCCTCGATGCTCTGCGGATTGCTCGGGTCGATCTGCGTGGCCAGCTGCTCCAGCGCGGCGGTGTCGACCTTGATGCCCCGGGCGAACTCCTCGACCGTGGCCAGCAGTCGCTGCCGCAGCCACGGCACGTGGGCGAACAGCCGCTGGTGGGCGGCCTCGCGTGCGGCCAGGAAGACCATGACCTCGCTGGCCGGGCGCTCCAGACCGCCGGTGAACTTCTCGATGTTGGCCGGCAGCAGCGAGGCGGTGCCCTCGGGACCGAGCGGCAGGCCGACGTCGGTGGAGGTGAGGACCTCGGCGGCCAGCTGCGCCAGCGCGTTGCCCAGCTGCGAGCCGAACGCCATGCCGCCCATCTGGCCGACCATCGCCAGCATCGGGCCGGCGGCGGCCTTGGCCTCCTCGGGCAGCGCGTCGACCCAGGCGCCGGACACCCGCTGCGCCACCGGGTCGAACAGCCGCTGCCAGGTCGGCAGCGTCTCGTTCACCCAGTCCGTCGCCGACCACGCCTTGGCCACACGCGCGCCTGCCGGCAGGGTGGTCGCGGGATCCAGCCACATCTCGGCCAGGTGCACCGCGTCGGCCACGGCGCCGGTCTGGTCGGCGGCCGCGGCGCCGCCGGACTGGGCCAGCTGCTGCACCGCGATCTGCTTGGCCAGTTCGTAGTTGACCGGCCCGCCACCCGATGTCTGGGCCTGGCTGAGCATCTGGCCCAGCTGGCTGAGCATCTGGCCGAGCTGGCCCATGTCGAAGGGGACGCCCCCGGGCGGCATCCCCCCGGGCGGTGTGTTTCCGCCGCCGGAGGAGGAGCCCTCGCCGCGGTCGTCAGGGTTCTGGGACGGATTGAACCCGAACGGCTGATCGGTCATATCCCCAAGGTACGCCGTGCCCTTGGCGCCGCCTCCGGCGTCGCGGCTCGGCCGCTCGTGACCGGTGCCTCGCCCTTGCTGGATTTAGACCGCCGCATCGGCTCGGTGATGGGTTGCGTTGGGTGGCGGCGATCGAAATCCAGCAACCGGGCGAAGCACCGGCGCGGCCTCGCGCTCACGCGGGAGGCACGGCGAACGGGCCTCTCACAGTGGGGGCCGTACCCTGTGTCGTCGTGAGTCAGCAAACTGAGCGGCCCGACCAGGACACCGCTGAGCCGCAGCCTCCACGTCCCCGCCGCGGCGGCCCTGGTCGCCGCACCTGGACGCTCGTGTGGAGCTTCGTGCTCGTGGCGGTCATCGGTCTGCTCGGTGGTGTCGTCTCGATCCCGTACGTGGCGATCGGCCCGGGCCCGACCTTCAACACGCTGGGCAGCGTCGACAACACCACGGTGATCTCGGTGCAGGGCCAGAACACCTTCCCCACCAAGGGCCAGCTGCGCATGACCACGGTCTCGCTGACCGACAGCGTGACCCTGTTCGGGGCGCTGGGCCTGTGGGCGTCCGGCCGGTACTCGCTGGCCCCGCGTGAGGAGTACTTCAAGCCGGGCGAGTCGCAGCAGGACGTGCAGAAGGAGAACGTCCAGCAGTTCACCGACTCGCAGTCCAACGCGCAGGTCGCCGCGCTGCGCTACCTCGGCTACCCGATGAAGGTGCTGGTCGGCACGATCAGCCAGGGCAGCCCCGTGACCGGCGTGCTCAACGCCGGCGACCGGCTGCTGTCCGTGAACGGCGCGAAGGTGAGCACCTCGCAGCAGGTGCAGGACGCGCTCAAGGACACCAAGCCCGGGCAGGCCGTGCCGGTGACGTTCCAGCGCGGCACCGCGCCCGAGCAGACCGCGACCATCACGCTCGGCCACAGCGACGACCGCACCTGGGGCTTCATGGGTATCGGCCCGATCGACCGGCCGGACGTCGCGTTCCAGGTCAAGATCAGCCTGGCCGACGTGGGCGGGCCCTCGGCCGGCCTGATCTTCGCGCTCAGCGTGATCGACAAGCTGACGCCGGACAACCTGGACAACGGCGGCATCATCGCCGGCACCGGGGAGATCACCGACCAGGGCGAGGTCAAGCCGATCGGCGGCATCCCGTTCAAGATGATCGCCGCCAAGGAGGCGGGCGCGACCGCGTTCCTGGCCCCGGCCGACAACTGCGCCGAGGCCAAGCAGCACGCGCCGGACGGCCTCAAGCTGATCAAGGTCAACACGCTGGCCGACGCCGTCAGCTCGCTTCAGGCCCTCAAGGCCGGCAAGCCGACTCCCGGCTGCTGACCAGCTCCTCATGCAGGGAAGGACGCCTTACCCGCGTTGAACGAGGGTAAGGCGTCCTTCCCTGCATGAAGGGGTGTCAGGGGCGGAGGGTCTGGAGGAGGGCGCCGGTGAGGTTGGGGGCCAGCTCGGGGTGCTCGACGATCTCGTCCGGACGGTCCTGGTCGCCCCGCAGGCGCAGCACGCAGGCGGCGGTGCCGTCGCGCAGGACGGCGGCGACGAGGCGGGCCTCGCGGCGCTGCGGGTGCTCGGAGGCGACCCGGCGCAGCACGGAGGTGTCGTCGGCGACGGACTCGATCTCGGCCTCCGCGTCCGGCGGCAGCACCACGATCTCCTGGGCCACCGCGCAGCCGGTGACCGAGTCGGGCCAGACGATGGACGCCAGCGCGTCGCCGAGGTCCTCGCCGGGCAGCTCCTCCTGGGCGATCGGCGTCAGCGAGGCGTCCGGATCCAGCTGCGTGCGCAGCTCCGGCTGCTGGGCGATCAGCTGGGCCGTCGGCACCAGCGCGAACAGCTGCGGGACCTGGTCCCAGCCGGCGGCGGAGACGAACTCCTCGACCTCGCGGGCCAGTGCGGGCAGCAGCGTCGGCCGGCTCTCGTCGGCGTCGTCAACAGAAGGCACGCCGCCCATCGTCGCATCCGAGCACGACCCTTCCGGACAAGGCCCGGGCGCGCGGGTGTCCCGCCCGTGGAACTCAGGACACCGTCCGTAGAGTTGTCACAGGTGGCGAGGCCCGGCAGGGTCGCGTCCGCGTTACGCCGACCGCAACCGTAGGAGAGTGCCCCGTGGCAAACCGGCCTCCCGTCGGACTACCCACGCTGTCCCGACGCAGCCGCATCCTGATCGTCGTCGGGGTGATCGTGCTCATCGGGCTGATCCTCAGCTCACGGGTGCTCTCGACCTACATCGACTGGCTCTGGTTCGGCGAGGTCGGCTTCCAGTCGGTGTTCACCACGACACTGGTGACCAAGCTGGTCCTGTTCCTGGTGGTCGGTGTCGTGGTCGGTGGCCTGGTGTGGGCCAACCTGTTCCTGGCCTACCGGGGCCGCCCGGTGTTCGTGCCGCTGTCCGGGCCGGACGACCCGGTCTCGCGCTACCGCACGGTGGTCAGCCGCCGGCTCAAGCTGTTCGGCATCGGCATCCCGGTGATCGTCGGCTTCCTGTCCGCGGTCACCGCCACCAACGACTGGCAGCAGGCGCAGCTGTTCCTGCACGGCACCAGCTTCGGCAAGACCGATCCGATCTTCAATCTCGACATCGGCTTCTTCGTGTTCACGCTGCCGTTCTACGAGTGGATGCTGAACTGGCTGTTCGTCGCGACCGCGCTGTCCTTCTTCGGCGCGCTGATCACGCACTACCTGTACGGCGCCATCCGGCTCGCCGGCCGCGGCGGCCAGCTGTCCGGCCCGGCCCGCATTCAGCTGTCGATCATCGCCGGCGTCTTCGTGCTGTTCAAGGCGGTCGCGTACTTCTTCGACCGCTACGACCTGTTGTTCTCACAGAGCAACCCGCAGGCCTTTGGCGCCACCTACACCGCGCTGAACGCGATCATGCCGGCCAAGCTGATCCTGCTGTGCATCGCGGTGTTCTGCGCCGCCGCCTTCTTCGCCGGCGCGTTCCTGCGCAACCTGCAGCTGCCGGCCATCGCCACCGCCCTGCTGGTGCTGTCCAGCCTGCTGATCGGCGTGGCCTGGCCCGCCGTTCTCCAGCAGTTCTCGGTCGCCCCCAACGCGAACGAGAAGGAGTCGGTGCCGATCTCGCACAACATCGCGGCCACCACCGACGCCTTCGGCCTCGGCAAGGACAAGGTCAGCTACCAGAACTACGACAACAAGCCGACCGCGACCGCCGACCAGGTCAAGACCGACGTGCCGACGGTGTCCAACGCCCGGCTGCTCGACCCCAGCGTGCTCTACCCGACGTTCAAGCAGTTCCGGCAGGGCCGCAACTTCTACGACTTCCCGCCGAAGCTGGACATCGACCGCTACTCGGTCAACGGCGTCACCAGCGACTACATCGTGGCCGCCCGCGAGATCAACACCAACGGCCTCGCGGACAGCCAGAAGAACTGGATCAACGAGCACCTAGTCTACACCCACGGCAACGGCTTCGTGGTGGCCAAGGCCAGCACCGTCACCTCGACCGGCTACCCCGACTTCTCCGTCAGCGAGCTCGGCTCCGACGGCAAGGTCAGCGAGGGCGAGATCAACGTCAAGCAGCCCCGCATCTACTACGGCGAGCTGCAGGGCGACACCAACGACTACGCCATCGTCGGCGGCCCCGACGGTCAGAAGCCCGGCGACGGCCAGGAGTACGACACCGACGCCACCAAGTACACCTACCAGGGCAGCGGCGGCGTCTCCGTCGGCAACTGGTTCAACCGCCTCGTGTTCGCGGCGTACTACGGCGAGCGGAACATCCTGTTCAACTCGGCGATCACCGACAACTCGAAGATCATGTACTACCGCGACCCCGCGGACCGGGTGAAGAACGTCGCGCCGTGGCTCACGCTCGACAGCGACCCGTACCCCGCGGTCATCGACGGCAACATCGAGTGGATCGTCGACGGCTACACCACGCTCACCAACTACCCGTACTCGCAGCAGACCCAGCTCGGCGACGCCACCACGGATTCGCTCAACGCCAACGCCAACGCGGCCCGGCAGCCCAACCAGGGCGTCGCCTACATCCGCAACTCGGTCAAGGCCACGGTGGACGCCTACACCGGCCAGGTGAAGCTGTACTCCGTCGACGACACCGACCCCGTGCTCAAGGCCTGGGAGTCGGTCTACCCCGGCACCGTGCAGCCCAGCAGCGCCATCAGCTCGCAGCTGCGGGCCCACTTCCGGTACCCCGAGGACCTGTTCAAGGTGCAGCGCGGCCTGCTGGCCAAGTACCACGTCACCAACCCGCAGAACTTCTTCTCCAGCGTCGGCTTCTGGAACGTGCCCGGCGACCCCACCGCGGTCGACAACCCCACCAGCACGCAGGCCATCCAGGCCCAGACCACGCCGCAGCCGCCGTACTACGTGATGTCGGGCAACCCGGCCAACAGCAACGGCAAGGCCAGCTTCCAGCTCACCAGCCCGCTCGTGTTCCTCGGCCGTGACTTCATGTCCGCCTACGTCTCCGTGGCATCCGACCCAGGGCCCAACTACGGCAAGATAACCGTGCTGCAACTGCCGACGGACACCCAGACACCCGGTCCGAAGCTGATGCAGACCCAGTTCATCACCACCAACGCCAACCAGCTCAACCTGTTCCGGCAGCAGGCCACCAACATCAAGTACGGCAACCTGCTCACCCTGCCCGTCGGCGGCAGCCTGCTCTACGTCGAGCCCATGTACGTCGAGCAGAGCCAGAGCGCCAACTCCAACACCTCCTACCCGCAGCTGTCGCGAGTGCTCGTCAGCTTCAACGGAGGGGTCGGCTTCGCGCCCACCTTCACGGAGGCGCTCAACCAGGCCCTCAACGGCCCCGGCGCCGGCAGCGGTGGGGGAGGCGGTGGGGGAGGCGGCAACACCGGAACCAGCACGCCGCCGCCCACCACCACGACGGGGCAGCCCGGCGGCGGCAGCCCCGACATGGCCAAGGCCGTCACCGACATCCAGTCCGCGCTCGCCGCCATCAAGGCCGCCCAGCAGAGCGGCGACTTCCAGGCCCTCGGCAACGCCTACAAGGCGCTCGACGACGCCACCAAGGAGTTCACCGCCGCACAGGGCTCCACCAGCACCGCACCCACCACCACCGGCGGCGGAAGATGATCTAGGTCACGTGGTGGGGGCCCCGAATGGAAGCCGGGGGCCCCCACCCCCCAACGTTAAACATAATAAAACGGGGGGGGGGCGGAGGGAGGTCGAGGGTGTGGGAAAAACCCCTATGCCGGGTTATAATAATACACCCCCC
>NZ_JBFBAM010000100.1:0-26295 GCF_040682195.1 Kutzneria sp. NPDC051319 | reverse complement strand
TGCTCAGGCTGCCGGCGGCTCGGCGGTGGTCTGAGGGAACAGCCATGCCCTGGACATGGTCGACTCACCACTATTTTCGGGTCAGTCACGCTCTCCGGCACACCGAAATACGGTTTCGGGCAGAACCGAGACCCGAGGCCCAGATCTGCCCGAAACCTACATTCGCACTGCCCGAGAGCGTGACTCGCCGGGGTCAGGAGACCGGCACGAGGGTCCACTTCTGGTTGGCGCCGGGGTTGGCGGACCACTGGATGATGGCCGCGCCGTCGGACAGGGAGTTGTTGTAGGCGTCCAGGTTGAGGCCGCTGGAGGCGCTGACGATGCCGAGGCGGTTGGGGCCGGCGTCGACGAGCCGCCAGCGGGAGTTGGCGTTGCCGTCGTCGTGGTACTGGATCAGCTGGGTGCCCTGGGTGGTGGAAGCGCCGGGCACGTTGAGCAGCTTGCCGCTGTTGGCGTTCACGATGGTGTACAGGCCGTTGCCGACGGCGTTCAGGGTCCAGAGCTGGTCGGACCGCTCGTTGTCCTCCCACTGGAGGACATTGGCCCCGTCGGCGGTGGAGTCGTTGTCGACGTCCACGCGGCCGCCGCTGTTGAGGTTGACCAGCTTGTAGCGGGTCCCGGCGTCGACCACCGGCGTGAGGTGCCACTGCTGGTCGGCGGAGCCGGTGCCGACGGTCTGCACGACGGAGCTGACGCCCGCCCCGGCGACAAGACCGTTGGAAGCGCTGGTGATCGCGCCGCCGGTAGCCACCCGCCACTGGGCGGCGGAGCCCGTGTCATGGGACTGCACGAGCGTGGCCCCGGGTGTGGAGTTGGGCACGGTGAGCAGACGGCCGGTGCTGCGGTTGACCAGCTTCACGGTGCCGGCCCCGGTCGACACGGTCTGCCACTGCTGCGTCGCGGCCCCGTTGGCCGGGCGCTGCACCACGGCAGAGCCGTCGGCCGACGACGTCACGTCGAGAGCCCCGTTGGCGTTGGCCACTGTGTAGTACATGCCGGTGTAGTGGAAGCCGGCGGCCGGCACGACCCGCAGCAGTCGTGACGCGTGCGGCGCCAGGGAGGCGCTGAACGTGTCGGTGGCGGTGCCGAGGTCGGTGTGCGTCCACAGGTCACGCACCGAGGCCGTGCCGCCGAAGCCGAGGTCGCTCCAGCGGGCGGTCACGGTCGCGGTGCCGCCGGTGAGGTTGAACAGCGCCACGGTGTAACTGCCGTCGGCGTTGCCGGTGGCCCAGGTCTGCGTCTGGGTCAGCCGGTCCACCGGCCGGGCCGCGTTGCCGCGCTGGTCAACGGCCAGCACCTCGTCGTTGGTCAGCAGCGACAGGTCGTCCGCGGTCAGCGCCGTCAAGTCGGTGCCCAGCGTGATGGGGGAGGCGGTGACGGCCCACAGCGTCATGGCGGTGCGTCGCTCGTCAGCGGTGAGCCCGGTGTTGCTGCCGCCGATCTCCAGCGAGTCCGGGTCGTTCCAGCCGCCCGCGCTGGCCCAGTCCGTCCAGTTCGGCAGGTCGCCGAAGCGCTGGGCCACGTTGTTCCAGTTGGTCAGGGTGCTGCAGTAGCACTCGACGTCGCCCTCGATCCGCCAGCCGTTGGCGTACTGCTTCCAGGTGGCGGCGTCCGACAGCGCCAGCGAGTTGGACAGCTCGAAGTGGATCGGCCGCCCGGCCTGGTTGAGCGCCTGCGACCAGTGCTGCACGTCCGGGATGTCCCAGTCGCCGACCCCGTCCAGCTTGATGTAGTCCACGCCCCACGACGCCAGCTGATCGGCCCAGGAGTTCAGCCACGCCTGGGCAGCGGCCGGGTTCTTGCTGTAATCGATGTAGTACATCGAGCCGTTGCCGTAGTTGTAGTTCGTCTCGTAGCGGCTGGTGTCGGAGACGATGTCACGGGCGTGCCACGTGGTGCCCTCGATGGGCGTGTTCTGCTGGTACGCGGCGACCGGGATGCCGGGCGTCAGGTACATGCCGAACTTCTCGCCCTGGCTGTGCACATAGTTGGCGACCGCCGCCATGCCGTGCGGGAAGCGGGCCGGGTCGATGGCCCAGCGGCCGCCGGAGTCCACCGTGGTCGCCGGGTTGAGGTAGTAGAAGTCGTCGATGTTGAGGTAGGTGTAGCCGTGCGCGACCAGGCCGCTGTCGTGCATGGCCCGCGCCTGCGCCTCGATGTTGGCCTCGGTCGGATTGCTCCGCACGAAGCTCCAGCTGCTCCAGCCCAGCTGCGGCGCCGACGCCACGCCGTTGGCCTGCCTCGGAGCCAGGCCGCCCGACGCGGTCTGGTTCGGAGCGGCCTGAGCCGGCATGGGGAGTGCGCAGAGCAGAGCCGCGCACAAAAGTGAATGTGTCAACCGTCTGAAGGACAACGCCCACCCTCACAGGGTCCGGGGCGGCGGAGACGACGTCACGTTGTCATACGCGCACGCCATGGTCAAGACGCCGTTTGGTTCGACAATGTGAATCAGCGGTTTTATCCGTGTTACCGCTTCAGAACGTGAGAAGTTGACCGTTGTGTCAATTGAATCCACGGCCGACCGGTGTCGTCGAGATGGCGGGCCCGACGAAGCCCGGCCCGGCCGGGGCGACTCAGACCGCGTTCTGCCGCCGCTGCACCGGGATCCGCCGGGACTTCCGGGCGGCCAGCGCCGCGGTCTCCCAACGCTCCGACGGGCAGCCGAGCACCTCGCTGAGCCAGTTGCGCCAGTACGGCCCCGGGATGCGCTTGCCGCGCTCCCACCGCGACACTTCCTCCCTGGTCACCGCGTCGTTGCCGGACACCCCCGCCAGCTGATCGGCCAACTCGTACTGGGTCAGCCCGTGCTGCCCCCGCAGATGGATTATCAACTCGCCGATGGACAGTTGCGCCCGCATTCCAGTGCCGCCGATCACGTTCCACTCCCTGCTGCATGCGCCGGAATAGTGGATCCACGCGCGTCACATGCTCACCGCCCAGGGATCGTTTCGGATCCTATCGGCGGGTGCCCGCCATAGCTACGGTCCGTGCACGGTTTGTCGAAGAGTTTTACCGGTGTTGCCGGCACCGGCTGAACGGAACTCACGCGCAATACCCGGAATGGAGTAGATCGGGCCCCTCGGAGGCGGTGCACGCCCGCCCGCACGCGCATTCGACCGCCGCCGGGATGATGGGTTGTCCGCGCACGAAAACGGGCCGCCGCCGGGAGAATCCCGGCAACGGCCCGTTCGCGTCGGTCAGGTCAGCTGTTGACCATCTTGCGCAGCACGTACTGCATGATGCCGCCGTTGCGGTAGTAGTCGGCCTCGCCTGGGGTGTCGATGCGCACCACGGCGTCGAACTCGACCTTGCTGCCGTCGGTCTTGGTCGCGGTGACCTTGACCGTCGACGGCGTCGAGCCGTTGTTCAGCTCGGTGACGCCGGTGAAGTCGAAGGTCTCCGTGCCGTCCAGGCCCAGCGACGCGGCGTTCTCGCCGGCCGGGAACTGGAGCGGCAGCACGCCCATGCCGATCAGGTTGGAGCGGTGGATGCGCTCGAACGACTCGGTGATGACCGCGCGCACGCCCAGCAGGCTGGTGCCCTTGGCCGCCCAGTCGCGCGAGGAACCCGAGCCGTACTCCTTGCCGGCCAGGATCACCAGCGGCACCCCGGCCTCGATGTAGGCGGCCGACGCGTCGAAGATGGTGCTCTGCTCACCGTCGGCCAAGAAGTTGCGGGTGAAGCCGCCCTCGACGCCGTTCAGCAGCAGGTTGCGCAGCCGGATGTTGGCGAAGGTGCCCCGGATCATCACCTCGTGGTTGCCGCGGCGGGACCCGTAGGAGTTGAAGTCCCGGCGCTCGACGCCGTGCTCCGACAGGTACTTGCCGGCCGGGGAGTCGGCCTTGATGGAGCCGGCGGGCGAGATGTGGTCGGTGGTGACCGAGTCGCCCAGCAGCGCCAGCACGCGGGCGCCGGAGATGTCGGTGACCGGCGTGGTCTCCAGCGCCATGCCGTCGAAGTACGGGGGCTTGCGCACGTAGGTGGAGTCGCCGGCCCAGTCGAACGTGTTGCCGGTCGGCGTGGGCAGCGACTGCCACCGCTCGTCGCCCGCGAACACGTCGGCGTAGTCCTTGGTGAACATCTCGGCGGTGACCGCGGTCGCGATGACCTCCTGCACGTCCTGCGGCGACGGCCAGATGTCGGCGAGGTAGACGTCCTTGCCCTCGTTGTCCACGCCGATCGGGTCGTTGCTCAGGTCCAGGTCCATGGTGCCGGCGAGCGCGTACGCGACCACCAGCGGCGGGCTGGCCAGGTAGTTCATCTTGACGTCGGGGTTGATCCGGCCCTCGAAGTTCCGGTTGCCCGACAGCACCGAGACGATCGCCAGGTCGTTGTCCTGCACCGCGGCGGAGATCTCCTCCGGCAGCGGGCCGGAGTTGCCGATGCAGGTGGTGCAGCCGTAGCCGACCAGGTTGAAGCCCAGCTTGTCCAGGTACGGGGTCAGGCCGGCCTTCTCGTAGTAGTCCATGACGACCTTGGAGCCCGGCGCCAGGGTCGTCTTCACCCACGGCTTGCGGGACAGGCCGCGCTCGACGGCGTTCTTCGCCAGCAGCGCCGCCCCGATCATCACCGACGGGTTGGACGTGTTGGTGCAGGAGGTGATGGCCGCGATGCCCACGTGACCGTGGTCGAGCGTGGTCTCGGTGCCGTCCTCCAGCGTCACGGACACGACCTTGTGCGGGCGGGCGCCGTTGGCGGCCGCATTGTGCGCCGGGGCGTCGCTGGCCGGGAACGACTCCTCCAGCTCCTCGTCCACGTTGTCGTCGGCCTTGACGTAGTTGCGCACGTCCTGCTGGAAGCGCCGCTTGGCGTCGGTCAGCGCGATGCGGTCCTGCGGGCGCTTCGGGCCGGCGATCGACGGCACGACCGTGGACAGGTCCAGCTCCAGGTTCTCGGAGTAGACCGCCTCGGCCTCGTCGTCGTGCCAGAGGCCCTGCTCCTTGGCGTACGCCTCGACCAGCGCCACCTGCTCGGCCGAGCGGCCGGTGAGCTTGAGGTAGTCCACCGTCTCGCCGTCGATCGGGAAGATGGCGCAGGTGGAGCCGAACTCGGGGCTCATGTTGCCGATGGTGGCGCGGTTGGCCAGCGGCACCGCGGACACGCCCGAGCCGTAGAACTCGACGAACTTGCCGACCACGCCGTGCTTGCGCAGCATCTCGGTGATGGTCAGCACGAGGTCGGTGGCGGTGGCGCCGGCGGGCAGCTCGCCGTGCAGCTTGAAGCCGACGACGCGCGGGATGAGCATGGAGACCGGCTGGCCCAGCATGGCGGCCTCGGCCTCGATGCCGCCGACGCCCCAGCCCAGCACGCCGATGCCGTTGACCATGGTGGTGTGGCTGTCGGTGCCGACCACGGTGTCCGGGTAGGCGATGCCGTTGCGGACCATCACCACGCGGGCCAGGTGCTCGATGTTGACCTGGTGCACGATGCCGGTGCCGGGCGGCACGACCTTGAACTCGTCGAAGGCGCTCTGGCCCCAGCGCAGGAACTGGTAGCGCTCGCGGTTGCGCTCGTACTCCAGGTCCACGTTGCGCTCGAAGGCGTCGGGGCGGCCGAAGATGTCGGCGATGACCGAGTGGTCGATGACCAGCTCGGCCGGCGCCAGCGGGTTCACCTTGGCCGGGTCGCCGCCCAGCTGGGTGACGGCCTCGCGCATGGTGGCGAGGTCCACCACGCAGGGCACGCCGGTGAAGTCCTGCATGATCACCCGGGCCGGGGTGAACTGGATCTCGGTGTCGGGATCCGCGCTCGGGTCCCAGCTCGCCAGCGCACGGACGTGGTCGGCCGTGATGTTCGCACCGTCCTCGGTGCGCAGCAGGTTCTCCAGCAGGATCTTGAGGCTGTACGGCAGGCGCTCGGCGCCGTCGACCGCGCTCAGTCGGAAGACCTCGTAGGAGGCGTCTCCGACAGTGAGCGTGCCACGGGCGCCGAAGCTGTCCTTGCTCGCAGGTGCAGTCACGTCAAACTCCATCGTGCGACGGCGCTGGTCAGTTCGGGAACGTAGGGACCGAGTGTCGCGCACCTTGGTGGGGTGCGCCGCCGGACCCTGCTCGGCTTTAACAGTACGCTTGTCCTGTATTGGCCTTCAAGTGGGGTCTTGCTCACGTGAATCTCTCACCCCGTATGTCACGATCTGGCGCCGGGAGGGGTGTCCGTGATCACTGTCGACGGGGTGTGGAAGCGCTACGGCCGGGGGCCGATGGTGCTGACCGGGATCGACACCGCCCTGGCCCCGGGCTCGGTGACGGCGGTGCTCGGCGAGAACGGCTGCGGCAAGTCCACGCTGCTGCGCATCGCGGCCGGCATCACGGTGCCGACCAGAGGCGCCGTGCGTGGACGGCCGGTGTCGGTGTCGTACCTGCCAGAGCGCTTCCCCGACCAGCTGCGGCTGTCGGCCCGCGCCTACCTACGGCACTTCGCACGCATCCGGCGGCTGCCCACGCGGGTCGAGCTGCTGGACCGCCTCGGCTTCGCCGGCGACCTGGACCAGCCGATGTCGGAGCTGTCCAAGGGCAACGCGCAGAAGGTCGGCCTCACCCAGACGTTCGGCCCCGTCGGCGGATTCCTCGTGCTGGACGAGCCGTGGGCCGGGCTCGACATCGCCGCCCGAGCAATCCTCAGCGACCTCGTGCGTGAGGCCGCCGACGCCGGCGCGACGGTGCTCGTCACGGATCACACGGGCGCGGCGGCGAAGCTGCCCGGGGCGACTGTGTACCGGATGACCGAGGGCCAGCTGCGGCCCGTGGAGGATGTAGGGCTGGTCGAGGTCGTCGTGACGTGCACATCGGAGGCCGCCGACCAGATGGCGAAGCTGCCCGGCGTGCAATCGGTGCGGAGGATGCCGTGATCCGCTACCTGCTGGCCGACCTGTTCAAGTCGCAGCGGTGGCTGCCTCCGGTGTTCGTGTACCTGGCCATGACCGGCGTCCTCTACGGCGGCGACCCCGGCACGCCCCTGCCGCCGTACGGCGTGTCGGCGATGGTGCTGTTCCCGTTGGCGGCGTGGGTGACCGTGGTGCTGGTCAACAACGAGGATCCGGTGCAGCGACACGTCACCCTGGCCGCCGTGGGCGGATGGCGTCGGCTGCTCGGCGGTCTCGTCGGGGCGGCGTTCGTTCTCAACGGCGCGCTGGTGTTGTTGGCGACGCTCGTGCCCGCGGTGATCCACCACCACCCGTACGCGCTGTCCGACGTGGCCCTCGGTTTCACGGCGCACGTGATCAGCGCTGTGACGGGGATCGGGCTCGGTGTGCTGTGTGCGAGGCCCCTTATCCCGACCACGGGCTGGTCGCTGGTGGCGGTCGTGGCCGTGTCGCTGGTGTTGCTCGCGGCGGCCAACCGCCTGCCGCCCGTCGGCGCCATGGCGCACCTGCTGTTCGACAACGGCCCCGTGCCGCTGGTGAGCGTCGCCGTGCAGGTGGTGATCGCCGCCGTGGTCGGCGCGGCGTGCGTCGTCGTGGCCTACCGCGTGGGACGACGTCGCTTCTAGTGGTCCGTTTGGGCCAATACGGTGATTGGACTGCTCCCTTCGCGTCGAACGGCGCAAGGTCGCCCGTTGACGCGCCGACAACCTTGTCAGGAGCACATCGCCGTCCACGAGGGAGGCGACCCATGAGCAGGTCGAAGCACGAGCCATGGCCCGACATGCCGGCGCCGGACTTGCCGATCCCGTACCCACGACGACCCGTGCAGCAGCGCGGGTGAGCTGGTTGGCGTGCGGGCCACCGCTTCCCCTTCACCAGGTGGCCCGCACGCCGGCTCACGGGCGGGGGGCTGCTCTCCGCTACGAAGAGGCAACGTAGCGTGGCCCGGATACCCCCTCGGTGTTCTGTCACCCGATGTGCCCAGCGGGTGCGGGTATGCGTGCCATTTGACGCAGACGAACGCCGTAACCGCGGTTAGCCTTGCCCGCGACGGGGCCGGAGGACCGGCGGCGACCTACGATGGCCCGGCGAAGATCGCGAGCAACGGGGGAGGCGCGTGGTGTCTGCTGGGCGACCGCAGCTGCCGGAAACCGTGCGCAACCGGCTGGTGGCGCTGCTGCTCGACGTCGACGAGCTCCAGGACACGAGCACCCGCGGCCTGATCGCCAGCGAGCTGCGCAACCGCCTCGGCCCCGGCTTCGACATGCCGACCCAGCTCAGCGACCGGATGTACACGATCGCCCTGGTCGAGGAGTGCCAGCGGCACTACGGCGGCCTGCGCAAGCTGGTGGACGCGCTGCGCCTGTTCCTGGCCGGGCACTACCTCGTCGACGAGGCGGCGGACCTGGTCGCCGGGCACATCCCGCTGGAGATCCTGCTGCCGGCCGAGCGCGCGGACCTGCGCAAGCTGCTGTCGCCGCTGACGTCCGAGGTCGACGCGCACAGCGTGTACCGGGCGGCCGCGGGGCCGCTCGCGCCGCCGCTGGAGTCGGCGCCGGACGACCTGCTCGGCGTGGCCGACGAACTCGTCAACATGATGACCCCGCCCGGACAGCTGCCCCCGCTGCTGAACTTCGTCGAGTTCCTCGCGGCCTTTGTGGACGGTCGCGGGCCGAGCGCGCAGGCGTTGCGCCGCTGGAACGCCGATGTGGCGCGCCGCTGTGGACTGCCCCAGCAGCTGGTGGTCGTGGCGGCGGAGAACGCGACCCTGTACGTCACCAAGCGGATCGGCCGCGCCTCGGTGCTGGTGCAGATCGAGGAGGACGGCCTCGACCACAACCGGTTCCAGGTGTCGGTGTGGCTGTGGCTGGACACCGACAGCCAGACGCTGGCGCGTGACGACCGGTCATACACGCTGGAGGAGATCCGCGGCGTCATCGACCGCGCGCTCCAGGACTGCACCAGCCTGCTGGCCACGCACGCCGTGGAGCCGATGGTGGAGTTCATCCTGCCGCACCGGCTGCTGGTCGCCGACGTGGACACGTGGCTCATCACGCACGGCAGCCCGTTCGGCGGGCGCCTCGGCGTGTACTACCCGGTGGTCGTGCGCAGCCTCGACCGCCTGCGCACCACGTCGCTGCCGCTGCGCAAGCAGTGGCAGGCGAAGTGGCGGTGGCTGCAGGAGCACAGCGGACTGCACCCGGAGTCGGCCGTGCGGTGGCTCGGTGACGAGGACGGGCGTGACCCGCAGCGGCTGTACCGCGAACTGGCCGGGGAGCAACCCGTGGCGGTCGCGTGGCACGGCCCGCCGCCACCGGAGCACCAGGCCGTCGACTCGGTGCTGGGCGCGGCGGTGTGGGCCGGCACACCGGTGGCGCTGTGGTGCCGTGAGCACCATGGCGAAGGCGGTCACCTCCAGCTGACCGACATGCTCACCAAGGGGCAACTGCCCGGCCTGCCGGACAACGCGCTGCGCGCCCGCAAGGAAGCCGACGCCCCCAGCGCCCTCGAAGACCACTGCGGCAACCACCTCAGCCTGCTCTGGGACGACCCGTCCCGCCTGCCCGAGCCGCGTTTCGGGCTGTCCGCGCCGAGCTCAACGGGAGGATCCCCACCATGACCGGGGACGAGGACTGGCTGATCTACCGGGGCGCGGGCGAGCCGCACGACGGCATCGACCGCCTCCCGCCGCCGCCGCGGTGGCGTGAGTTCGGCGGCCTGCCCCTGGTTGAGCCGCGGCTGGGCACGGACGGCTCCGGCGGGCGCAAGCTGGGCGAGCAGGAGCGGGCCACCACCTACCGGGCCGACAACGAGGTCACGGAGATCGTCAACGCGGCGCTGTACCTGCGCCGGCCCCTGCTGGTCACCGGCAAGCCCGGCACCGGAAAGTCCACGCTGGCCTACAGCATCGCCCATGAGCTGAAGCTGGGTCCCGTGCTGCGCTGGCCCATCACCAGCCGTTCCACGCTGGAGAACGGCCTCTACCGCTACGACGCCGTGGGCCGGTTGCAGGACGCGGGCCTGCGCCAGGGCAGCGCGCGTCCGTTGCTGCGCACGGGAAGCGGGGAGCCCGCCGCGCCGCCGAGCATCGGCCGCTACATCCGTCTGGGCAAGCTGGGCACCGCCCTGCTGCCGCAGGAGCGCCCCCGGGTGCTGCTCATCGACGAGATCGACAAGAGCGACGTCGACCTGCCCAACGACCTGCTCAACGTGTTCGAGGAGGGCGAGTTCGAGATCCCGGAGCTCACCCGCCTGCCGGACGACCAGGCCACGGTCGAGGTGATGATCGCCGACGGCACCGACCGCGTGCCGATCCAGCGCGGCCGCGTGCGCTGCAACGCCTTCCCCGTCGTGGTGCTGACCAGCAACGGCGAACGTGACTTCCCGCCGGCGTTCCTGCGCCGCTGCCTGCGCGTGGACATTCGCACGCCCAACCGCCAGCAGCTCACCGACATCGTGGCCGCGCACCTGGGCCCGGAGGCGGTGACCGCCAGCGAGGACGTGATCGACCGCTTCCTGGAGGACCGCCGCGGCGGCGACCTGGCCAACGACCAGCTGCTCAACGCCATCTACCTGGCCGCCTCCGGCGGCCGACCGCCCGAGGAGACCCGGGCCCGGCTGCTCGACGCCTTGTTGCGGCCGCTCAGCCAGCCGGGCCAATGAGGCTCGAACGGCTCGTCGACGCGCTGGCGGCGGCCGGGGTGGAGGTCACCGGCGAGGAGCTGGCCGACGCCGTCTGGCTGGCCGGCTTCCTCGGCGACGGCCGTCCCGCGCGCCCTGGCGAGCCGCTGCCGGAGCGGGAGCCGCTGCCGCCGCCCGTGGAGCCGGAGGAGCAGGCGTCGCCCGGCGGCGCGACCGAACCCAAGCGGCGCTTGGGTTCACGGCCGTCGCCCGGGGCCACGGAGGTGCCGGCGTCGTCCGCGTCCATGCACCTGCCGGGGCGCGGCGGCCACGGCGACGGCATGAGCGCCCTGACGCTGCTGAGCCCCGCGGCGCCGGCGCTGCCGGACACGCTGCGGCTGTCGCGGGCGCTGCGGCCGTTGAAGCGGCGCGTGCCCGATCCGCACCGCCTTGTCGTCAACGAGCAGGACACGGCCGACCACATCGCGGACACGGGGCTGTGGCTGCCGGAGTTCCAGCCGGAGATGACGCGGTGGCTGGAGGTCGCGCTGGTCGTCGACTCCGGGCCGTCCATGCGCATCTGGCGGCGCGCGGCGGCGGAGCTGCGGGTGTTGTTGGAGCGCATGGGGGCGTTCCGGGACGTGCGCGTGTGGGAGATGGACAGCCGTGCCGACGATCCGCGGCTCCAGCGGCCGGGCTCGCCGAGCCGCAGTGCCCGTGAGCTCATCGATCCGAGCGGTCGTCGGCTTGTGCTCATGCTGAGCGACTGCGTCGGCGAGGCCTGGCTTTCCGGCGCCATGTCACGGTTGTTGGCCCTGTGGTCGAAGTCGGGGTCGGTGGCGATCGTGCAGCCGCTGCCGCAGCGGCTGTGGCATCGCACCGCCGTGGTGCCGGTGCCGGTCCGGCTGCGGGCCTTCGAGTCGGGGCTGCCGTTCCGGCGTTTTGAGTTCGTGCAACGAAATCAGGGTTTCGGTGCACCGCCCATGACGGGGATTCCGGTGCCCATCATGGAGCTCGATCCCAGGTGGATAGGCCGATGGGCCTCGTTGCTGGCCGGAGAGAACCGCGGCTGGGTCGACGGTGTGGTAGTACTGGCAGGGGGAGAGGTCGGGGCCCGTCCGGAGTGGATGGTCGACACCCCGCCGGACGGCCCGCTCGATCTCGTGCAGGCCTTCCGGGCCACGGCGTCTCCCACGGCCTTCCGACTTGCCGCGTACTTGGCGACAGCTCCGCTGAGTCTGCCGGTGATGAGGTTGGTGCAGGCCACGATGCTGCCGGAATCCGGGCCGGCGCACCTGGCCGAGGTGTTCCTGGGACAACTGCTGCACCGGGTCGGGGACGAGCGGGCCCACGAGGATCCCGACCAGGTGCAGTACGACTTCCGCAAGGGAGTCAGGGAAACGCTGCTGGGCACACTGCGCCGGGACGAGGCCGTGCGGGTCTTCGGCGAGGTGTCGCGGTTCGTCGGCAGCCGGATGGGGCAGCCGCTGGACTTCGCGGCCATGCTGGCCGATCCGTTCGGCCACGACGGCCCGCGGCTGTCCACCGACAGCATCGCGTTCGCCCAGGTGCTCAAGACGGTGCTGGAAGCGTTGGGGCCGCCCTATTCGCAGGCGGCCAAGCGCTGGAGCCGACTGGCTCCGGCGACCGAGGACGAGTCGTCGCCGTCCGTGGTGGAACTGACCACATTGGACGGTTCGGAGACAACAGCGCAGATTCCCGATGGGGAGGTGGTGACCGAGGAAACCGAACGCACGGAGCGGATGGCGACGCAGATCTGCCTCAGCTACCACCCCCGGGATTTCGCCTGGGCGGAATGGCTGCGCTGGGAGCTGGACCGCCTCGGCTACGCCGTCGTGATCAGGCCGCTGTCCGAGGCCTCCACCCCGGACGGTCTGCGCCGGCTCGCGGCGGAGGCGCTGGAGAACGGCCGGTACGTCATCACCGTGATCTCCGCGAGCACGGTCGCGCTGCCCTACGCCGGGGAGGCGTGGCTGCAGGCGCTGATCGACAGCCCCGACAGCCGGGGCCGGGTGCTGGCGGTGACCGTGCACGCCGGGCTGCTGATGGCCGAGATGGTGGACCGGATCGACGGGGTCACCTTCGAGGGCAAGGACGCCCGCACGGCGCTCAACGCCATCGTGGACTGCCTCGGCCGCGTGGCCGCCCGTCCGGTGCGCACCACGCCGCCGGAGGTGCTCCGCTTCCCGCCGCCGCCGTTCCCGGGCGACGACTCGCACGTCGGCGAGCCGGACAGCCAGGGGCCGGTGTGGGTGCTGACCGAGATCCGCTCGGGCGGCCGGTCGCTGCTGGCCCGCGGGGGCGCGGACGGCGCGGTGCGGCTGATCGACGTGGCCACCGGCCAGACCGTGCTCAACCTGGAGGGCCACACCGGCCCGGTCCGGGTGCTGGCCGCCGTGCCCGGGGCCGACGGCGATCACGACCTGATCGCCAGCGGCGGCGTGGACGGCATCGTCCGCACCTGGGACCTGGACTCCGGCGCGCTGCGCCGGGAGAGCCGGTTCCTCGAAGGCGAGGTGTGGGCGCTGGCCACGGTCCGCGTCGGCGGCCGGATGTGCCTGGCCGGCACGGGATCCGGGTCGATGATCCAGCTCTGGGACCCGGAGAGCGGTCAGCGGCTGCGCACCCTGGTGCGTCGCGGCGGCCGGGTGTGGGCGCTGGCGCCGGTCGAGGTCGGCGGCCGCGAGCTGCTGGCCAGCGGCGGCGCCGACGGCACCATCCGGCTGTGGGACCCGGAGACCAGCACGGTGCTGCGCACCATCCAGGCCCACCGCAGCACGGTGTGGGCGCTGACCACCATCACGGTCGAGGGCGAGTCGCTGCTGGCCAGCGGCGGCGCGGACGGCATGATCCATCTGTGGCACCCGCGCACCGGCGCCCTGGTCAACTCGTTCGTCGGGCACGTCAGCACCATCCGCACGCTGGCGGTGGTGTCGACCCCGCACGGCGACCTGCTTGCCAGCGGCAGCGCCGACAGCACGGTGCGGCTGTGGAACCCGCGCACGGCCCGGGACGGCGTCGAGCACCGGTTCAGCCACCACACCGGGGAGGTGTGGGCGCTGGCCGCGGTCGAGGTCGACGGCCGGGTGCAGTTGGCCAGCGGCGGCGTGGACGGCACGATCCGGCTCGCCGACCCGGTCACGTACCAGACCGACGAGCTCCAGTCCGTGCGGTCCAGCGCGGTGTGGGCGCTGACGTCCGTGCTGCTGCCGGACCGGACCCTGCTGGCCAGCGGGGCCCTGGACGGGTCCGTGCACCTGCACGAGCTGTCCGGCTTCTCCGAGGAGCGGACCCTGCGCGGGCACCGCAGCACGATCCGGGCGCTGGCCTCGGTGCCCGGGCCGGGGCGAGTGCTGCTCGCGACCGGGTCGTCGGACGGCACGGTGCGGATCTGGGACGCCGACACCGGCGAGCACCTGTCCACCCGGGCCGAGCACACCGGCGAGGTGTGGACGGTGACGCCGCTGCTGGTCAACGGCGAGCGCTTCATGGCCAGCGGCAGCGCCGACGGCACCATCCGGCTATGGCCGCTGGACCGGGCCGAGGAGTCGCAGGTGCTGCGCGGGCCGGCGGCCGAGGTGGTGTCGCTGGCCGCGGTCGACGGGACTCGCGGGCCGTTGCTGGCCAGCGCGGACAGCGACGGCCGGGTGCTGCTGTGGGATCCGGCGTCGTGCGAGCTGCTGGGCACCTTCGACGACGGCCTGGCCGGCGTGGTCACGCTGACCGTCGTCGACGGCCGGCTGGCCGCCGGCTGTCAGGACGGCACCATCGCGGTCGGCGATCCCGGCGACCAGGCACGGTTGGTGATGGACAGCGGACTCGGGTACGTCGGCGCGCTCGGGCCGGCACGGGTCGGCGACCGGCGGCTGCTGGCCAGCGGCGGCTTCGGCGGCCTGATCCAGTTCTGGGACGTGCGCACCGGCGAACTCGTCGGCGAGTACCAGGCCCATGGCGGCACCGTGCGCGCGCTGACCCGTGTGCGGGTGGACGGGCAGCCGCTGATCGCCAGCGCCAGCGACGACGGTGACTTCCTGCTGTGGGATCCGCAGAGCCGGATGCGGGCCCGGTCATGAACATGGTGAGAGAAAAGGAAACTTCGGTGCGGAGGCTGGACGCGCTCGACTGGGTGGCCATCGGGCTGCTCGCGGTCGGCCTGGTGTTCCTGGCGACGGGGCTGCTGCCGCTGGCGCAGGCCCAGGCCACGATGGTCCGGATCGGGCCGATCCTGGTGTTCCTCGGCGCGGTGATCGTGCTGGCCGAGCTGACCGCCGAGGCCGGGGTGTTCGACACCATCGCCATCCGGCTGACCATCCTGGCCCGCGGCAACTTCGTGCTGCTTTTCCTGCTGTGCGTGCTGTTCGCGGCGATCACCACCGCCACGCTCAACCTGGACACCACGGCCGTGCTGCTCACGCCGGTCATGCTGGCCGTGGCGGCGAGGCTGGCGATTCCGGGCGCTCCGCTGGCCATGACCACCGTGTGGCTGGCCAACACCGCGAGCCTGCTGCTGCCGGTGTCCAACCTGACGAACCTGTTGGCCATGAACCGGGTCGCGCTCAGCGCCCCCGCCTTCGCGCAGCGCATGGTGTTGCCCGAGCTGGCCTCCGTGGCCGCGACCGCCGTCTGCCTGTGGATCTTCTACTGGCGCCGGGGCCGACGCGGCATGGACCGCTATGAGCCGCCCGTCGCCCCCAAACCGGCCGATCCCGTCCTGTTCGGCATCTGCGCCGTCGCCTGCGTGATCTTCATCGCCGGCGTCGTCGCCGGCCTCGAACTGGCCATCGTGTCGCCGGTCTGCGCCGGCGTCGTGGTCATCGCCTTCGCCTTCCGCAAGCGGGGTTCCCTGCGCTGGAGCCTGCTGCCGTGGCGGCTGTTGGTGTTCGTCACGGGCTTGTTCTTCGTCGTGCAGACCATCAGCGACCTCGGCCTGGCCGGCATCATGCACGCCGTCATGGGCGGCGACAACGGCCCCGCCGGCATCTTCCGCGCCGCCGGCACCGGGGCCGGGCTGTCCAATGTGCTCAACAACCTGCCCGCCTACACCGCCGGCGAGGCCGTCGTTCCCGTCGCCAACCATGACCAGCTGCTCGGCCTGCTGATCGGCACCAACGTCGGCCCCATCGTCACGCCGTGGGCCTCGCTGGCCACCTTGCTCTGGTACGAGCGCTGCCGCTCGGCCGGCGTGAAGGTGGCCTGGCCTCGCTTCCTGCGCACCGGCCTGGTCACCGCACTCGCCTGCCTCGCCGCCGCCACCGCCGCCCTGGTGCTGACCAGCTGACACCGGCTGATCAGGCGAATTTCGGGTCCGAACCGCACCGGCCCCTTGCTCGGCGTGATCGATTCACTACAGAGTGGCCGGCATGTCTCCCCTGCGTGCACTAGCCATCGGGGTCGCCGCGCTGACCGTCGCCGGGACGGTCACCGCCGCCGGCGCCTCGGCGACCACCGCGAGCCATGGCCCGTCCAACCACGTCGTCGGCGCGTACTTCACCGCTTGGGAGCACGATGCCTTCCCGGTGTCGCAGATCCCGGCCGCCGTCACGAATGTCTTCTACGCGTTCGGCGGCATCTCGAACGGGGTCTGCGCCGCGCCGGACGCCGGCAACGCCGCCGACTTCGCGGCGTTGAAGCAGCTCAAGGCCGCGCGCCCGAACCTGCGGGTGTCGATCTCCATCGGCGGCTGGGGCGCGGGCGGCTTCTCCGACGCCGCGTTGACCGACGCCTCCCGCAAGAAGGTCGTCAGCTCCTGCCTCACCACCTTCTTCACGACCTACCCCGGCACCTTCGACGGCGTCGACATCGACTGGGAGTTCCCGGTCTCGGGCGGCCCGGCGGAGATCACGGCCCGGCCCCAGGACAAGGCCAACGCGACGTTGCTGGCCAAGGAGTTCCGCCGCCAGCTCGACGCCCTGGGCGGCGGCCACAAGCTGCTCACGGCGGCGCTGCCGGCGGGACGGCTGCAGACGGGCACGGGCAAGTACGGCGACCCGTACGACCCGGCGGCCAGCTTCGAGCTCGGCAGGATCGCCAAGGTCCTGGACTGGATCAACCTGATGACCTACGACATGGGCACGGGCTTCTCGCCGGTGTCCACGTTCAACGCGCCGATGGCTCAGGTGCCGTCGGATCCGCTGGGCCAGCCCATGAAACGCTGGAACAACGTGACCGGCGCGGTGCGGTACTACGAGCAGCACGGGGTGCCGGCCGACCGCATGGTGCTGGGCGTGCCGTACTACGGCCGCGGTTTCCACGTGACGCAGGCCGGCCCGAACCACGGCCTGTTCCAGCCGTGGGACACCGGCTTCGACCCGGGCAGCTGGTCCGACATCAAGTCGAAGCTGCTGACCGACTCGGCCTGGGAACAGCACTGGGACGCCAACGCCCAGTCGCCGTGGCTGTACAACCCGAGCCAGCAGGTCTTCGTCAGCTACGAGAACCCGCGCTCGATCGGCATCCGCTCCGACTTCGCCCGCAAGGCAGGTCTGCGCGGCGCGTTCACGTGGGAGATCGCCGAGGATGACGCCCAGCACAGCATGCTCAACGCCATGGCCAGGCCTTGGTGATCAGTCCTGGTCCAGCAGTGACGCCAGGACGTTGATCACGTCGCCGTGCAGCGCGTCGACGTCGAGACTGTCGTCGCCCTCGATGCGCTGCACGGCGGTCAGCAGCGCGGCCAGGCCGCCGTTGCGGGTGACGCACGTGCGGACGATCGCGCGAACGTCCGTGCGGGCGCGCGGGCTGCGCGGGATCGACACGCGGATCTGCATCGGCAGCTCCTCGACGACGTCGCGCCGCGCCATGTCGTCCACCATCGCCGGCACCCGCAGGAACGCCTCCGCCAGCTCGTGCAGCGCCTCGTCGGGGGCGCTGCGCATGCGGTGCTGCGGCCAGCGGGTCCGGGTAGCGGCCAGCAGCGACGGCGACTGCCGGATGGCGTGCACGAGCTGACCGACGAGCCGCTCACCGCCGGCCACCACCTGCACCACGCCCTCTTCGGCCTCCAGCACCAGCGGCAGCCGCTCCGGCTTGGGCACCACGGCCTGGGTCACGCCGCCGCGCAGCCAGCCCATGCAGTCCGTCTCCTTGGCGCTGACCTGCACCTCGGCGTAGCTGCTCGGGGCGGCGGCCGGCTCGCCGCGCACGACCTCGCGGTAGAAGTCGTCCGACACGATCAACGACAGCGGGGCCTCGCCTCGCTTCAACGCGTCCCGCACCGGATGGCTGTCCACCAGCCGGCAGGCGTGGATCACCGACGCCGCCGACGCGCCCGTCTCGTCGAAGAACACCTGCCCGTGGTGCAGCGCCACCCGCAGGCGGATCTGCGCGCCGTCGGCGTAGCGGCTGTTGTGCTCGCGCAGCAACATCTCCAGCTCCTGCGGCAGCTGCCGGACCAAGCGGCTCTCCGGCACCTCGGGCGCCAGGAAGACGACCATGCCGTCGCCGGTGTCGTTGTGGTACCCCGCCTCGTAGTCGTGCCCGAGGGCGCCGAGCGTGGCGGTCAACATCTCCCGCACACCGGCGCGCACCACCCGGCGGTGGTCCTCACTGCGGTGGCCACCGCTGAAGCTCTCCACATCGACCACCAGGATCGCCCGGTACACCGAAGGCTGACGCTCTGACATCCGTGTGGTGCCCTCCCAGCAACTACTCTTGCCGAACACCATAGGGGAGGTGATCGCGCTGACCGGTCCGGCCGGCACGTTCTGGGGGCGGCTGTCATCGGCCGAGCAGGCCGCGTTCGCCGCGGCGGCCACGCGCAGCCGGTTCGCGGCCGGCGAGGTGATCGTCGGGCAGGGGGAGCAGACCAAGCAGGTGTACGTGGTCCTGAGCGGCCACATCAAGGTCATCGCGGGGGCGGCGGCCGGGCACGGCGTGATGCTGGCCGTGTGCGGGCCGGGGGAGGTGCTCGGCGAGCTGTCGGCCATCGACGGCCGGCCGCGGTCGGCGACGATGACCGCGATCGACGCCGTCGATGTGCTGTTGCTGCCGGCCGTGCGCCTGGAGGGCCTGTGTGACGCGCACCCCAAGATCGCCTGGTCGCTGCTGGAGGTCATCGCGCGGCGGCTGCGCGAGACCGACCAGCAGCGCGCCGAGTACGGCGGCGGCAGCACCATGCAGCGGGTCGTGACGCTGTTGCTGGATCTGGCCAACCGGCTGGGCAAGCTGGCGGCCGACGGCGTGCACATCGCCTCGCCGTTCACCCAGCAGGAATTGGCGGAAACGGCCTCGACGTCACGGGAATCGATGGCCCGGGTGCTGCGTGAGCTGCGTGAGGAAGGGGTCATCACCACCGGTCGGGGGCATTTCGTGATTCACCGGATGGAGCGCCTGCGCGAACTGGTGCGCTAGACCCCGGTGGCCCCGTCCACGGCCTCCCGCAGCAGGTCGGCGTGCCCGTTGTGCCGGGCGTACTCGTGAATCATGTGGTGCATCACCAGCCGCAGTGACACATCCTCTTCCCACCGCGCGTTGTAGGCCGTCACGTCCAGGGATTCCGCCTTCTCCTCGATACGCCGCGATTCCGCGACCTCCGCCTCCCAGGCGGCGAAGGCCTCGTCCCGAGTGGCGCCGGTGGCGTCGTAGGCGACCTGGTAGTCCATCGAGTCGGAGTGCACGAGGCCGATGGCCTCGCCGTTGATCACGATGCGGAACCAGGTCCGCTCTACCTCGGTCATGTGCCGCACGAGGCCCAGCAGCGACAGTGTGGACGGTGGACTGGCCTGGCGGCGCAGCTGCTCGTCGGTCAGACCCTCGCACTTGAGGGCCAGCGTGGCGCGGTGGAAGTCGAGGAAGGCCCGCAGCGTCTCGCGTTCGTCGCCGCGCAGGGGTGGGCCGATGCGTTCGGATGTCACCGAGACAGCGAACCACAGGTGTCCGCCATGCAAGTGCACGGCGAAATTTCCCGGTGGAAGTTCCGCTGTGTGTCATGTGACGCAGAACTCGGTCGGCCACCGGTCTACAAAGGTGGTATCTGCCTGATCGGGCAGGTAGAGGAGGGGACCAGCGATGAACAAGCAGAACGAGGAGCGCCGGCCGTACAACCGAGTCTTCGCCCGAGTCGTCCTGACCGTCTTCTTCACGGCGGTGCAGCTCTGGGCCATGGTGGTCCTGCTGACCCAGCTCCACGTCGGCGGCGTGGTCGCCGTGGCTCTGGCCGCCGTGATGGCCGCGGGCGTGCTGGCCGCGATCTACGGCTGGCAGGAGGTCCGCGCGGCCAGCCGCCAGCAGGTCGGCGACGACGAGCTGTCCGAGCGCGTCCGCCTGACCAGGGACAACACCCGGTTCCTCGACGACTTCTACCCGATCGAGCAGCGCCAGCGCCGGCGGGACGAGCGGGACAAGATCGCGGTCTGAGGGGGCCGTGGACCGGGGGTGAGCAAGGCGCAGGGGGGAGGACCGCCCGTCCCGCCGTCGGGGTGCGGGGCGGGTGCGCCGAAGATGAGCCGTGGCGCTGCCTGGCAGGGGCAGGCAGCGCCACGGTTCATTCCTTTTCGGCGAAAGCTCGACATGAACACCCGCCGCGAGGTTAATCTCCGCCAATGCAGCTGCCGTGGCGGACTTCCGCTCGCACCGGCCTGAGCAGCGGCAGTTCCGTCGTGGTGGCGACGGTGACCGGTCTGCTCCTGGCCTTCGTCGCCGCGTCGGCCGTGTTGTGTGCGGTGAGCACCGGCAACGCCGCGCTGAGTTACCAGGTCGGGCGCACCTGCCCGCAGTCGCTGGCGGCGTCGGTCAACGGGCTGGCGGCGCCGCCCGACCAGGTGGCGCGAATCGCCCAGGACGCCAGGGAAGTGGCACGACAGCAGGGTTTCCCGCAGACGCTGTTCGGCGCGTACACCCAGCCGACCCGTCTCGCCGTCGGCGACCAGCAGACGCCGTACCTGCGGGTCGGCTACCGCGACGACGCGATCCCCAATCTGCACGCGATCCAGGGCGGCGCGACCACCGGCACATGGCTGGCGCGGACCCCCGCGCACGACGGCCATCTCGGGCTGGGCTCCCTGGGCAGCGCGATCCCGCCGGTGACGGCGATCTACCAGGACCTGGCCGAGCCGGTCGCGCCGTTCTGGTGCTCCGAGGTGACCTCGGTCGTGGCCAACCCGCTGGCCGGCGATGGCGGGAGCGCCACGACGGCGTTCCTGCCGTCGCTCGCCGACGTCGCGCGGTTGGGCGAGCGGCTGAACGTCTCGGTGCGCTTCCCGGTGGCCACGCCGAACACGCTGTCGGAGGCCCGGGAACTGGCCGCCCGCAGCGACCGGCTGGCCGACGCCCTGCGCAAGAAGTTCGCCGCCGACGGCCTCACCGCATACGCCCCGGTGCGGCAGTCGTTCGTGGCCCCGCTGGCCGAGGCGGCGAAGGCGCAGAACAACGTCATCGCGTTCGTGCTTCCGCTGACGGCGATCAGCCTGCTGGTCGGTCTGGTCGGCGTCGGCGCGATGGCGGCGCAGTGGTGCCAACGCCGGCAGGCCGTGCTGCGGCTGCTGTGGGCGCGGGGCAGCTCCCCGTTGGCCTTGGGAGCCAAGGCATTGCTCGAACTGGTCGGCCCGCTGGTGGTCGGCGCGGTCGTCGGCCTGGTCGTCGCCCGGTTCGCACTGCCTTGGTACGCCCCGGTTGCCGAGCTGGACGCCGGCACGACGACGTGGGCGGTGCTGGTCGTGCTCGGCGTTGTCCTCTGCGCCGCCGCGGTGCTGACGGGGACGGCCGCCCTGCGGACCCACCGCATGTTCCAGGCGCCCCGCCGCCGGCGGATTCCCCGTGTGCTGCGGCTGATCCCGTTCGAGTTGCCGGTCGCGGTCGCGGCGGTGTTCTCGGGCCTGAGCCTGACCCGGTCGGTGCCCTCGACCGGCGGCGCCACACCGCCGCTGGACGCCTTCGCGCTGGCGTTCCCGGTGTTGGTGGTCGTGGTGATCGCCGGCGTCGCCGCGCGGCTGGGCCGGTTGCTGCTGGTGTGGTCGCACCGGATGAACGTGTGGTCCCTGCCGTCGGTGCAGCTGGCCGTGCGCCGGCTGGCGGCGGCCAGCACCGCGGCGACGGGTGTGGTGCTGGTGGGGGTTTTGGCGGTCGGCACGCTTGCCGTCGGCAGCAGCGTCAATCACGCCGAGCAGAACGCCTTGGCCAGCAAGTCCGGCAACAAGATCGGCGCGACGACGTCGGTGCAGATCTCCACGTCGTTCGGGCAGAGCAAACAACCGCTGCCGGCCGCGGTGGCCGCGCACGGCACCGTGGTCGGCGTGGTCGACCGGGGCATCAGCAACATGGTCGCGGTCGATCCGGCGACCTTCGCCAACGGCGCGTGGATCGACCCCGGCCGCCGCACCGAGATGCTGGACCTGGTGAGTCAACTGGGCCATGGCGCGGCGATCGCGGTGGGCGGGGCCAAGATCGGCTCGTCGATCAGCATCCCCGGGTTCACGCCGCTGCACACCATCGGGCAGCTGCCGGTGTTTCCCGGTATGCCGTACGACATCGGCTACGTGACAGCGCGGTCGGACAACACCACCGCGTCGGAGGTCAACTCGTTCTTCCTGTGGTCCAGCCAGGACTCGACGACCGTGCTCAACCAACTGGCCGCCGCGCACATCGATCACATCAGGTACCAGACGACCGACATGGCCCTGGACGCTCTGCCCTTCTACACCGTGGCCTGGACGTTCGGCTACATCGCCTCGGTCGGCGCCCTGCTGGCGGTGATCGCGGCGGCCTCGCTGCTGCTGGCGGTCGGCGCGCGGCGCAAGCAGACGGCGTTGTCGGGTGCGCTGGCGACCCGGATGGGGTTGCGGCCCAAGACATTGGTCGTCAGCCACCTGCTGGAGTTCGGCGCGGTGGCCGCGTCGGTGTTGGCGGCCGGCGTGACGGTCGGGCTCGTCGTCGCCGCGTTCTCCTTGCCACGCTTGGATCCCGCGCCCTGGCTGCGGCCGCTGTCGGTGCTGCCGGACTCGGTGATGTTCGTGCTGGTCGCGGTGGCGATCGGGCTGGCGGTGGTGGCCGTGGCCGGGTGGATCGCGGTGCGCGGGGTGCGCACCGCCCGAGTCGGGGAGCTGATCCGTGGCTGACGTCCTTGCCGCGCAAGGGGTTGGCGTCGACTATCCGACGCCGGCCGGCGCCGTGACGGCCATCGACGGCGTCACGGTCGCGGTGCCCGACCAGGGCATCACGGTGTTCGCCGGGCCGTCTGGCTCCGGCAAGTCGACGCTGCTGCGGGTGCTGGCCCTCGTGGAGCGGCCGACCCGGGGCGTGGTGGAACTGAGCGGTGAGACGGTGAGCACGCGCTCGCACCGGCAACTCCGCGCTTTGCGACGCCAGACCATCGCGCTGATGTTCCAGAGCCCGCTGGAAAACCTGCTGCCGGAGCTCACGGCCGCGCAGAACGTGATCGCCGCCGCGCAGAGCGCCGGCCAGACCCCCGATCTCGACCTACTGGGTGTCGTCGGCCTGGACGGCATGGGCGACTACCGGGTGCCGGCGCTGTCCGGCGGGCAGCAACAGCGGTTGGCGCTGTGCTGTGCGCTGGCCCGTGATCCGAAGGTCGTGCTCGCCGACGAGCCCACGTCGCAGCTGGACGACACCTCGGCCGGACTGGTGCTGGAATCGCTGAAGGTGTTGGTGGACCGGGGAGTTCCGGTCGCCGTCGCCTCCCACGACGACCGGGTGATCGAACTGGCCGACCGTGTCGTGCGCATGAGATCTGGGCGGGTGGCGTGATGGCGTTGGTGGCCAACGGGATCGGCCGGTCCTTCCGGCAGGTCGAGGTGCTGCGCGGGGTGGACCTCGCGGTGGCGCCGGGGGAGTTCGTCACGATCGGCGGGCCTTCCGGCTCCGGCAAGAGCGCGTTGCTGTCCATCTTGTGCGGTTTCGACCGGCCGGACGTCGGCAGTGTGCTGATCCGCGACGTGGTGATGGATGGCGCGCCGAGCTGGCAGCGGTGTGCCGTGTTGCCGCAGGCCCTCGGGCTGGCCGGCGAGCTCACCCTCGCGGAGAACACGGCGTTGCCGTTGCTGCTGACCGGATCGCCCGACGCGCGGGCACGCAGCGTCGACGTGCTGACCGAGCTCGGCATCGGCGAGCTCGCCGACCGGTACCCGAACGAGGTGTCCTACGGCCAGCAGCAGCGGGCGGCGCTGGCCCGGGCGATCGTCGGGCAGCCGGACGTGCTGCTGGCCGACGAGCCCACCGCGCACGTCGACCACGCCAGCGCCGAGGTCGTGCTGACGGTGCTGCGCCGGGTGGCCGATCGTGGCACGGCGGTGATCGCGGCGACCCATGATCCCCGCGTGCACGCGGTGGCCGACCGCAAGCTCCGGCTGGACAAGGGCCGTCTTGTGCCGTAATCAGGAATGTATGCAGGGCCAGGAAGGCATGCGGGAGGCGATGCGGATCATCGGCGGGGCCCGGCGCATCACCGTGCTCACCGGGGCCGGGGTGTCCACGGCGTCCGGCATTCCCGACTTCCGCGGGCCGAACGGCGTGTGGACAAAGGATCCCGAGGCGCAGCGGCTGTCCTCGCTGCCGGACTACCTGGCCGATCCCGAGGTGCGCCAACAGGCCTGGCGCAGCCGGGCGGTGCACCCGGCCTGGACCGCCGAACCCAACGCGGCGCACCGGGCGCTGGTCGACCTGGAGCACTCGGGGCGGCTGCGGGCGTTGCTGACGCAGAACATCGACGGCCTGCACCAGCGGGCCGGCTCCGGCCCGGAACTGGTCGTGGAGCTGCACGGGTCGCTGACCGAGACGGAGTGCCTGAGCTGTGGCGACCGTCGCCCGATGAGCGAGGCCCTGGCCCGGGTCGCCGCCGGCGAGGCCGATCCGCCGTGCGTGGTGTGCGGCGGGATCATCAAGTCGGCGACGATCTCGTTCGGGCAGGAACTCGACCAGGACGTGCTGAGGCGAGCCCAGCGGGCGGCGCTGGACTGCGACCTGTTCCTCGCCGCCGGCACCTCGCTCACCGTGCATCCGGCGGCCGGGCTGGTCGGGCTGGCGGCCAAGGCCGGCGCGCAGGTGCTGATCTGCACCGCCGAGCCCACCCCGTACGACGACATCGCGGCGGCGGTGGTGCGGGAGCCGCTGACCGAGTCGCTGCCCGCGCTCGTGGCCGCTGAAACGATCGAGCCCCAGGGGCGCCTGTCGACGTGGGGCGATCCGGCCACTTGGTAGCTAGGCTGCTGTGATGCGGGTCCCACTCACCGTCAGTGACTTCCTGGACCGTGCAGCGACGGTCCTCGCCGACAGCGTCGCGATCGTGGACGAGCCGGCCCAGCCGGCCGATCCGGTCGCCACCACCACCTACCGCGAGCTGGCCGGGCGGGTCCGCGCCTGGCAGGCCGGCCTGGACCGGCTGGGCATCGGCGAGGGCGAGCGGGTCGCCGTCGTCAGCCACAACTCCGCGCGGCTGATGGAACTCCTGCTCGCCGTGCCGGCCAGCGGACGGGTCTGCGTGCCGGTCAACTTCCGGCTCAGCGCCGCCGAGATCGGCTACATCGCCGAGCACAGCGGCGCGTCCGTGCTGCTGGTCGATCCCGAGCTGGACTCCTCGCTCAAGGCGGTGACCGCGCCGCACCGGTTCGTGCTCGGCGCGGAGACCGAGCAGCTGATGCTGGCCGACGTCGAGCCCCGGCCGTGGTCAGAGCCGGACGAGGACGCCACCGCCACGATCAACTACACCTCCGGCACCACCGCGCGGCCCAAGGGTGTCCAGCTCACGCACCGGAACATCTGGACCAACGCCGTCACCTTCGCGATGCACACGCGGGCGTGGGAACGCGACGTGTACATGCACACCCTGCCGATGTTCCACTGCAACGGCTGGGGCATGCCGTACGGGCTGACCGGCGTCGGCGCCCGGCACATCGTGCTGCGCAAGGTCGACGGGGCCGAGATCCTGCGCCGGGTCGAGGACCACGGCGTGACCCTGATGTGCGGCGCTCCGGCCGTGTGGAACGCCGTGCTGGACGCCGCCCAGACCTGGACCGGCGAGATCCCCGGCCGGGACAAGGTGCGCATCGTCTGCGCCGGCGCCCCGCCGCCGACCCGGACCATCGCCCGGGTGCAGGACGAACTGGGCTGGGAGTTCCTCCAGATCTACGGCCTGACCGAGACCTCCCCGCTGCTCACGTTCAACCGGACCCGGCCGCAGGACCTGGATCTCCCGCCGCTGGAGCGCGCCGCCAAGCTCTCCCGGGCCGGCGGCCCCGCCCTCGGCGCGCGGATCGCCATCTCCGACAGCGGCGAGGTGCTGGCCCGGTCCAACGTCGTGCTGGCCGGCTACTGGCAGAACCCCGAGGCCACCGCCGACGCCCTGGAGGACGGCTGGTTCCACACCGGCGACGGCGGCTCCATCGACGACGAGGGCAACGTCGTCATCTCCGACCGCCGCAAGGACGTCATCATCACCGGCGGCGAGAACGTGTCGTCCATCGAGGTCGAGGACTGCCTGTTCAGCCACCCCGCCGTCGCCGAGGTCGCCGTCATCGGCGTGCCCTCCGAGAAGTGGGGCGAGACCATCAAGGCCCTCGTCGTCCTGGCCGATGGCTCAGTCGTCGACGAGGCCGACCTGATCGCCCACTGCAAGCAGCGTCTGGCCGGCTACAAGGCCCCCACCTCGGTGGAGTTCCGCGACTCCATCCCCCGCACCGCCACCGGCAAGATCCAGAAGTACAAACTCCGCGCCCCCTACTGGTCCGCCCACACCCGCCAGGTCAACTGACCCCCGCGAGTAACGGGGGCCTGTGACGGCCGCTGTTGATGCGGGAAAATAGGCCGGCGTCCGTCCGGGACGCCGACGTGACTGTGATGCCTCG
>NZ_JBFBAM010000099.1:0-26899 GCF_040682195.1 Kutzneria sp. NPDC051319 | reverse complement strand
GGCCGCGCCCCGTCCACGATCAGCCGGGAACTGCGCCGCAACGCCCACCCCGACAGCGGCGATTACCGCCCGCACGCGGCCCAACATCGAGCCGAAGCCCGCCGGCCACGGCCCAAGACCGGCAAGATCGCCGCCAACCCGGACCTGCGCCAGGCCATCCAGGACGGCCCGAACTCGCGGTGGAGCCCGGAGCAGATCGTGCGACGCTTGCACCGGGACTTCCCCGACCAGCCAGGGATGCACGTGACCCACGAGACGATCTACCAGGCCCTCTACGTCCAAGGCCGCGGCGAGCTCCGACGTGAACTGGCCGCCGCCCTGCGCACCGGCCGTGCGCTACGCCGCCCTCGCCGTCAGGCCCAGCAGCCCCGATGGTCATGATCAGCGAGCGTCCCGCCGAGGCCGCCGACCGGAACGTGCCCGGCCACTGGGAAGGCGATCTGATCATCGGCAAGGACAACAAGTCCGCGATCGGCACCCTGGTCGAGCGGGCCACCCGCTACGTGATGCTGGTGCACCTGCCGACCGGACGCACAGCCGATGTCGTCCGCGACGCCCTCATCGACACCATCAGCGCCCTGCCCGCGCACCTGCGCCGGTCGCTGACCTGGGACCAGGGCAGCGAGATGCACCTGCATCACCAGTTCAGCCTGGCCACCGACATGCCGGTCTACTTCTGCGACCCGCACTCACCCTGGCAGCGCGGCTCCAACGAGAACACCAACGGCCTGCTCCGCCAGTACTTCCCCAAAGGCACAGACCTGTCCGTCCACAGCCGCGAGCACCTGGACGCGGTCGCGGTCCAGCTCAACGGCCGTCCACGCAAAACGCTCGGCTGGGACACCCCAGCCGAGCGTTTGGCTAAGCTCCTGACCGACGCCAGCTAACCACCTGTGTTGCAACGACCCCTAGAAACCGCCCACCTGGGAGGGGGCCTTCGCGAGCGAGGTGTCAGGCGCCGGGCAGGCTGTCGCCCCGCACGGCCTGGATGTCGATCTCCACCCGCAACGTCGCGCCGATGGCCCCGATGCCGGCCCGCAGCACCTGGTTGTAGGTGATGGCGAAGTCGTCACGGTGCAGCTCGGTCACGGCGTGGAAGGCGGCACGGGTGCCGCCCCAGGCGTCGGGGCCGGTGCCGAGGTAGGTCAGATCCAGCTGCACGGGGCGGGTGACGCCGTTGAGGGTCAGCTCCCCGTCCAGCGCCCAGCGCTCCTCGCTGAGCTGGGCCAGCCCGGTGCTGCGGTAGGTGATCACCGGGTGCAGCTCGACGTTGAGGAAGTCCTTGGAGCGCAGGTGGTCGTCGCGCATCTTGCTGTTGGTGTCGACGCTGGCGGCCTGGATCACCGCGGAAACCGAGGATCGCTCGACCGGGTGGGCGACCTCGACGGTGCCGCCGAAGTCGTCGAACCGGCCGCGCACGCTGGACATGCCCAGGTGCCGCGCGACGACGGTGATCGACGAGTGCGCGGGGTCGATGGTCCACACGCCGGGCGGCGGCATGTCGACGCCGCCGACGCGGTCGAGGGTGATGGTGCCGAGCGGGGCGGAGCCGCTGGCGGTGACCATCGCGGTGCGGGCGACCGGCGAGTAGCCGGCGGCGGTGAGGATCGCGGTGTACGTGCCGGCGGGCAGCGCGTCGGTGCTGACCGCGCCGTCCTGGTCGGCCCCGCTGCGGGCGACCTGGTTGCCGGACAGGTCGGTGACGGTGAGCACCGCGTGCTGCACGGCCCAGCCGTCGCCGGTGCGCACCAGCGCGTTGACGCCTTGGCTCATGGCGAATCCCCTTTAGAAACTCAACTCGATGTCGTGCCGGCTCTGGTTGCCGCCACCGATCCGCAGGGCACTGGCCGCCGGCGGGTAGCCGGTGGCGATGATCGTGTAGTCGCCCTCGGGCACGTCCTCGAAGACATAGCTGCCGTCGGCCTCGGTGCTGGTGGCGGCGATGACCGTGCCGGCCGCGTCGACCAGCGTGACGCGGGCCTCGGCGGGGCGGCCGCTGTCGTTGGTGCGCACGACACCGCGCACGCGGGCGCCGCCGGCCAGCTCCACGTCCTGCGTGACGCGGCCGGTGGCGGGCACGGCCACGGTCATGGCGACCGGGCGCAGCGCGGGGGCGCTGACGGCGAGGGTGTAGCTGCCGGCCACCAGGTCGTCGAACGTGTAGGCGCCGTCGGCCCCCGTGACGCGGGAGGCGACGACCTCGCCGCGACCGTCGGCCAGCGTGACCGCGGCCGAGGGCACCGGGGCGCCGCCCGCGGAGTGCACGAGGCCGGACAATCCGCTGGTGCCGGACAGCATCACGTCGACCCGCGCGCCGTTGGGTTCAACCATCACGGTGACGGCCTGCGGCTGGTGGCCGGGCGCCGTCACGATCAGCACGTGGCCGCCGCTGGCCGCCACGTTGAAGTGGTACGTGCCGTCGACCTCCGAGGAGGTCCGGCCGACCTGCCGCCCCGCCGAGTCGATCAGCGTGAGCGCGGCCCGGCCGATCAGCGCGCCGTCCGCGCCGACCACCCTGCCGCGAATGAGCGAGGAGTCCATCAGTGCCGCTCCTGTTCCGAGCCCGTCGCGAAATCCTCCAGCACCTCGAGCGCCCCGGCCAGCGCACGCACCTGATCGGCTGGCAGCCGGCTGATCCGCTCGGCGAGGTAGCCGGTGCGGACGCCGCGCATCCGCTCCAGCAGGCCCTCCCCCTCCGGGCTCAGCGCGACGTTGCTGACCCGCAGGTCCTTGGTGCTGCACGTCCTGGTCAGCAACCGGTGCTCGACCAGCCAGTCCACCAGCCGCGACATGGTGGCGGCGCTGATGCCGACCCGGTCGGCCAGGTCGCTGATGCGCAGCGGCCCGTGCTCGGCCACGGCGGCCAGGGTGACCAGCCGGGTCGGCGTCAGCTCGTCGCTGGCGGCGTGGGTCTTCATCCGGTGCGAGATGGCGCTGATGGCCAACTGCAACCGGCCGGCGAGGTCGTCGTCACGCACTACGTTGGGCGCCACGACGTCACCTCCCGAAGACCACGTCTGCAGTGGACAGTTCACCCGCACGGGCGCTGACCCGCACGGCGACCGGCTCGTACACGCTGGTCACCACCGTGTAGTCGCCGCTGGGCAGCCCGGTCAGCCGGTAGCTGCCGTCCGTCCCGGTCACGGCGCTGGCCACGACCCGGCCGTCGCCGTCGACCGCGGTCACGGTCGCGCCGGCCACCGCCGGGCCGTCGGGCGCGGTGACCACGCCGTGCACCACGGCCTGCACCGGCAGGTTCAAGTCCACAGTAGACGGACGCGTGGCCGAGACGCCCACCGGCTCGGCGGTCGGCTCGTAGCCGGACGCGCTGGCGGTCAGCACGGCGTCGCCGTCGGGCAGGCCCTCGATCCGGTACCGGCCGGCCTCGTCCGCCGCGACCTGGGCCAGGATCTGGCCGTCGACGTCGCTGGCCACGATCGCGGCCAGCGGCACCGGAATGCCGTCGGAGCGGACCGTGCCGGCGATCAGGCCGCCGCCGGCCAGCTCGAAGTCCTGCGCGCCGACCGTGTCGGTGACGGTGAACGTGCCGGCGGCCGGGCGGTAGCCAGCGGCCGTGACGATCAGCGTGTACGTGCCCTTGCGCAGGTCGACCAGCTCGTAGCGGCCCTCGGTGTCGACCGGCACCCGGTCGACCTGCGAGCCGTCCAGACCGGTCACGGTGATCACCGCGCCGCCGATGCCCGAGCCGCTGAGGGTGTGCACCCGGCCGGCCAGCACCACCGTGCCGACCGGAATGACCAGGTCGACGTCGCTGAAGGCGCCTTCACCGGCGACCGCGGCCAGCTCCTGGCCCACCGGCTCCGGCAGGAGCGCCTTGTTGCGCTTGCCGACCAGCCAGGACGCCACGGCCGCGACCACACAGGCCGCCACCGCGAACCAGAACACGACCTGAAGGCCCTGCTGGAACGGCCCGGAGATCAGGCTCGGGAAGAAGCTGCGGCCGGTCAGGAAGCTGGCCTTGTCGGCCGGCAACTGCTGGAGCACCGGGCCGAGCAGCTGCTGGATCGGGTTGTAGCCGAGGAACGCCGCGAACAACACGCCCACCGCGGGCAGCGAGGCCACCTGGTCGGCGGCGGCCTGCGGCACGCCGTTGGACACCAGGCCGTTGGCCAGCGTGCTGGGCAGGCTGGCCGACAGACCGGCGATGATCAGGCTGAAGAAGATGCCGATGGACAGTACCATCGCGGAGTTCTGGAAGGTGGCGGTCATGCCGGCCCCGACGCCGCGGGCGTTGGTGGGCAGGCTGTTCATCACGTCGGCCCGGTTGGGCGAGGAGAACAGGCCCATGCCCAGGCCGTTGACCAGCAGGATGACCGCGAACACCCAGTAGTTGAAGTCGACCGGCAGCACGATCAGCGCCACGAAGCTGGCCGCTGTGATCAGCATGCCGCCGGTGGTGAAGGCGCGGGCGCCCAGACGGTCCGACAGCACGCCGGACAGCGGCGCGGAGACGAGGAAGCCGACGGTCAGCGGCAGCATGTAGATGCCGGCCCACAGCGGCGTCGACTCGAAGCTGTAGCCGTGCTGCGGCAGCCAGATGCCCTGCAGCCAGATGATCAGCACGAACTGGAGGCCACCGCGGCCGAGCGAGGCCAGCAGGTTGGCGACGTTGCCCGCGGTGAACGCCCTGATCTTGAACAGGCTCAGGTTGAACAGCGGGTTGGCGACCTTCGTCTCGATGACGCCGAAGGCGATCAGCACCAGCACGCCGCCGATCAGCGAGCCGTAGACCCACGGGTTGCCCCAGCCCATGCTGGAGTCGCCGTAGGGCTGGATGCCGTAGGTGATCGCGACCAGCACCACGATGAGGCCCACCGCGAAGGTGATGTTGCCCCACCAGTCCATCTTGGCCTTCTGGCGCAGGCCGTTGTCGTGCAGCTTGAGGTACGCCCAGATGGTGCCGAAGACGCCGAACGGGGCGGAGACGATGAAGACCAGGTGCCAGTCGACGGGGGCGAGCACACCGCCGAGGACCAGGCCGAGGAAGGAGCCGGCGATCGCGGCCACCGCGTTGAGGCCCAGGGCCGTGCCGCGCTGGTTGGCCGGGAAGGCGTCGGTGAGGATGGCGCTGGAGTTGGCCATCAGGAAGGCGCCGCCGATGCCCTGCACCACGCGCCAGCCGATCAGCCACAGGGCCGCGTTCGTGCCGTCGAACCAGGTGATGGACAGCAGGACGGAGGACACCGCGAAGATCGCGAAGCCCATGTTGTACATCTTGACCCGGCCGTACATGTCGCCGAGCCGGCCGAAGCTGACCACCAGCACCGCGGTGACGACGAGGAAGCCCATCATCATCCACAGCAGGTAGCTGGTGTTGTCGGGCGCGAGCGGGTTGATCCCGATGCCCTTGAAGATGTCCGGCAGTGCGATCAGCACGATGGACGAGTTGATGGTCGCCATCAGCATGCCCAACGTGGTGTTGGACAGCGCGATCCACTTGTAGCGCGGACCCAAGGCCGCCTGGATCGGCGCCTTGGCGTGCTGGGCCGTCGACAACGGGTCCTCCCCTCGTGCGGAACTTGCTTGACGTAGGCTAACCGAAATTGTTGCTTCGCACAACTATCAAGGGGCCTTGGTCATTCCGCACGAGGGGCTCATGTCGCCACGGTCACACGAAGTGCCGGAACTCCGGGTAGCGGTTCCAGCCGGGGTCGCCGGTCCTCGTGAAGTCGGCCACAGCCGTGCCGAAGTCGGTCTCGGCGGCCCTCGGGTCCATCATCGGGCTGCCCCGGAACGCCACGAACGTGCCGAACAGATACGGCAGCTCCACGCAGTGCGGGGCGCCCAGCGGGCCCGACCGGTCGAAGCGGTAGGCGAAACCGTCGGTGGCCTTGGCGATCTCGTGCACGCCCTGCTCGAAGATGTCGGGGCCCCCGCCGAAGGCCACCATCTCGTCCTTGGTGTGGCCGATCAGCACGTCGAGGCCGGAGAGATCAGCATCGGTCCAGGGCCTCGGGTAGCCGGCCCCGCCCAACACCGGCATCAGCGGCGGCGCGGCCATGCCCGGCTCGGCCAGCTTCGGCACCGTCGCCAGGATCTGCTCGGCGGTCGCCTTCTCCGGATCCTCGCCGAGAGCGTCGAGGAATCGGTCGGCGGTTTTCGCGGCCGTTGCCGGGTCGGTCGGCGGCAGTGCCCAGGGGCCGCTCTCCAACACGAGGCGGTGCACCAGATCCTTGGTCGCCGGGTCGATCGCCAGGTACAGCGCCGAGTACGCCCCGGCCGACTGGCCGCCGACGGTGACCTGGTCCGGGTCGCCGCCGAATGCTGCGATGTTGTCGCGCACCCAGCGCAGCACCGCCCCCTGGTCCTGCGGGCCGAGGTTGTCCGCGCCGATCTCCGGCTTGTAGAGGTAGCCGAGCGCGCCCAGGCGGTAGTTGGCCGTGACCACCACGATGTCGTTGTGCCCGGCCAGGTTCGTGCCGTCGTACCAGTCCCAACCACCCGAGCCGCTGGTGAAACCGCCGCCGTGGAACCAGACCAGGACGGCCTTTTTCGCGGTGGTGTCGGTCGTCCACACGTTGAGGTTGAGGCAGCCGTCCTCGGCCCAGTCCAGTTCGCGCTCACCCATCACCCACGACAGCCGGGACTGGAGCTGCGGGGCCTCGGGGCCCGGTTTCGTCGCATCCCGTGGCTCCGTCCAGGCCCGGGGCGGGGTCGGCGGCCGGAACCGCTCCGCCGTCGCGTAAGGGATGCCCCGGAAGGCCGTGACCTTTCCGTTCGTCGCGCCCCGGACCGGCCCCGTCGTCGTGTTCACGTCCATGCCACCGGTCTAGAGCTTTACGGTGTTCTTGGGTAGTTTTGTTCAGTATCTGAGACATGATTCGGCCCGTGGAGGTGATTGTGCGACAAATGCTGGACGAGACCGAGCGGCGGATCGTGGCCGTGCTGCTGGCCTCCCCGCGCGCCTCGTGGCGGGCCGTCGGCGCCGAGCTGGGGATCTCCGAGCGGACCGTGGTTCGGCGGGCGCTGCCGCTGTTCCAGGACGGCACCCTGCGCGCCACCGTCGTGCGCAACCCCATGCACTTCCCCGGGCTCATCCCCATGGCCCTGCGGATCCGCTGCCAGCCCAACCGCATCCGCGCCGTCGCCGCCGTGCTGGCCCGGCGGCCCGACACCATCGCCGTCGACATCATCGGCGGCGGCGACGAGATCTGCGCCCAGTTCATGCTGCACGGCGCCGAAGCCCGGAACCTGTTGCTGCTGCGGGATCTGCCGGCCACCGCCGCCGTCGAGTCCTGGACCTCGTACACGATGCTCCGGGTCTTCCCCACGGCTTTCCGGTGGACCGGCGAGCCCGGGAAGCCTCCCATCCCGGCCGGGTACCTGGTTCCGCCCACCCATCACGACGTCGACGAGGCCCTGATCGCCGGCCTGACCGCCGACGGCCGGGCCAGCTACACCGATCTGGCCGCCGGCGCCGGAACTTCCGCCGTCACCGCGCGGCGGCGGGTCGACGCCCTGGTTCGCGGTGCGAGCATGCGGCTGGCGATCGAGGTGGACCTGGCCCTGCTCGGTGTGCACGGGGAAGCCATGCTGTGGCTCAACGTCGCCCCCGGCGAGTTGAACGCCACCGGCGAGGCCCTGAGCCAGCACCCCGAGGTTCGCTTCGTCGCCGCGACCACCGGCCGGGCCAACCTCCTCGTCGCCGTCGCCGCCGCCGATCTCGCTGCCCTGTACGGGTTTCTGACCGGCGGCGGGGTCGACAGCAGCGTCGGCACCGAGGTGACCCCGCTCCTGACCACGATGAAGCGCGCCGGTCTGATCCGTTCATAGCTACCGCATGGTCGTCGGCGACTGAGCGGCCAGCGCCAAGGTCATCGGAACCGACAGGCCCGCGATGGGATGGGCCAGGGCGGCGGCGATCCACTCGACGGAAGGGCCGTCCTGCCAACGGAGTTCGTCGGACTCGACCCGCGGAGGCGAAGGGAACAAACAGATCCGGCGCAACAGGCAGCTCAGCAACGGATCGAGGGCCGACGGGAGGGTGGGGGCGGCGGAGGGCGCGAAGCCGTCCATCAACGACGCCCAACGGTCGGAGCCGGTGCCGGTGAGGACCACGGTGGCCGGCCCGAGCTCCAGGAACACGTGCATGCCGATGGGACGGGAAACCAGCGACGGCACCAGAAAGTACAGGGCTCGGACCAGTTCGGCGGCGACGTCGGGCATGAGGGACAGTCGGATCTGGTCGTGGCGGGGCTGCACCATCCAGAACACGGGGCGGGCGATGGTCGAGGCGGCGCAGAACACGGCCGCCTCCAACGACTGCTGGACGGGGTCGGCGGCGTCGGGCAGGACCAGGCGGCGCACGCGATCGGGCATGGGACCGGAGGCCTGGCCGAGGAGATGGGCCAGCTCCAACGGGGAAAGGTCGGCCAGCGCGCCGCCGACCTCGGGCTCGACGGCCCACTGGGGCTCGCCGGTGTAGGGACGGCGGAGGCGGGCGACGGAGGCGACCAACGGGGAATGACGGGGCATGGGAGGCGTCCTCGAGACGCGCCGCCCGGCGCGACGCGCCCACACACGGTGGGGAGGAGGACGCGGTGGGCTGAGCAGAAACCCTTCAACGAGGAGCGTCACCGAAGCCGGGGATGTGACGCCGCTCGGCACCCGCGTGTGCCTTGCCATGGACTGTACCGGGCGGCGGCAAGTCCGTCACCAGGGGTCACCCGGCTGCGCCGGCCTGGAAGGCCAGGATGGCCAACTGGGTCCGGTTGTCCAGGCCGAGCTTGGTCATGGCCCGGCTGACGTGGACCTTGACGGTGGCCTCGCTGACCTCCAGCCGGGTGGCGATCTCGGTGTTGCCGGCCCCGGTCGCCACGGCCAGCACGACCTCGCGCTCACGGTCGGTGAGAGTGTCCAAACGGGCCTGTGCCGCGGCCTGCTTCGCCACCACACCACCGGAATAGCGGACGGCCATGCGCTTCAGGACGGACGGGGCCAGCACCGCGTTGCCGGCGGCGACCATCTCGACGCCACGGATGAGGTCCCGCGGCGGGGTGTCCTTGAGCAGGAATCCGGCGGCGCCGGCGCCGAGGGCCTCGTAGACGTACTCGTCGAGGTCGAAGGTGGTGAGCAGCAGGATAGGCGGCGGCCCCGACAGCGCGTGCAGGCGGCGGGTGACCTCCAGACCGTCCACAGTGGGCATCCGGATGTCGGTGACCACGACGTCCGGACGCAGCTCCTGGACCAGCTCCACCGCGTCGACGCCGTCGTCGCGGTCGGCCACGACCTCCACGCGGCCGCTGCTCTCCAGAATCATCTTGATGCTGAGGCGGACCAGTTCCTCGTCCTCCAGCAACACGGCCTTGATCACCGGGGCTCCTTCGGAAACGTGGCGGCCACCTCGAAACCGCCGCCGGGCGCGGGCCCGGCGGCGAGGGTGCCGCCGGACAGCACCACCCGCTCCCGCATGCCGATCAGGCCGAAACCCGAGCGGGGCACGGGGGTGGCGCGAGGCAGGCCGACGGAGTTGGCCACGCGCACGTCCAGCTGACCGTCATGATCACGCAGGCTCACCGAGATCTCCGAGCCGGGGGCGTGCTTGCCGGCGTTGATCAGGGACTCGTGCAGCAGCCAGTACACGGCACGAGCGGTGGTGCCGGGCACTTCCGGCAGCTTGTCGGGCAGATCGGCCCGCACGTGCTGCCCGGCGGCGGTGGCCTCGGTGATCAGCTCGCACGCTGCGGCCAGGGTCGGCTGGGGATGCTTGGGCGCGGCGTCGCCGTCCTCGGCGTCTTCCCGCCGCAGCACGCCGAGCAGCTCCCGCAGCTCCTCCATGGCGGCGGCCCCGGTCTTGCGGATGCCCTCGGCGAACTCGGCCGTCTCCGTGTTGGACGACATGGTGTAGGCCCCGGCCTGCACGGTGATCTGGCTGACCCGGTGGGCCACGACGTCGTGCAGCTCGCGGGCGATCCGGGTGCGCTCGTCGGCGACGGCCTTCACGGCGAGCATGTCCCGTTCCAGCTCGGCCTGCCGGGTCCGGTCCCGCAGGCTGGCGACCAGCTGCCGGCGCTGCCCGACCCACAGCCCGAGCAGCAGCGGGAAACCGACCATGAGCAGCGGCACGACCAGCACCAACAGCACATCGGGGCCGTCGAACTGGTACGCGAACGACAGCTGCAAGCCGGGCCGCCACGGCAGCAGCAGCGCCACCGCCGACCAGGCCGAGATCAACCAGGTGGCACGGGTGGTGCCCCGCTTCACGGCCAGCGTGTAGACGGCGAACACGATCGGCACGAACGCCCCGTCGAACACCTGGACCAACGTGGCCAGAAGTGCGACTGTGCAAGGAAACCGGGTGCGCACGATCAGCACCGCGGAACCGACGACGGCCACCGCGATCGCCGCCGGGCCGTCCGGGAGCAGTCCGTACGAGCTGGTGTGCGCCTCGGAGACGGTAAGCCAGCCGACAAAAGCGGCCACCACGGCGTCGCGGAGCAGGGTCCCGTGCGGACCGTCCAACCAGGACACGAACTTCTTCACGTCGCAACCCTAGGCGTCGCGGCGGCGCAGCGTCACCCAGCTGGCGGCCAGGAACACCGCGGCCAGCACGAGCAGCGCCAGCGGCGACGACCAGTGACCGGTGGTGATGAGCCTGGCCGCCGAGGAGAACGGGATCAGCGACGGGTCGACCTTGCCCAGCGCCAGCAGCGTCTCGATGATGGTCGGAAAGGCGATCATGGCGACCAGCGCGACCGTGGCGTTGCGGGTGACGGCGGCGACGCCGAGTCCGAGCAGCGAGCTGAGCACGGCGAAGACGACGGTCCCGGCGAAGGCCTGCGCGATGGCGCCGCCGTCGGTGAACGCCGTGCCGCCGACGACCTCGGCCAGCAGCGTGACGGCGACCAGCGCCGCGCCGGAGACGGCGGCGAACAGCGCGATCACGACGGCCTTGGCGCCGAGGATGCGGGCCGGTGCGCGCAATGTCAACGTGGTGGTGACGATGGTGCGGTACCGGTACTCGTGGCCGAACGCGGCGACCCCGACAGCCATCGCGGGCAGCAGGGCCAGCACCAGGAAGAGGCCGAGGAAGGCGTTGTCGAACCGGGTCTGCACGGGCATGTCGTGGTGCGTGGCCCAGATGAGGGCGAACAGGAACTGGATCACCGGCCCGGTCGCGAACAGCACCCACGTGGAGCGCAGCGAGCGGAGTCGGACGAACTCGTAGCGGACAGCGTCGAGCATCGGGTCAGGCCCTCCCACGGAACTGCGCGGCGCCGGCGGTCGCGGTGAAGAACGCGTCCTCCAGGCTGCTGTGACGGACGGTCAGCTCACGGAGCACGATCCCGGCGCGCATCGCGATGGTGGCGATGGCGTCGGTGTCGTGCGTGGCGACGACGAGCGAGCCGTCCGGGTGCGGGATCACCCGGAAACCGGCCCGGACCAGCAGATCCGCCAGCAGGCCGGGGTCGGCCGGGCGGACCAGCACCTCGGGCCGGGAGTTGCGGGCGACGAACGAGTCCGTGGTCTCGGCGGCGACCAGCCGGCCCTGCCCGATCACCACCAGGGCGTCGGCCAGCACGGCCATCTCGTTGAGCAGGTGGGAGGACACGAACACCGTGCGGCCCTCGGCCGCGAGCGCCTTGAGCAGGTCACGCAGCCAGCGCACGCCCTCGGGGTCGAGGCCGTTGGCCGGCTCGTCCAGCATCAAGGCCTGCGGGTTGCCCAGCAGCGCGCCGGCCAGGCCGAGCCGCTGCGACATGCCTAGGCTGAAGCCCCCGGCGCGGCGATCGGCGACGTCCAGCAGGCCGACCCGCTCCAGCGCCTGGTCGACGCGGTCGGCGGGAATTCCGGCCCCGGCGGCGATCATGCGCAGGTGGGCGCGGGCGGTGCGGCCCGGGTGCACGGCCTTCGCGTCCAGCATGACGCCGACGGTCCGCGCCGGATGCGCCAGCTCGCCGTAGCCGCGGCCGTCGAACTCGGTGCGGCCGGCGCCGTGGTCCAGGCCCAGCATCAGCCGCATGGTGGTGGACTTGCCCGATCCGTTCGGGCCGAGGAACCCGGTCACCACGCCGGGTTGCACGGTGAACGACAGGTCGTCCACCGCTGTCACCGATCCATAGCGCTTGGTCAGTCCGCGCGCGACGATCATCCGCTCACAACCTCGCGGTCCGGCCGCGGCCCTGCTGGCCGCGGCTCCCGTGGCCACAAAGATCGCCCGTGCGGGCATGCCACGTCGTCACCACGAGGTCGAGTTCCGGGTACGACAAAAGATGTACGGGCCCCTGCGGCGGCCGCGTGGCTCGCGGCCGGGCCGCAGGGGCCGAGTGCCGCCGCCCACCGGCTGCTGCCGGCCCTCCGCGTACGGGCGACGGACGACTTCGTCCTGCTGGTCAGAAGTCGGTTCAGAAGTAGGTGATGTCCCAGTGGTTGCCCTCGTCGCAGTAGAGGTTGCCCGAGGCCGCCTTCCACTGCGGGTAGCCGTCGCCGCGCAGGCCGATGTAGGTGAAGCTGTTGTGCACGTAGTTGTCGATGCAGCTGTTGTGCGCGATGTCCACCTTGTAGCCGTTGTAGTGGCTGTAGGTGCCGGACGCGTGGCCGACCTCGGTGCCGCCGGTGATGTTGATGGCGCAGCCGCTGGCGTGCCGCAGCGTGATCACGCCGTTGACCGTGCTGGAGTTGATCTGGTCGAACGAGGTGCAGTGCGAGTTGCTGCGGGTGGTGCAGTTGCCGCTGGACGACCAGGTGATGCCGGCCGCCCGCAGCTCCGAGGCGGCCTGCGACTGGGACAGCTTGGTCACGGCCGGCGCCGCGCTTGCGACACCCGCGCCGGCGACAAGGGACCCGGCGATGGCCGCGGCGACCAGAACGGCTTTCATGTGCACACTCCTCCGGTACGAGCAGGGGCGCCCAGTGAACCCACCCCCCTTAAACAGCCGCTAAACGCCACCCCCGCGAGTCCCGCTCTCCAGCACATGAAAAACGACTTTCGGTGTGACGCTAGGCGGGACTCGCGGGGGTCACACGGCGGTGAGGAGGCGGAGGGTGCGGCGGGCTTCGGCCTGCCAGCCGGTGAAGCCCAAGCCCTTGAACAGCTTGATGGACTCCCGGACGGCGCGGCGGCCCTCGGCCGGACTGCCCGCGTGGTGGCGAAGCTGCCCCAGGCCCAGCAGGGCATACGCCCGGCCGCGGCGGTCGTCGATGCCCTCGAACACCGCGAGGCTGGCCCGTAGCAAGGCATCGGCCCGGTCGTCCTGGCCCCGACGGCGATGCCACTCCCCCAGCGACCGCAAGGCGTAGCCGCTGGCGTGCTCGTAACCGGACGCCTGGAACATCTCCAGGGCACGGGTCAACGGATCCTCGGCGTCGGACAGCTCCCCTAGGCTGCGCAACACATGCGCCTCCCAATGCCGGTCGGCCAGACGGACACTGGCGGCCAGCGCGGACTCCAGCAAGGCGCCGGCCCGGCCGTGTTCACCGTTGCGCCGCAGGACATCCGCCAGCTGTTTGCCGGCATAGGCCTCGCGGCGGCGGTCACGGAGGCCGCGGGCGAGGCGGAGGCTGTCCTCGAAACACCGGATGGCCTCGCCGGGACGGCCGCGGTCGGCGAGCAGTGCGCCGAGCTGGCGCAGGACATCGGCCTGCCCGGTCTGGTCGTCGACCTGGCGCAGCATGGTCAGGCCGTCGGCCAGGGCGACCTCGGCCCGTTCGATGTCGCCGCGTTCGACGTCGATGTCGGCACGGGCGGCGAGCGCTCGGCCGAGCCCGGACTGGTCGTCGAGCCCGGTGAAGATCCGGCACGCCATGTCGTAGTAGACGCGAGCCCGGTTGGCCCGCCCGTGCGCGTCCCAGTGCAGGTCGCCGAGCCGGCACAGGCTGACGGCCTGGGCCCGACGGTCGCCGGTGTGCCGGGCCGAGACCAGGCCGATGACCTCGATCCGTCGATCGCCGGGGCGAGCCGTGCAGACCTCAGCCAGCCGCCCGGCCAGCGCCCACCGGCCGAGGCGGTGGGCCAGCCGCGTCAGGCAGTGCAGCATGCCGGCTTCCGCGTCCCGCCAGCCCAGCGGATCCGCCTCGGCCCGGCGGACCACCGCCGGATCGGCCACCTTGTCGGCCGGGGCAACGGGAAAGCGCCCGATCGGCAGCTTGCGGTCGGCGCGGACGGAAACGTCCAAATAGGACCTAAGCAGACGGTCGAGCGCCTCGTCACCTGACGGTTCCTCGGCCAGCAGGCGCTCGTAGCCGAAGACCCGGATCAGTTCGTGCGGACGATAACGCAGCTGCCCCAGGCGATCCCGGCCGACGACGGCGACCAGCTGGGCCTCGACCAGGCCGGCGAGGGCGGCCGAGGCGTCGACGCCGAGCAGCGTGGTCATGGCCCACTCGGGCAGGTCCACGGAGTCGAACCAGCCCAACAGCCGCAACAGCTTGCGCTGCACCGGATCGCACGAGCGGTAGCCGATCTCGACGCCGGCCCGCACGTCCAGGTCGCCGACCTTGAGCTCGGCCAGCCGTCGGCGCTCGTCGGCGATCCGCTCAACTAATTCCCGCACCAGCAGATACTTCGTCGACGCCAGCTTGGCGCCGGCCACCCGCACGGCCAGCGGCAGATGCCCGCACAGCCGAACCAGCTCACGGGCCGATTCCTCCTCCGCCGCAACACGATCCGCGCCCGCAACGGCCGAGAGCAGCGCCAGCGCGTCGGACGGCGACAGCTCGCCCACCTCGGCGACGACGGCGCCCTCCAACCCGGAAAGGCGGCTTCTGGACGTCACGAGCACGGCGCAGCGAGCGCCACCGGGCAACAGCGGCCGGACCTGCGCCTCACAGGCGGCATCGTCCAGCACCACCAGAATCCGGCGATCGGCCGTCACACTGCGGAAAAGTTGCTGCCGTTCCAGCAGGCCGTACGGGACTTCACAGCCGAGCGAGGACAGGAACGAGCCCAGCACCTCGGCGGTCTCCACTCCACGCAGCTGGGCGAACAGTTGACCGTCCGGGAAGTCCGAACGCCGGTCATGGGCGATCCGCACCGCCAGCGCGGTCTTCCCGGCCCCCGACGGTCCACACAGGACGGTGAATGCGCCGTCACGCGGGATCTCATGGCGTCCAACGAAGTCCGGCACGGCCGGCGGCAGCTGAGCGGTTCTGACCACGGTCCGCGGCAGCTCCCACGCGGACGGGTCGGTCACCAGCCGGCGCAGCACCGGCCCGGGATCGGCATCGAGGAACGCGGCGACCCGGTCGACGACCTCGGCAGTCTCGGCCGACCGGCCGGCCTGGTGCAGCGCCACCATGAGCGAGCCGGCCAGCACCTCCTGCCCGGGATCCCGGGCCAGCAACACGGTCAACTCGGCGATCACGTCCTGACAGCGGCCGAGGGCGAGGTCGATCCGAACACGACTGTCCACAGTGGATAATCGAAGCTCCTCCAGCCACCGCGCATGCCCGTCGAGCACCGGCCCGCGCACGACGTCGCACAGCGCGTCCCCGCGCCACCGACCCAGCGCCGCGGCCAGCAGCTCCCGCGCCGGCCCCAGCCGACCGGCGCCCATCAGCTCGCGGCCGCGCCGGGCCTCGGCGACGAACTCGGACTGGTCGAACTCGGCCGAAGGCGCGAAAGAACCGTCAAACGTCAACAAGTAGCCCGACGGCCCGGTGCGGATCGCGTTGGCCGGCAACACCTTGCGCAGCTTGGACACCGCGACCTGGACGATGACCCTGGCGCTGCGCGGAGTCTGCGACGGCCACAGCTCGTCGACGATCGTGCTCAGCGACACCCAGCTGCCGGCGTTGGCCAGCAGCAGGGCCAACACGGTGCGCTGCTGCGGCGTGGTGGGCGTGACCGCCTCCCCGGTACGGGTGACCTCCAGCGGGCCGAGGATCCCGTACCGCATGCCGCACCTGCCTTACTGTGTGGCGCTGACCTGGGGCGGAGCTGTCAACCGGGCCAACAGTACCTGTTCGATGACCGTGACCAGGACGTCTTTGACAGATTCGCGGTCGCGGGCGTCGCAGGCGACCAGCGGGATGGCCTCGTCGACGCCCAGGGCCTCGCGCACCTCGTCCAGGTCGAACGACTGCTGCCCCGGGAAGTGGTTGACGGCCACGACGAACGGCGTGTCCCGGCGCTCGAAGTAGTCCAGCACCGGGTAGCAGTCCTCGATGCGGCCGGTGTCGACCAGGATGACCGCGCCCAGCGCGCCCTCGACCAGGTCGTCCCACAGGAACACGAACCGGTCCTGGCCGGGCGTGCCGAACAGGTACAGGATCAGCGAGGAGTCCAGCGTGACGCGGCCGAAGTCCAGCGCGACGGTGGTGGTGTGCTTGTCGCTGAGGTTGCCCGGGTCGTCCACGCCGACCGACCGCTCGGTCATGGCCGCCTCGGTGACCAGCGGCTCGATCTCCGAGATGGCCCCGATCAGGGTGGTCTTGCCGACACCGAAGCCGCCACTGATGACGATCTTCACCGACGTCGGCCCGTGTTCAGAGCGCCCGGACAAGGTCCCTGATCCTCTCGATGGTCGCGACGGTCAGCTCCGTCGGCTGGTGCACGGTCACGTGCCCGGCGGCCATCAGGTCGCCGACCACGACCTTGGCCACGCCGAGCGGCACGTGCAGGTGCGCGGCGACCTCGGCCACCGACATGGGGTGCTGGCACAGCCGCACCACCGTCAGCAACTCGAAGCGCAGCGGCGCGGTCAACGCGGCCCGGTCGGCCACGACCAGCGTCTCGATCCGCAGGTCGTCGCGCAGCGGCATGGTGCGCCCGCCGGTGACGATGAAGGGCCGCACGAACGACTCGGCCGGTTCGGACGCGGGCTCGTGCGGGGACGGCACGGGCGTGTTCGGCGCGAACCAGGTCGGCGCGGGCTCGACCCGGATCATCCGCGGGTCCGGCAGGCGCGGCTGGTCGCTCATCGCCGCAGCGTCTCTCTCAACTCGGAGATCAGCGCCGGGGTGAGCAGCGCGCCGGCCCGGTCGGCCAGCACGGCGATCTCGTAGCCGACCAGGCCGATGTCGCAGTTGCTGTCGGCGATCACGCCCACGCAGCTGCCGCCCTCGATGGCCGAGACCAGCAGGAAACCCCGCTTCATCTCGATCATGATCAGCTTGAGGCCCTCGAAGTCGTAGTTGCGGGCCGCGCTCTTGGCCAGGCTGGACAGCCCGGACACCAGGGCGGCCAGGCGGTCCGCGGCCGTGCGGTCGAGGCCCTCGGACATGGCGATCAGCAGACCGTCCGACGACACCGCCACCGCGTCGCGGACACCATCCGTGCCACGGACGAAGTTGGCCAGCAGCCAGTTGAAGGTGTGCGGGTCGGCGTGCTGCACCTCGGCGGTCACCGGGGCTCCTCCTCGGGAACGGTGTTGACTCGTGCGGGCAACGGTCCGCGCTCGCCGCGCTGATGGCCCGACCGGAAGCTGGACAGCATCGAGCGGACCTCCTCGGGCGACCGTGAGCTCCGTGTCGCCGGCGTTTGCTCCACCGCGGTGGGCGGGCGACTGGGGGCGGCGGGCTCCTCCGGCCGGTTCCGGTTTCGTTTGACCAAGCCGTTCTTGGTGCGCTGCACCATCGCCGGGGCCGCAGGCACCGGCGTCGGTGTTCCGGACAGGCGCTCCTGCCGGCTGCGCACCGGAACCGACGGTTGCTGAGCGGACTGGACGGGCGCCGGCGGCCGCGGTTGTCGCTGCGGCGGTTGCACCTTCTCCGAGCGCATCGGCGGAATCTGGCCCACACCGGTCGAGGCCACTGGTGGGGCCTCCGGCTCGGCGCTGGGCCACTTGATCTCGGCCTGCTTGGGCGTGTCCGGCCTGGTCTCGGCCAGGATGTCCGTCGGCAGCAGCATCCGGGCCACGATGCCGCTGACCGGCGACACCGTCAGCTCCACCTCGATGCCCAGCCGCTGCGCGAGCCGGCCGACCACGTAGTGGCCGAGGAAGCGGGTGGGCGCGACGATGAAGTCCTCCTCGCCGCGCAGCCGGGCGTTGGCCTTGGCCAGCTGGTCCTTGGCCATGCCGACGCCGTGGTCGACCACCGCCAGCATGTAGCCGCCGGCCACGCGCCGCCCGTAGATCTCGACCTCGAGGTCGGGCGGCGAGAAGGCCAGGCCGTTCTCGATCAGCTCGGCCAGCAGGTGGGCCAGCTCGCTGACCACCGCCCCGGTGATCAGCGCCTCGTCCACGCGGCGCAGCACCACCCGGCGGTAGTCCTCCACCTCGGACAAGCCGGCGCGGATGACGTCGGACAGGGGCAGCGGCTCGGCCCAGCGCCGCGGGCTGGTCTCGCCGACCAGCACCAGCAGGCTCTCGGCGTTGCGCCGCATGCGGGTGGCCAGGTGGTCCAGCTCGAACAGGTTGGCCAGCGCGGACGGGTCCAACTCCTCCTGCTCGAACTCGCTGATGAAGTTCAGCTGGCGGCGCACCAGGTTCTGGTTGCGCCGGCCCAGGTTGGCCAGCGACTCGGTGGTGTTGCGGCGGACCAGCGCCTGCTCGGAGGCCAGTTCGAAGGCTGTGGTCTGGACCCGGTCCAGCGCCTGCGCGACGGAGGCGATCTCGGCGCCGGCCTTGGGCGGGGTGCGCACGGGCTGCGGCGGCTCCACCTCGACCTCGCCAGGCTGGTGCCAGGCGGCGATGGCGGCCGGCAGCCGTCGTCCGGCCACGTCGTCGGCCTCGGATGCCAGCGCGGCCAGCGGGCGCACGATCGACCGGATGCTGCCGATCACCAGCACCACCTCGGCGGCCACCGCGAGCAGGGCCAGTCCGAGGAAGACGGCGAGCGTGGTGCTGGCCTGGCCCTGGAGGTCCTGGGCGCGGGCCGTGAGGTCGTTGCCGACGGCCTGCTGCACCTTGCGCTCGGCGTCGATGACCGAGGTCATCTGGTTCCACCAGGCGACCGGGTCGGTCCTGGTGTCGATGGGGCCACGGGTGGAGCCGATGGCGACGGTCTCCGAGGCCGCGGCCTTGGTCGCGTTGTCGCTGCGTAGGGCCTCGTCCAGGGCCGCCTGCTGCGGCTGGGTGGCGTGACGGGCGTAGTCGGTGAGGCCGGCCTGCTTGCTGGCGCGGATCTCGGTGAAGTGGACGTACTCGCCGGGGCCGAACTTGTCCGCGGCGAACACGCCGTTGAGGAATCCTCGCTCCTGGCCGGTGTACTCCTTGGCGTCGCCGAGGGCGTACAGGGCCTGGAGTCCGCGCCGCAGCTGCGGGTCCTGGGCCTGGTCCAGCCCGAGCTGCAAGCCGTTGAGCGCGGCGATGCCCGCGGTGTAGTACTGGAACGTGGCGTTGCGGTCGGCCCGGCCGGCGTCGACGTTCTCCCGGGTGGACGTCAGGCCGGACAAACGTGACAGTGCGTCACGTACCTGCGCGACACCGGGCGCGCTGTCATCGGTCAACGCCTGGTTCAGCGCGGTCTGCGCCTTGTCGGTGGCGGTGCGCTGGGTCAGCACCGTCGGCTGGAACCGGGTCTCGCCGCCGAGCATGCCGTTGGTCAGGCCGCGTTCGCGCTGCACTTCCTGGACGAAGTCCTGGACCTTCAGTGCCAGCGAGACCGAGCTCACGGTGTCGCCCGCGGCCAGGTAGCCGCCGACCTGGCCGGCGATGGTCACGCCGAGCAGCGCGAGCACCAGCACGAGTGAGAACACCAGAATGCGCGCCAGCCGGCCGCGAATGGTGCCCGGCCGGACCAGTTTCGCAAGCCCGCCGGGCTCGGGGCCGTCGACCTCACCGCCGGCCGGCCGGTGCCGTGCGCTCACCACGTGCTCCTGTCGTTGAAACGCGCATGCGGGAGCGGAAAACGCCGCGAATGCGTCCACCAGCCCCAGTGCAGGGAAGGTTCCACATCCCGACAAGCATTGTCAATAGGACAAACGGGCTAGCCACATCACATAGTCACGAACCTAATGACAAATGGCCGCGCCATGATCTTCACGACTCGTACGTGAATGACAAATGAGCACGCCAAGGCCGATGCGGCGACTAAATCGGACACAGACAGAACGTGATCGAAAACCTTTACAGTCGAACCTCACAGGCCCTTTTACTCCACTGTGCGATCGTGATAGCTTGCGTCGGCCGGATTGGTGAGCCCGCAGCGCACAGCAACCAATCACCCACTGTGAGGACGCCGGAACAGGCCCTTTACGCCGGATTCACGGTGCTGCGCCCATGCCGTTGAGAGGCTCCGGGTCGCCGAAGCCTCGCGAACCCGTCGGAGGTACACATGCCTGTCGACGCCCGCGTCGAGGTCGACACCCACTGCCCGTACTGCGCGCTGCAGTGCGGCATGGTCGTCCGCGACGAGCGAGCCGAGGCAACCGTCGCGCCGCGCGAGTTCCCGACCAGTCGGGGCGGCCTGTGCCAGAAGGGCTGGACGGCGGCGAGCCTGCTCCGTGCGCCCGACCGGCTCACCACGCCGCTGCTGCGAGAAAGCCGGGACGCGCCGCTGCGGCCGGTCGGCTGGGCCGAGGCGCTCGACTACGTCGCCCTGCGCCTGCACGAACTGCGCGACCGGCTCGGCCCGGACGCGGTCGGTGTGTTCGGCGGCGGCGGGCTGACCAACGAGAAGGCCTATCTGCTCGGCAAGTTCGCCCGTGTCGCGCTGGGCACGTCGAAGATCGACTACAACGGCCGGTTCTGCATGTCCTCGGCCGCGGCCGCCGGCATCAAGGCGTTCGGCGTCGACCGGGGCCTGCCGTTCCCGGCGTCCGACCTGGCCGACGCCGACGCGATTCTGCTGGTGGGGGCCAATGTCGCCGAGACCATGCCGCCGTTCATGCGGCACATCCGTCCGGCCGCGGACCGGGGCGGCCTGATCGTCGTCGACCCACGCCGAACCGCAACAGCCGAGACCGCCGCCGTGCACCTCCAGCCCGCGCCCGGCACGGACCTCGCGCTGGCACTGGGCATGTTGCATGCGGCCGTGGCAGACGGACTGTTGGACCACCAGTACATCGCCGAGCGCACAACGGGTTTCGACGAAGTGTGGCGGATCGCCGCCGCCTGGTGGCCGGAGCGGGTGGAGCGGATCACCGGCGTGCCGGCGGCCGACCAGCGGGCTGCCGTGGCGCTGCTGGCCAAGGCGCGCAACGCATACGTGCTCACGGCACGCGGCACCGAGCAGCACGCGACCGGCGTGGCGACGGTGTCGGCGTGGATCAACCTCTGCCTGGCTCTGGGCCTGTGTGGGCGCCCCGGTTCCGGTTTCGGCTGTCTGACCGGGCAGGGCAACGGGCAGGGCGGCCGCGAGCACGGGCAGAAGGCGGATCAGCTGCCCGGCTACCGCAAGATCGACGACCCGGCGGCGCGGGCGCATGTCGCCGGGGTCTGGGGCGTATCGGCCGACGAGCTGCCCGGCCCGGGGCCGTCCGCGTACGAGCTGCTGGATTCGCTGGGCACGACCGACGGCCCGAAGGCGCTGCTGGTGTTCGGCAGCAACATCGTGGTCTCCGCGCCCCGTGCCGGCCACATCGCCGAGCGCCTGGAATCCCTGGAACTGCTGGTCACATCGGACTTCGTGCTGTCGGAAACCGCAGCCGTCGCCGATGTCGTCCTCCCCGTCACGCAATGGGCCGAGGAAGACGGCACGATGACCAACCTGGAGGGCCGGATCCTGCTGCGCGGCAAGGCAGTCACGCCGCCGATCGGCGTGCGGACCGACCTTGACGTCCTGCACGGCCTGGCCACGCGGCTCGGCCAGCCGGCGTACCGGTTTCCCACCGATGCCGAGACAGTGTTCGACGAGCTCGGCCGTGCCTCGGCCGGCGGCCCCGCCGACTACTCCGGCATCAGCTACGACCGGCTGCGGGACGGCGAGGCCCTGCACTGGCCGGTGCCGGCGGCCGACCATCCCGGCACACCAAGGCTTTTCCTGGACGGCTTCGCCCACCCGGGCGGCCTGGCCCGGTTCCAGGCCGTCGACCACACCGGCCCGGCCGAGCCGACGGACACGGAGTTTCCGTTGCACGCCACCACCGGGCGGGTGTTGCAGCACTACCAGTCCGGCGCGCAGACCCGTCGGGTGCCGGCGCTGATGGAGGCCAGTCCGGAGGCCTTCGTCGAGGTGCACCCCGACACCGCCCGCCGCTTCGGCGTCCACGATGGACAGTGGGCCGCCGTGGAATCCCGGCGTGGCGCCGTGCAGGCCCGGGTTCGCTGCGTGACGACCATCAGGCCGGACACCGTGTTCCTCCCGTTCCACTTCCCCGGCGCGCAGCGGGCCAACCTGCTCACCAACCCGGCGCTGGACCCGACCAGCCGAATGCCCGAGTTCAAGGTGTGCGCGGTGCGGTTGGGGGCGGCGTGAGGATCACGATCGTCGGGTACGGCATGGCCGGCGCCCGCCTGGCCGACAACCTGCGCGGCTCCGGCGCGGCGATCACCGTGATCGGCGCGGAGAAGCACCCGGCCTACAACCGGATCCTGCTGTCGAACGTCGTCGCCGGCGCCATGACCCCGGACGATGTGCTGCTGCACTCGCCGGACTGGGCCCAGGACAACGGGATCGACCTCAGGCTCGGCGTGGCCGCGTCGGCGATTCTTGTCACCGAGCACCGAGTCGTGCTGACCGACGGCTCCACTGTGGACTACGACGCGCTGGTGCTGGCCACCGGCAGCAGCCCGTGGGTGCCGCCGACCGACGGGCTACAGGTCGATGGCGTCCTCGCACCGGGCGTCGTCGCCTTTCGCGACCTCGACGACTGTCAGCAGATCGTCGGCATGGCCAAGGACTTCGGGCCGGTGGCCGTGCTGGGCGGCGGTCTGCTCGGCCTGGAAGCCGCCCGCGGCCTGGCCGGGCGCGGCTGCCCGGTGACCGTGGTGCACCCCGTCGGCCACCTCATGGAACGTCAGCTCGACCCGGCCGGCGGACACGTGCTGGCCCGGGTCCTCGGCACCAAGGGCATCGACTTCCGGCTCGGACGTTTCGCCACGAAGTACTTGCCGGGCAAGGGACTCCAGCTCGACGACGGCTCGATCGTCGCCGCCGGCACAGTGGTCGTCTCGGCCGGCGCACGGCCTTCGACGGCGCTGGCCGAGGCCGCCGGGATGGCCGTGGATCGCGGCGTGATCATCGATGACTGCCTGCGGACCAGCGCGTCCGACGTCTACGCGATCGGCGACTGCGCAACGCATCCCGGCACCGTAGGCGGCCTCGTGCAGCCGGCCTGGGAGCAGGCCGCCGTGCTGGCCAAGCGGCTCGCCGGCGAGGACGCCCGCTACACGGGCACGCCCGTGGTGACCCGACTCAAGACTCGCGACGTTGACCTGGCTTCCATGGGTGAAGTCCATGTGGAGACCCAGGATCTCGACGCGGAAGTGGTCCGGCTGGAGGATCCCAGCCGCGGCCGCTACACCAAGATCGTGCTGCGTGACGACCGGGTCACGGGCGCGATCGTGTTGGGGGCGCCCGATGTGGCCGCCGCCGTCACACAGCTGCACGACCGGAGCACACCCGCCCCCGCCGACCGGATGGCGCTGCTGTTGGGCCGCGCCATGCCCGCCGGCGAAGCCGTGGACCCCGCAACGTTGCCGGCGTCCACGCTGATCTGCCGCTGCAACACCGTGGACAAGGGCCGGCTGGTCGGCGCGTGGCACGCCGGCGCCCGGTCGTTCGACTCCCTGGTCAGCACCACCATGGCCGGCACGGGCTGCGGTGGCTGCCGGGACAGCGTGTGCGCGCTGTCCCGCTGGCTGGCCGAGCAGGACCCCCTCACCGAACCCGAGAAGTTGGGCTGCAACGCGACATGACGACAACAACCGAGGCACCTGTTCGCGGCGGACGCACCTGGATCCAGCAGTGGGACCCCGAGGACGCGGGGTTCTGGGCGGCGACCGGCCGCCGCATCGCCAACCGCAACCTCATCTTCTCCATCTTCTCCGAGCACCTGGGCTTCTCGCTCTGGTCGATCTGGAGCGTGGTGGTGCTGTCACTGCCCGCCGCCGGCTTCAAGTTCGGGGTGGACCAGCTGTTCTGGCTGACCGCGCTGCCCAACCTGGTCGGCGCCGCGCTGCGGCTGCCCTACACGTTCGCGGTGCCGCGCTTCGGCGGCCGCAACTGGGCGATCGTCAGCTCGCTGATGCTGCTGATCCCGTGCGCGCTGCTCACGGTGGCCGTCTCCTCGCACGCCAGCTTCGGCTTCTTCCTGTTCGCCGCGGCCACCGCCGGCTTCGGCGGCGGCAACTTCGCGTCGTCCATGACGAACATCTCGTTCTTCTATCCCGAGAGCCGCAAGGGTTTCGCCCTCGGCCTGAACGCGGCCGGCGGCAACCTCGGGGCCGCGCTGGTGCAGCTGGTCATCCCGCTGGTGATCGCGGCGGCCACCGGGTGGAGCCTGGCGGTGGCGGGCCTGTTCTACATGCCGTTCGTCATCGCGGCGGCCATCTGTTCCGCGCTGTACATGGACAATCTCGCCACCGCGCGGTCCGACTTCCCGGCGCAGATCGCGGCGGCCAAGCGGACCCAGACCTGGGTCATGTCCTTTCTGTACATCGGCACCTTCGGCTCGTTCATCGGCTTCTCGGCCGCCCTGCCGCTGCTGATCAAGACGCAGTTCCCCACCGTGCACGGGACGTGGTTCGCGTGGCTGGGTGCACTGGTCGGCTCGGTGGCACGGCCGGCCGGCGGCTGGCTGTCCGACCGGATCGGCGGCAGCCGGGTCACGCTGTGGAACTTCGTGCTGATGGGCGTGGCCGCCGCGTTCGTCGTGGTGGGCGAGCGATCCGGCAGCTTCGGACTGTTCTTCGGGGCGTTCCTGGTGCTGTTCGTGACGGCCGGCCTCGGCAACGGCTCCACGTACCGGATGATCCCGGCGATCTTCGTGGCCCAGGCCAAGCGGGAGGTCGCCGAAGGGGTCGACTCGGCCGAGGCCGTGCGCAAGGGCAAGCGGGAGGCCGCGGCGGCGATCGGCATCGTGTCGGCCATCGGCGCGTTCGGCGGCTTCTTCGTCACGCGGATCATCGCCAGCTCGGTGGCCGCGACCAAGGCCGCCGACAACGCCTTCTACGGCTTCATCGCGTTCTACGTGCTGTGCTTCGCCATCACCTGGTGGTTCTACCTGCGGCGCAGCTTCGCCGTGGCCAAGGTGCCCAGCCTGGCCCTGTCGAACGTGTAGCCGGCTCACACACAGTTCCCAGCTAACGACCCTTCGCTCACAGGCTGCACTCAGTCCCGCCCGGTTGACTGAGTGCAGCCTGAACTTTGTCCTGAGCGGAGAGGACCTCCAGCATGGCGACCGTTCTCGCAGCCACGGCTGCCCCGCCGCGCCGGCCCCTGTTGCGGATCGGCGTCGTGGCCGTGGTGGTGATCGCCGCGGCCGCGCTGCGGATGGCGTTCCTGGACTACCAGACCGGGGACGCGCGGATCTTCCTGTCCTGGTACCAGCACATCGCGTCCAACGGCGGTTTCGCGGCACTGAAGGACATCAGCTTCGCCAACTACAACGTCACCTACCTGTACCTGTTGGCGGCGTTGAGCTATCTGCCGGTGACGCCGCTGCTCGGGATCAAGATCCTCTCGGCGGCGTTCGACTTCGTGCTCGGGTACTTCGTGTACCGGCTGGTGGCGCTGCGCTATCCCGGCAAGTGGTGGCCGGTGCTGGCCGGGGCTCTGGTCTTGTTCCTGCCGACCGTGGTCGTGAACGCCTCGATGTGGGGGCAGGCCGACGCCATGTACGCCGCCTTCGCCGTCGGCGGCGTGTATTTCCTGCTACGCAAGCGTCCTTGGCTGGCGTGCGCCTTCATCGGCGTCGCCTTCGCGTTGAAGCTCCAGACGGTGTTCCTGTTCCCGTTGCTGCTTCTGTTGGTGTTGCTGCGGTTCATCCCGTGGAAGTCGCTGCTGGCGATTCCCCTGGTGTACCTGATGCTGGACATCCCGGCGCTGCTCATCGGCACCAGTCCTTCGCAGCTGGTCTCCGTGTACGTGGCGCAGACCGGGACCTTCGACCTGCTGACCCTCAACGCCCCCAACGTGTATCAGTACCTGGGCACCTCGGTGACATCCTCGGCGCTGCGGATCGCCGGCATCGCGCTGACCGGATTCCTGGTGCTGGCCCTGGTTGTGGCGGTGTGGTGGCGTCGGGTGGAGATGTCGTCCACGCGGATCATCCTGGCGGCCACGGTGTCCGTGCTGTTGGTGCCCTACTTCCTGCCGGCGATGCACGAGCGGTACTTCTTCCTCGCCGACGCGTTGACCGTCGTCGCGGCGTTCTACCTGCCGCGCAAGCTGTGGGCGCTGCCGGTGCTGGAGCAGTTCGCCTCGTTCTTCGCCTACCTGCCGTTCCTGCTGGGCAGCGGTGGTGGCGGCTTCGGGGGCGGGCGCGGTCAACGGCCGGGCGGCACGGGTTCCGGCAGCGGCGGTACAGGCGGCGCGGGCTCGGGCGGGACCGGCGGCTTTCCCGGCGGCAGCGGCTCGGGCTCAGGCGGCACGGGCTCGGGCGGGGCCGGCAGCTTTCCTGGCGGCAGTGGCTCGGGCTCAGGCGGCACGGGCGGTGGTTTCGGCGGTGGCTCGGGCGGTTTCGGCGGCGATGGCTTTGGCGGGCGGCCTCAGGGCGGCGGCAACCTCGGCGCCGGTGGGTTCGGGGGCGGCGGCTTCGGCGGCGGCTCCGTCAACCCCTCCCTCATCGACATGCGCATCCTGGCCACCGCCATGCTGGCGGCCCTGGTGCTCTCCGTCTGGGTCGCGGTCCGGGAGTTCCGCCGTCCCATCCTTCCCGGTTAGATGCGCTTGTGATCATATGCCGGCCGGGTAATACTGGCCGGCATGAGCGAGCCGGCACCGTGACCGTCGTCGACGGCGCGACCACGCCCGACGCCAAGCGGCTGACCGGCCGCATCCTCGTCTGGGACCCGCCGCACGTGCTGGAACACGAGTGGCCCGGCCTGGTGAAACTCCAAAACCGCGAGTCCCGCTCTCGGGCAGCCATGAAACCGGTTCATGGCGTTCCGAG
>NZ_JBFBAM010000098.1:0-26907 GCF_040682195.1 Kutzneria sp. NPDC051319 | reverse complement strand
TCAGCGACCGCGCGCCGGCCGGCGCGCGGTCGCCGCGCGCCGGCCGACCGGCCAGATGGAGGGGCACTTGCGTTCAGTACGGGGGGTCGGCCCCGGGTATCTGCGCGAACAGGCTCCGCGTCGACGCCGGTGTGGCTTTCCCTTGGCCAGGCAGCCAAAGCGATGAGGTGGAGCCAGACGTGCGAACCGGAGGCCTGGTCCCTACCAGGTCCCCGCCGCGGTCAGCGGCCCCACGCCGTGGCCAGGAGGTCGGCCCCACTGCCGTTGTTGACGGTCAGCGACAGCGCGGTGCCGGTGCCGTGGAGCGCGGTGAGGGAGTAGGTGTCGCCCGTGCGCAGACCGGGCCAGTAGACCGAGCCCATGTGCAGCTCGCGCAGCCGCGTGGTGACGGACTGGAGGTAGGCGATCTCGTTGGAGCCGTTGATCGGCCCGTTGTAGTTGAGGCCGGTGGTCATGCTCGCACCGAACTCGTCCAGGATCGTCCGGCCGGAGCAGGTGCCGAGCCGCTGGTCGAAGTCGGCGAGCCACTGCTGCGGGTCGGTCCACGTGCTGTGCCAGAAGCCGTAGAAGTGCAGCGCGAGATGGGTGCCGGCCAGGCGGTTGTCCGCGCACACCGACTTGACGTCGTCGGCGTAGCCGGTGCCGTCGACGACGACCCGAGACCGCGGCACGTACCAGTAGGTCGACAGCCAGGAGGCGACGAGGCCGGTCCATTCCTGGCTGCTGTAGCCGAACGGCTCGTTCATCGGCTCGAAGTAGACGTTGGGGTAGACCGCGAACCGCGTGGTGATGCGCTGCCACATGGCGGCGAACGCGGTCGGGTCGTCAACACGGCCGTCCTTGGCGGTCGGCGACTCCCAGTAGCCGAGGATCACTTTGAAGCCCTTGGCCGTGGCGGCGTCGACGGCCGCGGTGTAGGACTGCCAGAACGGGCCGTTGACCGAGGCCGGGTTCACCGGCAGGCGCACGGTGTTGGCGCCGACTTTGGCCCGGAACTGGCCGATGATCGCGCTGGCCTTGGCGTAGGTGGTGGCGTAGCTGTCCGCTGTGGACAGACCGGACGGCACCACCGCGTCCGCGGCGTAGTTGTCGCGCGGGTCGGCCCAGTTCACGCCGCGGAACTCACTGGTGGTGGCGGCGCCCGCGGTCGGACCGGTGACGACCATCGCGCCGGCCACGCCGACGGCACAGCAGACCGCGGCAAGCCGGCGGCGCAACGTTGAGCTCATTGTCGACCTTCCTCAGGCTTCGGTGTGGCCGAGGCACGCCCGAGGGGCGCAGCGGACCACGGGGTCGATCATCGTGTCCAGTTCGAGCACGACGACGTCGTTGGCGCCGGCCCGGACCAGCGGTGCGGGCACGTAGAGCGTTCGCTGCGGGCCGCGGCGCCAGTAGCGGCCGAGCAGGAACCCGTTGAACCAGACCAGACCCTTGCCCCAGCCGGCGGTGTCCAGGAACAGGTCCGTCGACTCGGCGACCGTCAGCCGGCCGCGGACCAGCGCCGGCCCGGCCAGCGGCCCGGCGACCGCCGGGCCGTCGACGCTGCCGGGACAGCGGTCCGGCAGCGTCGCGGCGTCGATCGGGAGCACGTCCCAACCGGTCAGCGTCCGCCCGTTCAGGCTGACGCCGTCCATGATCCCCTTGGGTTCGCCGAGCCGGGGACCGTAGTCCACGCGGCCGAGGTCCTCGATCAGCAGCGTCAGCTCACCGCTGGTCACCGGCAGCCCGATGGCCTCGTCATGGTGCTCCCGCAGCAGCGTGCCGAGCCGCACGTCGTCGAGAAAAACCGTGACCCGGTCCCGAATCTCGCCGAACACCAGCACGGCCGGGCCGTCGCTGGCGATCTGTGTGCGCGCCAGCATCAACCGTGGCATCGGCGACAGATCATCGAAGGCGGGCAGCGTCGGCCACTGATCCCACTGTCCCGGCGCCGCCAGCAACGGGAACGGATCGTGCAGGGACGTGACCGGCGTCGGCAACGGCTGCGCCGGTGGAGGCACGCTGTCGGGAACCTTGTGGTACCGCGCGATGACGTCCCGGAACGCGTGGTACTTGGCGGTCGGGTTGCCGGCCTCGTCCAACGGCGCGTCGTAGTCGTAGGAGGTGACGATCGGCTGGTACGTGCCCTTGTCGTTGGCCCCGTTGGTCAGGCCGAAGTTGGTGCCGCCGTGGAACATGTAGATGTTGACCGAGGCGCCGGCCGCCAGCAGCGCGTCCAGCTCCGCCGCGGACTCCTCGACGCTCGTCGTGTGGTGGTGCGCGCCCCAGTGGTCGAACCAGCCGCACCAGAACTCGCTGCACATGAGCGGGCCGGTGGGTTGGTGGACGCGCAGGGTCGCAAGCCGTTCGGCGGCACGGGAACCGAACGACGCCGTGCGGTGCAGGCCGTCGAGACCGCCCGCCGCGAGCATGCCGTCCACCGTTTGGTCCACTGTGGTCAGTGGCACCGTGATACCGGACTCCCTGGTGTGGCGGGTGAGTTCGGCGAGGTAGCGGTGGTCATTGCCGTAGGCCCCGTACTCGTTCTCGATCTGGACCAGCAGCACCGGGCCGCCTCGGTCGATCTGATGGGGCACGACCACGCTGTACACCTGGCTGAGGTATTCCCGGACGGCGTCGAGGTAGCCGGGCTCGCAGCTGCGAACCCCCTCCTCGGGCAGCCAGGTCGGCAGGCCGCCGTTGTCCCACTCGGCGCAGATGTACGGACCGGGCCGCACGATGGCGTGCATGCCCGCGTCCGCGATCAGGCCGAGGAACCGGTCCAGGTCCAGACCGCCGGACAGGTCGAACGTGCCGCGTTCGGGCGCGTGGGCGTTCCACGGCACGTACGTCTCGATGGTGTTCAGGCCCATCCGTCGGGCCTTGTCGATCCGGTCCGCCCACTGGTCCGGGTGCACCCGGAAGTAGTGCAGCGCACCGGAAAGGATCCGGAACGGTTGCCCGTCGAGCAGGAAGTCGGCGTCGCCGATGGCGAACTCAGCCATGCGTGGTCGTGCCTCCGGTCAGGTCAGCCCGCGCTGACGGTGAAACCCTGCTGGTTGCCGTAGTCGACGAGCGTGGCCTGCCAGGCCTTCAGTCCGCCGCCGATGGCCGTGCCGTCGAGGTAGGACTTGCCGACGGTGTCGCCGTAGACGCTGTTGGCGTAGAGCTGGTACGGCAGGTAGCTCCAGCCCTTGGCCACCGCGCCGCTGGCTGCGGTCAGCACCTGGTTGACCTGCTGGCCGCCGAAGTACGGGTCGGCGGCGTTCAGGAACGCCGGCGAGTTCAGATCCGCGGTGGTGGAAGGGAAACCGCCGCTGGCGATGAACGGCTTGATGCCGTTGCCGTGGTTGAGCCAGCGCACGAACGCCGTGGCCAGCGCCGGATTCGAGCTCTGCTTGAGCACCGACTCCGTGCTGCCGCCGTTCTCCGCGCTGACCGGCTGGCCGTCGTAGGTCGGCATCGGGGCGACCGCCCACTTGCCGCTGCCCGCGGCCACCGAGGACTTGAACACGCCGGGCATCCAGGCGCCGGTGACCAGGGTGGCGATCGTGCCGTCGCCCAGCTCCCGGTACCAGTCGTCGCTCCAGCCCTTGACCGTGGACAGCAGCTTGCCCTGGACCAGCTGGTCCCAGACCTTGGTCCACTTCTGCGCGCCGGCGTCATTCAGGTTGATCTTGACGTTGCGGCCGTCCGTGCTGAACGGGTGGCCGCCGGCCTGCCAGATCATGCTGGTGGTGAAGCCGGGGTCGCCGGTGTCGGAGGTGATGAACTTGGTCGGGTCGGCGGCGTGCAGCTTCTTGGCCGCGTCCAGGTACTCGTCCCAGGTCTTCGGCACGGCGATGCCGAACTTGTCGAAGTCCTCCTTGTTGTAGAACAACGCCATTGGGCCGGAGTCCTGCGGCAGCCCGAACAGCGCGTTGCCGACGGTGACACTGGACCACGTCGAGGCGGTGTAGTCCTTCTGGAACGCGCCGAAGCCGTACTGGTTCAGGTCGACCAACGAGCCGGGCAGCGCGAACTGCGGCAGCGCCTGGTACTCGATCTGGGCCACGTCCGGACCACCGGAGCCGGCCTTGATCGCGTTCTGCAGCTTGGTGTACTGGTCCTTGCCGGTGCCGGCGTTGACCAGGTTGACCTTGACGTTCGGGTACTCCTGCTCGAACGCGGCGACCTGCGCCTTGGCCGACGGGGTCCAGGTCCAGTAGGTGATCGTGCCGCCGGCCTTGAGCGCGGCGTCGACCGAGTCCTGGGTGCCGGTGGCCTTGGCCGTGTCCTGGGCGGGCGAGCCGCACGCGGTGGCCAGCGCGGCGGCCAGCGCCAGCGCGGCGATTGCTCTGTGGCGGCGGGATAGTGCCATCGGGAAATTCCTTCGCGACGTGGTGACTGGTTACTGCTTGACACTTCCCGCGGTCAGCCCGGACTGCCAGAACCGTTGCAGGAAAAGGAAAGCGATCACGAGCGGGACGATGGTGAGCACCGACCCCGTGATCACGAGGTTGTAGACCGGCTGCGCCGCGGCGCCGATGGCCTGTGCGTTCCACTGGTTGAGCCCGACCGTGAGCGGGTACCAGTTCGGGTCGCTGAGCATGATCAGTGGTAGGAAGTAGTTGTTCCAGGTGGCCACCACCGCGAACAGGGCGACGGTCACGATGCCCGGCGCCAGCTGGCGCAGTGTGACGGCGAGGAAGATGCGGATCTCGCCGGCGCCGTCGATGCGGGCCGCCTCCATCATCTCGTCCGGGATGGCATCGGTGGCGTACACCCAGATCAGGTAGAGGCCGAACGGGCTGATCAGCGACGGGATGATCACCGCGAGCGGCGTGTCGGTCAGGCCGAGCCGGCTGAACAGCAGGAAGGTCGGCACGGCGAGCGCCGTGCCCGGAACCGCGATCGCGCCCAGCACCACGGCGAACACCGCCTGCCGGCCGCGGAACCGGTACTTGGCCAGACCGTAGCCGGCCGCGGTGGCCAACACGGTCGCGCCACCGGCGCCGACCACGACGTAGAGCAGGGTGTTGCCCAGCCAGCGCAGGAAAATCCCGTTGTTGTAGGTGAACGTCTGCCCGATGTTGTCGAACAGGGCGAAGACCCCGCCGAAGGACAGGCCCGGCGTGGACAACAGGTCGGGCTGGGTCTTCGTCGCGCTGATCAGCAGCCACGCCAACGGAATCAGCGTGTAGAGCAGGTAGAGCGCCATCACCGCGGTCAGCGTGCGGGAGCGGCGGGGACGCAGCACGGAGGACATGGTCACCGCTCCTTCCGCTGGCCGCGCAGCTGCACGGCGTAGGCGATGATCGCCGTGATCACGCCCATCACGATGGCGACGGTGGCCGAGTAGTTGTACTGCTGGCCGGAGAAGGACAGGTTGTAGGCGTACATGTTCGGGGTGAAGTAGGTGGTGATCACGTTGGGCGCGAGCGAGCGGAGGATGTTCGGCTCGTTGAACAGCTGGAAGCTGCCGATGATGGAGAAGATGGTGGCGACCACGATCGCGCCGCGGATGGCCGGCAGCTTGACGCTGAGGATCGTGCGCAGCGTGCCGGCGCCGTCGATCGCGGCGGCCTCGATCTGGTCCGGCGGCACGACCTTGAGGGCCGAGTAGAAGATCAGCATGTTGTAGCCGACGAACTCCCAGGTCACGATGTTGCCGATGGACGTGAGGATCCAGTTGGCGGACAACGGTTGCACGGCGTCCTGGCCGAGCAGGTGGTTCAGGTCGGCCGCCAGTCCGAAGTGGTCGCCGTAGATGAAGCCCCACATCAGCACCGCGACCACGCCGGGCACCGCGTACGGCAGGAAGATCACCATCCGGAAGAAGCCGGCGGCGTGCAGGCGGGCGCTGTCGATCGCGAAGGCCGCGACCAGGACCAGCAGCAACATGATCGGCACCTGCACGGCCAGGAACAGCAGCACGCGCAGGAAAGCGTTCCAGAAGTTGGCGTCGGCCAGCGCCTGGGTGTAGTTGCCGAGGCCGACGAACACCGTGCCGCCGAAGAACGCCTGGTCGCGAAACAGGCTCAGGCCGAACGCATAGACCAGCGGGGCCAGGAACGTCAGCGCGAACACCACCGCGAACGGCGCGACGAAGATCCAGCCGCGCCGGCCACGCGCTCGGACCGCGCCCGCCCGGTTCGGGGGTGAGCCCACGGTGGACGTCATCGTCCCTCCGGTTTCGAACGCCGAATCGACGACTCGGCACGGATGTTTACGTCAACATGAGTTGGGCGAGGCTAACCTGTTGACGTAAACATGTCCAGGGGCGGAAACCAGGGAGAGTTCGGTGCGACAGAGTCCCGGTGCAGGTCAGCGCGGGCCGTCCATGGCCGATGTGGCCCGGGAGGCCGGCGTTTCCGGGCAGACCGTGTCGCGGGTGGCCAACGGCCGGTCGAACGTGGACGCCGACACCCGCGAGCGCGTGCTGGCGGCGATGCGGCGCGTCGGCTACCGGCCCAACAGCGCCGCCCGCGCCCTGCGCAACGGGCGGTTCCGCACCATCGGCGTGATCGTCTCGTCGCTGTCCACCTTCGGCAACAGCCGGACCCTGGACGCCATTGCGGCCGCCGTCGTCGACCAGGACTTCTCGATCGTGCTCATGACCGTGCCGAAGTCCACCCAGGGCGAGGTCACCGGGGCGTTCAGCCGGCTGGGCGAGCAGGCCGTCGACGGCGTGATCATCCTGATCGAGCAGCACCAGTTGGACCGCAACGAGATCGAGCTGCCGCGGGGCCTGCCCGTCGTGGTGATCGACTCCAGCGCGCGGCACCCCTCCCCGGTGATCGACACCGACCAGGCCGAAGGGGCCGCCTCCGCGACCCGACACCTGCTGGAGTTGGGGCACAGCACCGTCTGGCACATCGCCGGCCCGCCCCAGTCCTACGCTGCGGAGCGCCGGTTCAAGTCGTGGCAGACCGTGCTGGAGGCGGCCGGCCGGCCCGTGCCGCCCGTGCTCGTCGGCGACTGGTCCGCCGCGTCCGGCTACACGCACGGCCAGCGGCTCGCAGCGGATCCGTCCGTCACCGCCGTGTTCGCCGCCAACGACCAGATGGCACTCGGTCTCATCCGGGCCCTGCACGAGGCCGGCCGCGACGTGCCCGGCCAGGTCAGTGTCGTGGGCTTCGACGACATGGCCGAGGCCGCCCATTTCTGGCCCCCGCTCACCACCGTGCGCCAGTCCTTTGACGACGTGGGCCGGCATGCCGTCGCCGCACTGGTCGGAGAGATCACGAACGATCGTCGGGAACCCGCCGCGGTCCGCATCCCGACCGAGCTCGTCATCCGGTCCAGCACCGCGCCGCCGCCGCAGTGATCACGCCCGGCGGGGTGAGCGCGGGCTTCGAGCCTTGACCGTCGACCTGACAGGAACTTAATGTCGAGATGCGCTCGGAGTGTTAGCGCTAACACTACTGCCATCCCAGGGCGCGCGGCGAGAAAGAAGACCACAACGATGAAGTTGTCCCTGTTACGCCGTCTCGGCGTCGCGCTGGCCGTGGCGGCCACGGTCCTTCCCCTCGGCGGAGGGATGGCCGACGCGGCGCCACGTTCCGCCGTCCACACCGAGGCCGACTCACCCGTGCGCGACGCGGCGAACGCGCTGTCCGTGCCGAACATCGACGATGTCCGCGGCAACCTGACCCTGCCCGCCGCCGGCCCGAACGGCGCTTCCGTCACGTGGACGTCGTCCGACCGCAAGGTGATCACGCCGACCGGCGAGGTCACCCGTCCCCCGGCGGGCGGCACACCGGCCAAGGTCACGCTGACGGCGACGGTGCGGCTCGGGCGGGACAGCGCCAGCCGGCGGTTCGCCGCCACCGTCACGCCGCTCCCACCGAAGGAACCGCTGGCGGGGTACAGCTTCTTCTACTTCACCGGCGAGGGAACCTCGAACGGGGAACAGATCTACTCCGCCGCCAGCAAGGGCAACGACCCGCTGAACTGGAGCGAGCTCAACAACGGGCAGCCGGTGCTCAAGTCCAGCCTCGGCGAACTCGGCGTGCGCGACCCGTTCGTCATGCGCTCCCCCGACGGCGACAAGTTCTACCTGCTGGCCACCGATCTGAAGATCAACGGCGGCCGCGGCTGGGACGCCGAGCAGCGCACCGGCAGCCGGTCGATCATGATCTGGGAGTCCGACGACCTGACCCACTGGTCGCGGCAGCGCAGCGTGCAGGTCGCGCCGCCGAGCGCCGGCAACACCTGGGCCCCGGAAGCCTTCTGGGACGCCAAGCGCGGCGACTACGTGGTCTTCTGGGCGTCCAAGCTGTACGCGGACAACGACCCCGGCCACACCGGCGACAGCTACAACCGCATGATGTACGCGACCACCCGCGACTTCGTCACCTTCAGCGCGCCCAAGGTGTGGATCGACCCCGGCTACTCGGTGATCGACTCGACGGTGATCCAGAACGGCGGCGACTACTACCGGTTCACCAAGGACGAGCGGAACAACTCGTCCTCCTCGCCGTGCAGCAAGTACATCCTGGAGCAGAAGGCTGCCGACCTGCTCGACCCGGACTTCGACTTCGTCGCCGAGTGCATCGGCAAGGCCACCGCGACCAGCCCCGGCCTGTCCGCGGGCGAGGGTCCGACCGGCTTCAAGTCCAACACCGAGAACAAGTGGTACCTGTTCATCGACGAGTACGGCGGCCGCGGCTACGTGCCCTTCGAGACCACCGACCTCGACTCGGGCAAGTGGACCATGTCCACCGGCGCCCACCTGCCCGCGTCGCCGCGGCACGGCACGGTTCTGCCGGTCACCCAGGCCGAACTGAACCGGCTGACCGCTCCCCCGGCCCCGGTCAAGGCCGACCATGACGGCCTGGTCGCGCACTGGCCGCTGGACGCGAAGTCCGGCCTGGTCGCGGCCGACACCACCGGTCACGGCTATGACGGAGCACTGGCCGGCGACGTGGCCTGGTCCGGAGGCGCGCTGTCCTTCGGCGGCACGAACGGCCATGTCCAGTTGCCCAACAATCTGCTCACCGGAGCCGACGCCGCCACGGTCTCGGCCGACGTCCTCGTCGATCCACGGCAGCAGACACCGTACTTCCTCTGGGGCTTGGGCAATACGGCGCCGTCCGGCGTCGGCGACGGCTATCTGTTCGCCACCGGCGGCACCGCGGACGGCGGCCTGCGCGGCGCGATCGCGACCGGAAACTGGGCCACCGAACAACAGGCGCCCGCCAGTGGCGCGCTGCCACGCGGCGTCTGGAAGAACCTGACCCTGACCGTCGGCAACGGCGTTGAGGTGCTGTACCTGGACGGGGTCGAGGTCGGCCGGAACACCAGCGCCACGATCAAGCCGTCGGACATCGGCGGCGGCCTCACGGCGGCGAACTACCTCGGCCGCTCGGTGTACGCGGCGGACAACTACTTCACCGGCAAGATGAAGGACGTCCGCCTCTACGACCGGGCACTGTCCGGTGACGACGTCGCCGCGCTGCCGTCGAACAGCACCCTGATCCACTCCGTCGACCTGGCCTCGCTCAAGGCCCCGGCCGTGATCGACAGCACCGCGGGCACCGTCGTGCTGCCCGTCCAGCCGGGCACCGACCTGCGCCGGCTGGCCCCGAAGTTCGGGCTCGCACCGGGTTCACGGATCGAGCCGGGCAACGGCCGCCCCGTGGACCTGAGCCGGCCCAGGACGTACACCGTCACCGGGCCGAAGGGCGGCAGTCGCGTGTGGACGGTCGAGGCGCACGAGATGCGCAGCCCGGTGCTGCCCGGGCTCAACGCCGACCCGAACATCGTGGCGTTCGGCGACACGTACTACATCTACCCGACCACGGACGGCTTTCCCGGTTGGGGCGGCACCAAGTTCTCAGCCTGGTCGTCCAAGGACCTGGTCAACTGGACCAATCGCGGCGTGGTGCTCGACCTCGGCCCCGACGTGAGCTGGGCCGACAAGAACGCGTGGGCGCCGACGATCGCCGAGCGGGGCGGCAAGTACTACTTCTACTTCTGCGCCGAGGCCAAGATCGGCGTCGCGGTCGCCGACTCGCCGACCGGGCCGTTCAAGGACTCGGGCAAGCCCCTGATCGCCGCGAACCCCGACGGCGGCCAGGCCATCGACCCCGCGGTGTTCATCGACCACAGTGGACAGCCCTATCTGTACTGGGGCAACGGGAACGCCTACGTGGCGCCGCTGAACTCCGACATGGTCTCGTACGACCCGGCCCGGATCACCCGCCTCACCGGCCTGGCCGACTTCCGTGAGGGCATGTTCATGGTGGAGCGCCAGGGCACGTACTACCTGAGCTGGTCGATCGACGACACCGGCAGCGAGAACTACCGGGTCGGCTACGCCACCTCGACCAGCCCGACCGGGCCGTTCACCAACCGCGGCGTGATCCTGAGCAAGGACCCCGAACTCGGCATCCTGGGCACCGGCCACAGCTCGATGCTCCAGGTGCCCGGCACCGACGACTGGTACATCGCCTACCACCGGTTCGCCATCCCCGGCGGGGACGGCACGCACCGGGAGACCACCATCGACAAGCTGGTCTTCAACCGGGACGGCACCATCGCCCCGGTCAAGCCGACGCTGGAAAGTGTCAAACCGCAGTGGATCTCGCCGGGACACTGCGGCCACAACCGGTACTACTGAGCCCAGGCCCTGAACCCCATCTCGACCGGCAAGCTCGTCGAGAACTGAGCAACCGACGAAGCGCCCCTTCCCCGTGCGGGGAAGGGGCGCTTTGCCATGCCTCAGGGGATTCGGTGGCTCTCGGGCGGACCGAGGTAGCTCGGCCGCAGGCCGCCGGTGTCCACCACCAGCTTCTGCAGCACCACAGTCGGGTCCACCATCCAGAACTTCAGCACGTGGGCGCCGGGTCCGGTGACGGTGTGCTTCGTGGCGGTGAGGTTGACGTTGTCGGAGATGGTCCACTCCCACTGGCGGTTCATCGCGGTGGAGTCGGCGCCCGTCGCCTTGATGATGTCGACGACCTGCGGCTGCGCGTCGTCGAAGGCCACCGCGTAGCGCAGGCCCGGCGAGGCGAGCACGTTGCTCCGCGGCGAGAGATAGGCCCACACCGTCAGGGTTCCCGCGGTGAACAGCGTCATCCGGTACTCCAGCCGCGGACCCTGCCCCGGCACCTGGGAGGCCGCGGCGACGGGGAAAGGCTTCATCCCCGACCCGGTGCGGCCGAGGTCCGGGACGCGCCGCCACGACGCCGCCGCCGTGCCCACCTGAGCGGTGCAATGCTCCGCCTCCATGGACACGTAGCCGTTCGCCTCCACGAAACCGTTACGCCACCTCGAAGGAAGCGATCGGTTGGAGACAACGGCGTGCACGGTCACGCTGCGGCCCGCGCCGCTGACCACGATCGGCACCTGCGTCGTGCCCTTCGGCGCCTTGGACCAGTCGACCCGCAACGTCGCGCGCACCTGCTTGTCCACCCGCCCACGCGCCGGCTGCGCCTGAAGCCACGACGCACCCGGCGTGATCGTGTAGTCGAATGCCGTTGTGCCGCGGTTGAACACGTCGATGTACTGCGCGGGTTGCGACTGGTACGGGCTGAACTCGGGCAGCACCGGTGTCGTCGACTCCGCCGGCCACCAACGGTCCGAGCCGTCGATGGCGACGCCTAGTTCGGCGGCCTTGGACGGCGTGACCCGCCGCACGGCGGGGAAGATGACGTCAGCGATAGCGGCGTTGTCGAGCTGCGGCTGTTGCCAGGACGCGTCCTGGCCGTAGCGCGCCACATCGCCGTAGTCAATGTGCGGCTGTGTCTGGAAGCCTTTCCACTTCCCGCCGGCGATCGTCGCGTTGAACTTGTCGGCCAGCGCGAGATCGTCGGCGAAACGGGCCTCCGCGGTGGCCGCCAGGTCATTGGCGGAGGTCCTGCCCTGCGCGGCATAGAGGATGTTGGTGAATTCCGCCCGCCGCAACGCATACAGGTTCGCGCTCGCCTTGACCTCGTAGAGCACCAGCTCGTAATAGGCGTCCTGGTAGCTCGCGGGAAGCTCGTCCGCGATCCGCTCGGCGCGATCCGTCAGCTGCCGCCACTGCTCGGTGACCCGGTCGAGCTCCTGGTAGTCGACCAGGCTGAACGGGCTGGCCTGGTCGTCGTAGACGATCGCGGACCGGTCGGTCGCCGGGTCCTTGCCCGGCACGATGGTGATCTTCCGGTTGAGCAGCTCCGGCTTGCGCCGGGACTGGAGCATCCCGTACGTGTGCAGCACTCCGGCGATGGCGGCGGCGGTCCGCTCACCGAAGCTCTGCCGGGCGTACTGCTGCTCCCAGGCGGACAGCTGCTCCGCCGGCAAGGGGTTCCAGGCCTGGTCGAGAAAGAACTGCAATGGCAGCTCGTTGCCCTTCATGTCGCCGACATTGGCCACCCACAGCCGGTTCACGCCGTACTCGGCGGCCTGGTTGAGCTGCTCCCAGGCGTTGGCGATCAGGCTGGTGTCCACCCACTTGTAGCAGCGGGCGGCGCCGACGTAGTCGAAGTGGTAGTACAGGCCGTAACCGCCGGCTCGCGGCGGCAGCGTGGGGTCGGGCAGCTTGCACATGTTCCCCCAGTTGTCGTCGGGGAACACCACGGTCACGTCGTCCGGCGGCCGCAGCCCCTGCTGCCAGTACCGCAGAACCTCCTTGTAGAGCGTCCAGACCTGCGGTGTGGACGCCGGGTCCTTGCCGGTCTTCTCGGCCAGGATCGCGCGCTGTGCGGCGATGATCTCCTGCATCAGGTCCTTGCTGTCGCCGTCGGGCAGCGCGGTGTCGCCGTTGCCGCGCATCCCGACCGTGACGACACCGTCGATGTTCTGGTCGACCATGCGCCGGATGCCGTCGGTCCAGTACGCCCTCAGCGCGTCCGGGTTGCGGCGGTAGCTCCACTCCCCCGTGCCGCCGTACGCGTCGTGCCCCGGCGTCACGATCTTGCCGTCGGCGTCCCGCACCGCGGCCACGGCGTGCCGGTTCCACTCCTCGATGCCCCGCAGCATCGGCGCCTCGTGCGAGGTGCCCATGACAATGCCGTACCGGGTGGCGGTCGCGTGGTTGGCGGGGTCGTCCTCGGCGAAGGCTCGGCCCCACACCGCCGGCCACAGGTAGTTCGCCCGCAGCCGCAGCATGGTCTCGAAGACCTGCTCGTAGAACTTGTGGTTGAAGCCGTCGGCGTGCCCCGGCGCCAGCCCGGGACCGAAGAACGCCGGCGCCCACGTGCCCAGCGCCGGGTTCTCGTCGTTGATGAACAGCCCCCGGTACTTCACGAACGGCGTGCCCAGGCTGTGTCGGCCGGCCTGCACGTGCAGCTCGTCCTGATGTGCCACGGGGACGTCGTCCCAGAAGTGCCAGGGCGAAACGCCGATCAGCCGGGAGATGTCGTAGGCGCCGAAGATGGCGCCCCGCTGGTCGCTGCCGGTGATCACCAACGCCCGCGCCACTCCCGGACGCGGATCGGCCACGACTTCGGTGAGCGAGGTCTCCCACTTGCCGGCGATCCCGGTCACGTCGAGGCGGCCTGCGGACACCAGGTCGCGGACGAGCGGGCTGCGGTCGATCGACCCGATCAGCACCAGCTGCGAGGCCGTCGGTATCTCGTCGACATGCAGGGCCGGCCGGATCCCGGTGACGCGCTCGAGGTCCGCCTGCAGGTCGCCGGCGACCCGGAGCACGCCGGGATGATCGCTGCCACTGACGACCAGCGCGGTGGCCTTCCCGCCCGACACCAAGGGAAAACTGCCCGTGCCGGCCCGGTCGGACACGTAGCCGGGTGCGGCGAGCGCCGTCCCGGCCCGCGCGGTCGCCGCGCCCGCGGCGAGGATTCCGAGCAGTCGCAGGAAGTTCCGTCTGGCCAGTTCGGCCGATGAGGTCATCGTCGTCCTCCGGAGATCAGCGGCTGGAGCGGGTTCGGGCGAGCAGCCAGAGCCGCCACGGCACGCCAGGCGTGCGGTCAGCCCGCCGAAGGATCCGAGGCTTGGTGACGACCCCGCACAAGGCCCGCCTCCACGGGAGAACCTCGTTGTCGACAACGTTCTCCTGATCAGGCCGTCGGATCGCGAATTCGACGGTAGAAGGCGGGATCAGCCGAGTCAAGCTCGCTTCCTGCGAAACATTTTTCGATACTCCGTTCACCCGACCAGCCGTCCCCGGCCCCGCGACGAGGATGTGGGACCCGACGAGGCCAGGAGGCTGGCGCGCTCGTCGATCGTCGGTGGAACGCGGCGCCCGGCCTGAAATATTTCAGTGCGAAACGGGAATCTTTCAGCGCGAAACCGGCGCTGACCTCGCGGGCCACCGTCGGAAAATTCAGTCCGTTGACTTCTCAATCGCGGCGGCCAACTCTCCGACCAGCCGTCCTCACGGTCGGTAGCCCCTTCCGCACCTCCGTCCCGGACACCGTGGCGGACGTCTTCAAGGAGTGAGGACCGAAGTGTCCCGAACCATCCAGGCGCTACGCGCCGGCGCGGTGTCGCTGGCCGTCGCCGCGTCGGTGCTCTCGCCGCTGACGGTGACCGCGGCGCACGCGGCCACACACGTGGCCAACCCGTATGTAGGCGCCACCCAGTACGCGAGCCCGGACTACGCTGCCGAGGTCAACGGCCAAGCCGCCGCCGACCGGGGCACGAACCCGGCGCTGGCCACGGCCGAGGCCAAGGTAGCGAACGACCCGACCGCGGTGTGGATGGACAAGATCGCCGCGATCACCGGCGACGGCGTCCACCACGGCCTGCAGTGGCACCTCGACCAGGCGCTGGCCCAGCGGCAGGGCAGCACGCCGATCACGGTCGAGGTGGTCATCTACGACCTGCCCGGACGCGACTGCGCCGCGCTGGCCTCCAACGGCGAGGTGCCGCCGACCGCCGCCGGCCTGACGACCTACGAGACCCAGTACATCGACCCGATCGCGGCGATCCTGGCCGACTCGAAGTACGCCGACGAGCGGATCGTCGCCGTCATCGAGCCGGACTCGCTGCCCAACGCCGTCACCAACGCGAGCAAGCCGGCCTGCGCCACCGCCGCCCCGTACTACGAGGCGGGCGTCGAGTACGCGCTGAACAAGCTGCACGCGATCGCCAACGTCTACAACTACGTGGACATCGCGCACTCGGCGTGGCTGGGCTGGTCGAGCAACATGCCGCCGGCCGCACAGGAGTTCGCCAAGGTGGCCAAGGCGACGACCGCCGGCTTCGCCAGCGTGGACGGCTTCATCTCCGACACCGCCAACTACACGCCGACCACCGAGCCGTTCCTGCCGAACTCCACCCTGCAGGTGGGCGGCCAGCCGGTGGACTCGTCGAAGTTCTACCAGTGGAACCCGTACTTCGACGAGAAGAGCTACGACGAGGCGATGTACTCGCAGCTGGTGGCCCAGGGCTTCCCCGCGACCATCGGCATCCTCATCGACACCTCGCGCAACGGCTGGGGCGGCCCGAACCGGCCGACCTCGCTCAACTCCTCGCCGACCACGCCGGACGCCTACGTCGCGGCCAACAAGATCGACCAGCGGTCCTTCCGCGGCGACTGGTGCAACCAGAACGGCGCGGGCCTGGGCGCGGCGCCCACCGTCCAGCCCTACGGGGCGGCCGACCCGATCATCGGCTTCGTCTGGATCAAACCGCCGGGTGAGTCCGACGGCGACTACCCGACCGCCTCGCACAGCCACGGCGATCCGCACTGCGACCCCGCCGGCACCAACTCCGACGGCAACGGCGGCACCTACCCGACCGGCTCGATCCCCGGCTACGACGTCCAGGCCGGTCAGTGGTTCGGCGCCCAGTTCCAGCAGCTGGTGACCAACGCCTACCCGGCGCTGATCTCCGGCACCGGCACCGGCTCGGTCACGGTGACCAACCCGGGCAGCCAGACCAGCACCGTGAACACCGTTGCCAGCCTTCAGATCTCCGCCACCGACGCTGCCGGCGGCACGCTGACCTACAGCGCCACCGGACTGCCGGCCGGCCTGTCGATCGACGCCGCGACCGGTCGCATCTCCGGCACGCCCACGACCGCCGGCGTCTCGACGGTGACCGTGACGGCCCGGGACTCCAGCGCCGTCGCCGGCTCGGCGTCGTTCACGTGGACGGTGACCTCGTCCACCGGTGGCGGTGGCGGGGGCTGCTCCGCCACGTACACGGTCGGCAGCTCCTGGGACACCGGCTTCACGGCGAGCGTGACGGTGACCAACAGCGGCACCGCGGCGATCCAGTCGTGGAAGGTCACCTGGACGTGGCCGGGCAACCAGCAGATCACCAACGCCTGGAACGCGACCGAGTCGCACAGCGGCCAGCACGAGACCGTGTCGAACGCGGCCTACAACGGCGCGCTCGCCCCCGGGGCCAACACCTCGTTCGGCTTCCAGGCCGGCTACAGCGGAACGAACACGAGCCCGACGCTCACCTGCTCGGCGAGCTGACCGGCGGGAGGCCCCGCCAGGCCGCCCGCATCGTCACGGCCGCCACCGTGACGCGTACCAGACCCCCTGCGCCACAAGCGCTTTCCGGTCCGGCTTGGGCCGGGAGCGCTGCCGCCGCCCCAGTGCGGCGGACTTCCGAAAAGGGTGACACCTGATGTTCCTACGCCTCACCAGGCTCCGCGCGGCCGCGGCCGCCGCGGCGTTGACGCTGGCCGCCTCAGCGATCGCGGTGGCGGTCGGCGCGCCGACCGCGGCCGCCGCCACCTCCACCTGTTCCGGCAGCGGCACGATCTCGGCCGGGGACTACACCATCCAGGCCAACGAGTGGAACTCGTCGACCCAGCAGTGCCTCGACTACTCCGGCGGCACCGCGTGGTCGGTGAGCCAGGCCAACTTCAACCTGCCGACCAACGGCGCCCCGGCCACCTACCCGTCCATCTACAAGGGCTGCCACTGGGGCATGTGCACGGCCAACAGCGGCCTGCCGATCCAGGTGAGCAACCTCGGCAGCGCGGTGTCGTCCTGGAGCACCGTGCAGCCCGGCTCCGGGGCGTACGACGTCGCCTACGACATCTGGTTCAACTCCACCCCCACCACCAGCGGCCAGCCCGACGGCACCGAGATGATGATCTGGCTCAACAGCCGGGGCGGCGTGCAGCCGTTCGGCTCGCAGACCGGCACGTCCAACGCCGCCGGCCACAACTGGAACGTCTGGACCGGGCAGCAGTCCTCGTGGAAGATCATCTCCTACACGCTCGGCTCCGGCGGCACCTCGTTCGACAACCTTGACATCAAGGCGCTGGTCAACGACGCGGTCGCGCGCGGCTCGCTCAACCCCTCGCACTACCTGATCGACGCCGAGGCCGGCTTCGAGATCTGGCAGGGCGGCCAGGGCCTGGCCACCACCAGCTTCTCCTTCAACGCCACCCCCGGCAGCAACGGCGGCGGTGGCGGCGGTGGCGGCGGTGGTGGTGGCGGCACCGGCGGCAGCAGTGGATGCTCGGTGGCCTACACCGTGGGCAACCAGTGGGCCAGCGGCTTCACCGCCGACGTGACCGTCACGAACACCGGGACGGCGCCCACCCACGGCTGGAAGGTGACCTGGTCCTGGGGTGGCAACCAGCAGATCAGCAACGTCTGGAACGCGACCGAGAGCCACAGCGGTTCCAGCGAAACCGTGACGAACGCCGGGTACAACGGCACGATCGCCCCGGGCGGCAGCACCTCCTTCGGCTTCCAGGCCGGCTATTCGGGCGCCAACCCGGCGCCGACGCCGGTCTGCACGGCGAGCTGACGAATCGAGTCGACGCGCGTTCGACGGGTCCGGCCGACGCATCACCGGCGGCCGGGCCCGTCCGTTCGTCCGAAAGTTACATGTCACCGACGTGGGCCCAGCCCGACACCGCCGCGGCCGCCCGCCGGCCCGGCGAGCAGGCAGGACAACCGATCGACGGTGGACCGCCTCCGGCGCACCGGAATTCGGCCTTCCCTGCCGTCAACGCGACTCTTTGACCGCCGACACCCTCGACCCTAGCGTCCGAATCGAATCGCTTCGATTCGAGGCCGCGCGTCGACACACAGGTCGACCCGACGGCGACTCACAGCGGCAGGGAGGGTCATCGATGCACCTGGCTGATCAACGCAGATCCACGTCACGACTGCTGATTCCTCGGCGCACCGGGCTGGCCGGCCTGTTCGGCATCGCCCTGGCGGTGGTCACCGTGTTCGCGGCCACCACCGCCGACGCGGCCACGCCGGCCGAGGTCGTCGCCGTGGCGCCGTCGGACTCCCCCGGCACGATCGTCGCGAACGCGGCGAACGTCGTGCCGTCGGCCCGGCAGCTGGCCTGGGAACGGGCCGAGCGGATGGCGTTCATCCACTTCGGTGTGAACACCTTCGACGGCCGGGAGTGGGGCACCGGCACCGAGGACCCGAACATCTTCCAGCCCACCGGGCTCAACACCGACCAGTGGGCGACCTCGCTGAAGGACACCGGGTTCAAGGGCGCCGTCCTGACCGCCAAGCACCACGACGGCTTCCTGCTGTTCCCCTCGAAGTACTCCTCGTTCGGCGTCGCGTCGGACCACGCCTGGCAGGGCGGCCAGGGCGACGCGGTGAAGAGCTTCGCCGACTCCATGCACCGCGCCGGCTTGAAGGCAGGCATCTACCTGTCGCCGGCCGACCTGCACGAGAACCAGCCCGGCGGCAAGTTCGCCGACGGCAGTCCGTCCCGGCCGGTGACCATTCCCAGCGACCCGTCCGAGGTCGTCAACGGCATCACGTTCCACCTCGACTCGGACGACTACAACGCCTACTACGAGAACACGCTCTACGAACTGATGTCCCGCTACGGCAGCATCGACGAGCTGTGGCTGGACGGCGCCAACCCGACCGGCCGCAACCAGCCGTACAACTTCAGCGACTGGATCCAGATCGTCCGCGCGCTGCAACCCACCGCGTCGATCGAGAACGACGGCGGGCCGGACATCCGCTGGGTCGGCAACGAGAACGGCTACGCCCGCCAGTCCGAGTGGTCGGTCGTGCCCTACAACGGCAACGCGGCGACCGCCGCCGACACCGTCATCAATCCGCCCGGCGGCTACGCCGCGCCCGATCTGGGCAGCGACAGCCTGCTGTCCCAACGCAAGCAGGACGGGACCAGCGCCTGGAACCTGCTGCGCTGGTCGCCTCCCGAGTGCAACGGCACGCTGTCGGCCAACCACAACTGGTTCTGGCAGCCCGGTGACACCTGGCGCAGCGTGCCGGACCTGGAGGACATGTACTACAACTCGGTGGGGCGCAACTGCAACTTCCTGCTGGACGTCCCGCCGAACCGGCAGGGCGTGTTCGACCAGTCGGCGGTGACCGTGCTGTACCAGCTCAACGCCAGGATCAGTGGGACGTTCGGCGCCGATCTGGCCGGCGGCGCCACCGCGGCCGACGACGGCGGCACCTCGAACACCGCGGGCCACGCCCCGAACCTGGCCCTGGACGGCAACCTGGACACCTCGTGGCAGCCCACCGGCGCCACCGGCGCGCTGGTGCTGACACTGGCCGGCACACAGACGTTCGACGTCATCTCGGCGCAGGAGGATCTGCACGTCGGCCAACGCGTCGAGTCCTACGCCGTGGACGCGTGGAACGGCAGCGCCTGGAACCAGATCGCCAACGACACCACCATCGGCCAGAAGAAGCTCATCCGCCTGTCCTCGCCGGTCACCACCGATCGGGTTCGGTTGCGTATCACCGGTTCCCGGTCCACGCCGACCATCGCCGAGTTCGGTCTGTTCAAGCGTCCGGGCGGTGCCACCGCGCCCGGGAGCGTCGCCTCCGCCGCGTCCGGCAAGTGCCTGGACGTCAACGGGAGCAGTACGACGCCGGGCAGCCAGGTCCAGATCTGGGACTGCGACGGCGCCGCCAACCAGGGCTGGACGCACACCGCGGGCAACCAGCTCGCGGTGTACAGCGGAAGCGGCCAGCTCTGCCTTGACGCGTACGGCCAGGGAACCACGTCCGGCACGAAGGTCGTCACCTGGACCTGCAACGGCCAGGCCAACCAGCAGTGGACCGTCAACCCCAACGGCACCATCACCGGCGTCCAATCAGGACTGTGCCTGGACGTGACCGGGGCCGGCGCCACCAACGGCACTCCGGTCGAGCTGTGGAGCTGCAACGGCCAGAGCAACCAACAGTGGCGGGTCGCCCCCGCGTAGCGAACTCACGACACGAAACTCCCGGTCCGGCGTGCGCACTGACCGCACGCCGGACTGTCGCGCGTCGGTCGCACGCTTCCGTCGAAACACGTCGAACGCCTGCGGCTGCTCGCCGACAGACCTTCCGCGCGTCGAACGGGCGTCGAAAGCCTTGACGTGAGGGGAACTTCGTGCCGATGATGCGAAGCGCTTCACCCATCCCTCAATGTAGAGGAATCCTCATGTCTCACACCCTGCTCAAGCGCCGGTTCGCCGGACTGAAGCGAACAGTCACCGCGCCGGCGGCCGCGTTGCTCACCGCCTGCCTGGCCCTGACCGTGGCCGCCACGCCCGCCTACGCCGCGACCTGGGGCTCCTCCGACCAATGGGCGTCATGGAGCAACGGCGGTTACACGCTGTACAACGACGTCTGGGGCAACGGGGCCGGCCCACAGTCGATCTGGGCGAACTCCTACAGCAACTGGGGAGTGTGGTCGAACCAGCCCGACACCGGAGGCGTGAAGTCCTATCCGAACGCCACCAGATGGGTCGGCACGCCGATCAACTCGCTGAACTCGGTGACCTCGGGCTTCACCGTCTCGGTGCCGTCGGGCGGCGCCTACGAGACCACCTACGACATCTGGGACTCGTCCAACTCCAACGAGATCATGTTGTGGCTCAACCAGACCGGGCCGGTCGGGCCGATCGGCTCCTACGTGACGACCGTGTGGCTCGGCGGCTACAACTGGAACGTCTACAAGGGATGGAACGGAGCCAACAACGTCTACTCCTTCCTCAACACCGGCAGCTCGACGTCCGGGACCGTCAACATCCTCGACGTCATGAGATGGCTGGAGAACAGCGCACACTGGATCGGCAACGTCACCCTGGGCAACGTCCAGTTCGGCTGGGAGATCACCTCGTCCAGCGGTGGCATGAACTTCCAGACCACCAGCTACTGGGTCGCCTACAACTGATCGGCCGGCCCCGTCGAAGCATCTTGACGACGCGTCCACCGGGGGGCGATAGTGATGGCCGCCACGCACGGTCCCCTAAGTCCATCCCGAGCCATCTCCTTCGCCCTCAAATATGTTAGCGCTAACAGTCCCGGTGGTTCCCGAACACCGAAGCACCACCCGCCATGAACAAGGGAGTTCACATATGGCCTTACGACCGTGGAAGTCACGCACCGGGCGGCTGCTTCTGACCGCGGGCGCCGCGGCACTGCTCGCGGCCGGTGTCGCCGTCGGCACGGCTCCGGCGGCGCCGGCCGCCACCCAGGGACCATGTGACATCTACTCGGCCGGCGGGACGCCCTGCGTGGCCGCGCACAGCACCACCCGCGCGCTCTACGGCTCCTACTCGGGCAGCCTCTACCAGGTCAGGCGCTCGTCGGACAACGCGACCAGGGACATCGGCGTGACCAGCGCCGGCGGGTACGCCGACGCCGCCGCGCAGGATTCCTTCTGCGCCAACACGACGTGCCTCATCACGATCATCTACGACCAGTCCGGCAAGGGCAACAACCTCACCCAGGCGCCCGCGGGCGGCGCCGCCGGCGGCCCCGACAACCTGGCCAACGCCACCGCCGCCCCCACAACCCTCAACGGGCACAAGGCCTACGGCGTCTACGTGGCCGCCGGCACCGGCTACCGCAACAACCACACCTCGGGCATCGCGACCGGCGACCAGTCGGAGGGCATGTACGCCATCTTCGACGGCACCCACTTCAACGGCGGCTGCTGCTTCGACTACGGCAACGCGGAAACCAGCAGCAACGACACCGGCAACGGCCACATGGAAGCCATCTACTTCGGCAACATCAAGGTCTGGGGCTACGGCGCGGGCAACGGCCCCTGGGTGATGGCGGACCTGGAGAACGGGCTGTTCTCCGGCGTGAACGCCGGGTTCAACGCCAACGACCCGAGCGTCAACTACCGCTACCTGACCGCCATCGTCAAGGGAGAGCCGAACCAGTGGGCCATCCGCGGCGGCAACGCGCAGTCCGGCGGCCTGTCGACGTTCTACAGTGGACAGCGGCCGAACGTCTCGGGCTACAACCCGATGCACAAGGAGGGCGCGATCATCCTCGGCATCGGCGGTGACAACAGCAAGGGCTCCGCCGGCACCTTCTACGAGGGCGTGATGACGTCGGGTTATCCGTCCGACGCCACCGAGAACGCGGTGCAGGCCAACATCACCGCGGCCGGCTACGGCGCCGGCGGCACCGGCGCGAGCAGTGGCCCGCTGCACGCGGTCGGCGCGGGCAAGTGCCTTGACGTGCCGAACGGGACCACGACCCTGGGCACCCAGACGCAGATCTACACCTGCAACGGTCTGGCCCCCCAGAACTGGACGCGCACCTCGTCGAACCAGCTGACGGTCGCGCTCGGCGGCACCACGCTGTGCCTGGACGCCTACAACCAGGGCACCACCGCCGGAACCAAGGTCGTGACCTGGTCCTGCAACGGGCAGGCCAACCAGCAGTGGAACGTCAACTCCGACGGCACGATCACCGGCGCGCAGTCGGGGCTCTGTCTCGACGTGACGGGCGCGTCCACCGCCGACGGGGCACTGGCCGAGCTGTGGAGCTGCAACGGGGGCAGCAACCAGCAGTGGACCCTGGGGTAAGCGAGGCTTGCCGCAGGTGCGTGCCGGGGCAGCGTTTATCGCGCCCCGGCACGTGACTATGTGCGGTCAGGTCGACCCGCGGACGACGAGTCGGGTGTCCAGGACCGCTCGGCGGCGGTGCGGGGCCGGCGTCTGGATCAGTGCGAGCAGTTCCCTGACCATCAGGCCGCCCATGTCCTCGATCGGCTGGCGCACGGTGGTGAGCTGGGGTTCGGTCTGCCGGGCGATCGGCGAGTCGTCGAAACCGACGACGGCGATGTCCTGAGGCACCCGCCGGCCATGCCGGCGTAACGCGCGTAACGCCCCGGCGGCCATCAGGTCGGAGGCGCAGAAGATCGCGTCCACGTCGGGCTGCCGGTTCAGCAGCAGTTGCACGGCATGGTCGCCGGAGGACTGGCCGAAGTCGCCGTAGGCGATCAGCCGGGGATCGAACCGGCCGACGTCCAGCAGCGCGGCCCGGTAGCCGGCGAGCCGGTCCACTCCGACGGCCATGTCACCGGGACCGGCGATCGTCGCGATCGTCCGTCGCCCGGATTCGATCAGGTACCGCACGGCACGCTCGGCGCCGCCGCGGTTGTCCGCGTCCACGTAGCACAGGTTCTCGGCGTCCGGGCCGATCGGACAACCGCAGAACATCACCGGCACGGACACGTCCGCCAGGTCGATGGGACAACGCCCGTGCATGCTGACCAACAGCGCGCCATCGACGCTGCCGCCTCGCAGATAGCGCACGGCGGCGGACTGGTAGTCCTGCGGCGAGCGAAGCATGAGCAGCACCAACTGCATCCCGGTCGGCGCCAGCTCGCGGCTGGCGCCCCACAGCACGCGCGCGAAGAACGGGTCGGAGAACACGCGGGAGCCCTCCTCGCACACGATGAACGCGATCGAGCCGGTGCGCTCCGGTTCACTGTCGCGTGTCGACCGGCGTCGCGCGTAGCCCAGTTCCGCCATCGCGTTCTCGACCTGTCGCCGGGTCTCCGGCCGAACCTGGTGGAACCCGTTGAGCACACGGGACGCGGTAGCGGGCGAGACGCCGGCCGTGCGCGCCACGTCCGCCAGTGTCGGGCGCTCGCCCGAAGTCGGCACCGTGGTCACAGCCACCTCCTGGTCACAACAGCACACACACCGTTACCCCGATGTCACAGGATGGAACTTGTGGCGGCAATGTCCGTCAACCAGGAGGTGACCGAACCCAGGCACAGGCCATGAAAGTTTCAGAAGCGACCGCATGGCCGCCACAGGGCAGCGCCAGGCCGGTGGAGTCATGTCGATTCGCGCAGCACCAGGCTGGTCGGCAGGACAACCGTCCGGCGCCGTCCGTCGGCGGCGAGCAGTTCGGCGACCGACCGCGCTCCCATCTCCTCGACCGGCTGTCGGACAGTGGTCAGGCGCGGCGTCGTGTGCCTGGCCACTGTGGCGTCGTCGAACCCGATGACGGCCACCTGGTCCGGCACGCGCACGCCCAGCCGGCGCAGTGCGCGCAGCGCGCCGAAGGCCATCAGGTCCGAGGCCGCGAACACGGCGTCGAGCGCTGGATGCCGATCCAGCAGGCGCAACATGGCGTGCTCGCCCGACTCGACGGTGAAGTCCCCACGGCAGACGATCCCGTCCGGCGCCAGACCTCCCTCCGCCAACGCGCTGCGATAGCCGGCCAGGCGGTCGTCGGCCACGATCATGTTGCTCGGTCCCGCTATCGTGGCGATGGACCGTCGGCCCGACGAGATCAGGTACGACACGGCCTGCCGGGCCCCACCCGTGTTGTCCGCGTCCACACAGGACAGTCCGCCCGCGGCGGGCCGGCCGACACAGATGACCGGCACCCCGGCATCCCGCACCACCTGTGCCGGCGTCGCGTCGGACTGCATTCCCACCATCACGACGCCGTCGACGTGGCCGCCGCAGAGGTAGCGCAGCAGCGTGTCCCGAGGGGCGTTCCGCAGGGCCGTCGACACGACCAGCTCGCGGCCGGCCCGCAGCGCGCCGCGCTCGGCGCCGACCAGCAGCCGGCCGTAGAAGGAGTCGCGCTGGTATCGCAGCATGTCGTCGAGCACGACCACCGACACCGCGCCGCTGTGCCCGCACACGAGGTGTGGCGACCGCTGGCGCACGTAGCCCAGTTCGGCCACGGCCCGCTCGACCCGAGCCGCGGTGTCCCCGTTCACCGGCGCCGACCGGTTGAGCACCCGTGACGCTGTCGCCACGGAAACGCCGGCCCATCGAGCCACGTCAGCCAGCGTCGGCTGAGGATCGGGTGCGACCATCAAGACACTCCTCACCAGAGCGCGCCTCGCGACCTACGCGCTCACGCCGCCACTCGAATCGAGCGTCCGACCGACGGCCGAACCACCGGGCCATAATCGAGACAATCGACGCCGTGGCTCACACAATGTCGATCGACTGCCACCGAAGGAAACAGGGGTGAATCGAGCCACCGATGTCCGTTGTAAATGTTTACATTTCCGCATCCGACGAACCGGCCGGCCTCGACCGCCCCGCATGCTCGGCAAACGTGGCGGCAGTCGGCGTCAAATGGGACACAGCTGGCAGGGCGGCCATTCGGGTTCTCCGGGAGAGTGCGCGAATTGACACCAAGGCTAGTCAGCCACGTCGGTGTTCGACAACATTTCGACGAATGTCACGGCGTGAACGACGCGCATTCCGGGCGTCACCCCTCCTGGCGACACGACGTCAGCAGGACGTCCGGGCGCCCGCAGCGGTGAAGCAGGTTTTCGGCGGACCGTGTGAGGCGGTCGAGCACGTTCTCGACATCGACGTCGATCAGCCGGCGGCGGTGTTTCCGGAGGTGGCCGTCGACGATGACGGTGTCGTCATTGCTGGTGTCCATGAGGCCGACCACCGCCCCGGCCGCGTGGTTGACCGGCCCGGCGTTGAGGGTTCGCCCGTTGAGAACGACGACATCGGCCTTCTTGCCCGGAGTCGGCGATCCGACCATGCCGTCGACATGAGCGGCTTCGACGCCGCCGAGGGCGGCCATGCGGAGGATCTCGCGGGCCGCGACCGGGGCGCTCGCCTCGGCCTGATGCAGCTGCCCCGCTGCAAGGCGAACGCCGTCCGCATCTGCGAGAACAGGTCGACAGCGCCGAGGCTGACCGCGTCGGCGCTCAGCCCGGTCGCAACAGCATGGTCGGTGGCGGCCTGGATGGCCGGCCGCCCCATGCCCACCTTCGGACTGGGACTCCTCGTCAGCGGCCTTGAGAGCTGCGCACGAACCAGCCGTCCTAGCGGCACAGCCGAGTAGGCACGAGGATGACGAGCACCGCCGCTCCGCCACCACTCGCAGTCGGACCGGCTCGACAAGGCCGCCACCAGAGCTCGGCGACGCCCGATCGAGTGATGTCAGCCAGTCCCCCGCAGGGCGCTCACCTGCGAAAACTCACCCGCCAGCCAAGACGGGCGATACCCCGTGCACCCGATCCCAGAAAATCTATGGTGGCTGGGGTAGACATTCACGCCTGGCCGTGTGTACTGTCCTCCCCATCACAAGAGAAGAAAACGTCCGTCAGGCACGGGAGATGACGAACTACCCGTGAAGCAGGTGCTGGACGGTCGACCACGGCGGAGCCGATCAGTGAACGGGGCTTCGGCGTGCGGCCAAGGATCGCGTCGGTGGATCGCTTCGACCACAGGATCCCGGCGGCGGTCGAGCAAGGAACGCAAGAGGGATGGACGCGGGAGATGACGAACTACCCGCGAGCACGACGCAGGACGGGGCCCGCCGGAGTCGATCGCCGGCCCGACGGGTCACCGGGGTTCAGCAGTGCAGTGTCGAAAACGCGGTACCGAAGGTGCAATGTCGAAAACGCAGTGCCAGTAGGACGGTCAGGTGCGCCGGAGCCGATCAGTGAACGGGGTTCCGGCGGGTGGCCAGCGCCATCACGTGCTGGAACCGGAGTACGCAAGGGGTTTCGGCCGGTGGTGGACGCGCAAGCAGACGCAGGACCAGCAGTAGCAGCATCATCAGCAGTTGAAGCAGGTCGGAAAGTCAGAGGAGAAGGGAAGGGTCACACACCGTTGCCTCGCTCGCCGGTTGCGTCTCGCCGCGCGGGTGCCGCAGTCCCATCGGATTGGAAGGTGGTCTCCGGTCACGCAGTTGCGATCTCCGCGGGCTCGGCTTCACACGAGGGCCACGCGGAAACAGAGAACCGATCTCACGGTCGGTTGATGGTGGTGAAACCCTAACCCCTGGGGCCCCGGCGCGCCAATCGCCCGGGCCCCCCCGGATG